>NZ_CP040749.1:3026666-3350833 GCF_006065315.1 Aureibaculum algae | reverse complement strand
TATTTTCTTCTGCTCCAATGATACTTGTATATACTATTTTTTTTACACCATTCGCTTTTGCGGCTTCAATTACATGTCTGTGTTGTACAATTCTTTTTTGTGGCTCATCCATTCCTGAAACTAAAAGTACAGCATCAACACCTTTTAATGCTGCATCAAAATCTTGTCTATTATTATAATCGCCTTGTCTAATTTCTACACCTAAATATTGAGCTTTTTCAGGTGTTCTGGCGATTCCAATTACTTGTTCTTTTCCAATTTCATCAATTAAGTGCTCAACAATTGAAGCTCCTAATTTTCCACTTGCTGATGTTACTGCTATTTTCATATTATTAAATTTTTATGTTATTGAATACTTAATTTATTACGCGTTTTATTTAAACGTAGCTTTATGAATTTATCTTTTACAACTGGTATTCTAATAATAAAACCTAAACCGACAATGACGGCGTATATTAACCATGTTTTATCTAATAGAACTATATGTAATAAACTCAGAGAAATGGCTACGTAAGCTAGTCGTTGTAGTTTTTTCCAATTTTTTTTGAGACGTCTCATAGATTTTTTATTAGATGTAAAGAACAAAGGGATTAGAATTAAAATTGCAATAAATCCGGCAATGTAATTTACTTGAGTAAATGTTTCTAAAAAGCCTTCTGCCACCAAAAAAATGACAAAATGAATAAAGCTCCAAACCGCAGTGGCAATACCCATAGATTGACGTACATATAGGTTGTTTATTCCAAATAAAATGAAAAATGGTGTACATGATAATACAGCAGTCATCCATCTTATTGCAAATTCACCTGAGATATGATATAACATCTCCAAGGTCGTTTTACCATCGCTAGCGGCACTCTCAATTAAAGTAATAGTTAAGCCATTAGAAAAATCAATATTAATCATGTTTATAATTATAAACAATGGTAATATTGCTATTAATGTAACTATCATCCATCCATAATTCTTTTTAAGGAAGTTCATGTTGTTTTGTTTTTTTTAATTCTTCCAATTCTTTTTCAAATTGTTCTGCTTTTGTTTTGTATTTTTCCATGGCTCTTTTTAATTGACCAATTTTTTTAAAAGCTTCTATATCTTGAACAACCTGATAGGTTGTTGTTCCACCCTTTACTTTCACTTTTGATTTACTGCCACAGGTTGGGCAATTTGCTACTTCACTCATAATTTTATTTTTTAGTAGTTATTAATGCCACTTTACCATCAAATTTTAAATCGGATTCATATTTTTTCATTTTTGATATTACCTTTAAAAACGTCTGTGATTCCTTCATGTCTGCATTATCCACATAAATTATAGTGTTTTTGTTAAAATTTGGTTCAAGCATTTGGAATAACGGTAAGTAAAGATCTTTCCATCCATCTAAGAATAACAAATCTATTGGCTCCATATAATTTTTTAAAGTTTCCATGGCGTCACCAATTCTAATTTCAATAATGCTATTTACGCCAGCAGATTTAAAATTACTAAGAGCAGTTTTTGCTTTAGAGGCTATTAATTCTGTAGTAATTATTTTACCGTTAGTTACTAGTGCACCCTGTGCGAGAAATAAAGTTGAGATACCGAATGAAGTTCCAAATTCAATAATATTTTTTAATTTATTTTCAATAATAACTTCTTTTAAAAATTCACCTTGTTTTTTTGTAATAGAAAGATATACATCTTTAAAGTCCTCAGGTTTAATTGGTCTAAATGCACTTTTAGCCAGACCTTTCATTATTTTAAACTGATCTTTTTCAGTGTCTTTAAATAAAGTATTTATGGTATTCTCTATTTGATTGAGTGGTTCAATTATCATAATTTTCTTTTTTCAATGCCTTACAAAGTTGAGGTAAATAGTTCGTTAAAATTATATCCAAATGCGATTTAAAATGGTTAATATGAAACCTTTAGTTTTCAATTTCCTATAAATTTAAAAAAGTCTTTTTCTGATCCGAAATAATTATAAAGCAATGTCATTATTCATTTTTTATTAAATGATCTATAATTCCACTTCTAAATACCGTCTTTAAAGTTCTTTCAGGCTTATTTTCATAACCTATAATAATAGAACTATGAACAACCATTTTTTCAAAGTCAAAAACAATTGTTAAATAGTCTTTTATACCTGTTTCATGCCAATTGACTAAATAAAGATTATTGCCGATTTTAAGAGAACGGTAGGGTATATTTTTATTTCCATTTCCTTTTGCTGGTCCAGAAATCCATTCATATTTGGCTTTTCCTTCTTTAAATTCCATGTGGATAGCAGTACTATTTTGATACTGAAAATTCATGGTGTATCCTTCTAAAAAATGTTCAGCTTCTCCAAAATGAAATTTATTTTCTTCGGTAGAACTGCCTTGAGCAAAACTAAGCCATACGCTAAATAATGAGAGGTACATAAATGTGATTAATTTTCTTTTCATTTTTCTTACTTTTAAAGTTCGATGCAAAGTTGGAACTTTATAGAAGAATGAGACAGGTCAATCTTAGTATAAAAATGGTAAATGTGAGCTTGAATTCCTTATAATGAAGCTCTGAATTGTTTTGGAGTGATATTATTATGTTTTTTAAAGAATTTAGTGAAATTTGTAACTTCATCAAAACCAGTTGCGTATCCTATTTCTTTTAAGCTGTTATCGGTACTTACAATGGCTCTTTTTATTTCTAGGATTACAAAACTATCTATAAAATGCTTCGCTGTATTTAGGGTAAATTGCTTTACCATTGAATTCAAGTGCTTTGCAGAAATAGATAACATATTTGCATAATCTTTTACATTTCGGGTTTTGGAGTAGTTTTTTTCTACAAGGTTTTTAAAATTAAGGAAGAGTATTTGATGGTTTTTATTTATCTTTTCAATAGGCGGTTTATGAGACAGACGTTCTAACCGCAATAAATAAATTTCAAGAATTTTTGCAACTATTTCTTTATGAGCATATGTATTTTTACTTTGAAGTTCTTTAGTGAGTTGTTCCAAAAAAAAATCATTAAACGTACTGTTTTTAACTAGTGGTTTCGATATATGATAGTTGTATAAATGTGAAATGAATTCGACTGATGATTTTGAAAAATATTTCAGAATAAAATCTTCAGTAAATATGACTAAGTAACCGTCGTACTTATAATTAGACTGAAAAGCATGTACTTGACCTTTAGCAATTTTTATTACGGAGTTTTTTTTAATGTTGTAATTCTTTAAATCAACTTCATGTTTTCCTTCGCCTTCAGTAACAATTAGCAATGCAAAAAACGAAATTCGATGAGGTTTCATCGGATTATGGTTCGGATTTTTCTCAATACGTGAAAACACTTCAGCTAAACGAAGGATCTCAATATCAGAGGCTCCTACGCTACTGTCAAATGATATGCTAGGAATAATTTTCAATTAAAATTTTTGTTTTTTATTTAAATATAGTTTAAAAATGTTTGTTGGTTTTTATAACTAATTTTAATCTAAGGTCGTTATTTTTTTTATAACAAAGCCAAGTTTCAGTATTATAACTAAAGAGTCTTTTATTTTTTACTATAGAAAGACGTTATACTTGGAAAAAGTGAAGTTTATTAAAACAAACGTTGATCTGCCACTTTTCGCTTATCATATTTTATATCACTAAGTACAGAAGATTTGATACCAATAAAGAAATAATAGGTTGTACTATTACCAAAAGGCACCCAGTTAAAACTCATACGCCAACTGTCTAAGTCACGTTCAAAACTTAAGTTTGTATACGTAACTCCTCTATTTTTAAAATCGTACCCAGAAGAAAGTCCAACACTCCATTTAGGTGATAATTCAATGTTACCTGAAAATTGCAGTGAGTTATTTGAAAGCTCATTTTGCCTAGTTGAATTTGAATACCCTACATTATATCTAAGGCTTAAAGTCCATGGCAGTGTGGCTCCATATAGATTTGCTACCTTGGTTTTACTTTCTTCTTGGTCATCCTTAACGTTTCTAGTAGTTATATCACTTCCGAATAAGCTATCCTCATCTCCCTTATTTCCTTTGGGAGGCTGTTTTTTATCCGTTTTTGAATCTTTTTTATTAAATATATCACTAGATATAGAATAACTGGCAGACATATTCGCTTGAGTAAGCCTAAATAAACTACCGTCATTATTTATATTATACGTGTTAATTCTTCTACCACTTGCATTTAACGCATATGGGTCTAATGTAGCACTTGCATTCAAACTTAACTTATTGTCTAATATGGTTGTACCAGCGGTCATTCTAACGGGACTCCAATTTAAAGAATCAGCGGCAATGTTATAACTTGTCGAAAAATTCAAATTGTTTAATAATTTAATCTTTTCAGGTTCTGTAGCTGTAGAATCCTTTGACATCATTTTAGCTTCGAAGGTGTTGTTAAGGCTAAGGCCAATGCTACTCGATAATCCCCTAGAAGGTGAACCATAAATACCTCCATCAAAACGACTGTATTCTATAAAATCATCATCATCTTCACTTTGTTGTACTTCATCGTAAAAATTACTAAAGTCGGGTCGGTAATTAAATGAAATGGAAGGACGCATTACATGACGAATGGCCTGTAACCTTCCTTTTTTGAAATTAAACATCCCGTAAAGGGTTGTAGAAGCTGAAACACCAGCGGAGTACTCTCTAAAAGCATCAAATTGATTTACAGTGTCTTTTTCTATTTCATCTAACTCGGCATTATATCTTTGTTCTACTGTTTTTAAATACCAAACTTCATTGTAATTTGCAGATGGCGAAAGCGTTATGTACTTAAGAGCTTTCATGTTAGTGCTAGCAGAAACGGTATGTTTTGCTCCAGAACGAGCGTCTTTAAACATGTCAGATTTTAAAAAATTATCATCATCTGTAGAAATTCTATTCTGAGCATCAAAACTATAACTTAAACCAAGACTTTGAATAGGGTTTTTCTTTGCACCTGATTTAGGAGCAAAGGGATAAATTCTGTCCATTCCAATCTGCAATGACGGTAAGGTCATATCAATTTTTTCCGTATTTGTATTTTGACTATGCGTCATGGCAATATTCATATTGAAAGGTGTACCTACAAATTTTTTGTAAAAATTTATTGAGGAATTAAATGTATTTGTTACAGTCTGACCAATATTATATTCATTTAATGATTCTCTAAAATACTGACTGCTCCCTAAATTAACCGAAACTGAAAATCGAGAATTAGGAGAGGCTTGTTGTGACGGGCTATGTGACCAACGTAAATAAAAATTATTTCTTTTATTAAAAGTACTAAACCCCCGTTGTCCTGTTATTAAATTTTCAAAGCGTAAGTTGAAATTCCCTGAGAAACGATACCTGACCGCATAATTAGACTCAAATCGCATTCCCCAACTACCATTGGTGTATACGTCACCTAAAACAGCAAGATCAACATAGTCACTAATGGCAAAATAATAGCCACCATTTTGAAGAAAAAAACCTTGACTGCTATTTTCTCCATAAGTAGGAATTAAAAAACCAGAGACAGATCGCTCTTTGGTCAATGGTACATAAAAGAAAGGTAATATAGCTGGTGTGGGTACATCTGCTAATTTTAATTGAGAAAGACCACCTACAATCTTTTTACCTGGAACTAATTTGATGTTTCTGGTAATAATTTCGTAATCAGGTTTGTCTTTAGTAGATGTTGTAAAATGAGCTCTATCTAAATAAAATACCGAGTCGTTTTCTCTTTTAGTAATTTCACCTCTAACAATGACACCTTCTTGAACGGTTTTAGTATTGTAAATAATTGCTTTTTCATTTTTAAAATTATAAATCAAAGAATCTTGTTCACTTTCTTGACCCGCCTGTTTAAATTGTGGTTTTTGGGTATAAGCACCACTACTATCAATTATTCCCTTGGCGTAGGCTAAATTTTTATCATAATCAATCTTTATAATCCCAGCTTGTAAATCAATATCTTGATATAATATTTGGGCATTATTATATAAAATTGCGGTTTTATTTTCAAAGTCATTTTTAATATAATCGGAAGCTTTTTTTAGAATAGAATCATCTAAATACTCTTTGGGTTTAAAAGAATCTATTCTGGTCGTATCTATTGCTTTTAAGGTAGCCGCATCAGGAAGTTGAATACTGTCGTTAATTGAAAACCCTTTTAAACCTATGATTGTATTTTTTACAGGTTCAAGAGAATCTCTCTTTTGGGTTGTGTTTTGAGCGTTTACAAATAGGCAACCTGTCCCTAAAAAAAGGAAAACAAAAACTATATACTTAAAATTTGATTGCAATGCTATAAATAGTATTTTTGTAAACGTTAAATTTGGCTTAGTTTTTGAAACTACAAACTTACATATATTTTTTAAGTGGTATAAGCTAAAGAATAGTTAATAATTAATAATTTTATGAATACTCCTTTGTTTAAAGCAACGATTAAAAAGTTTTTTTTGTTGTCATTTACTTTTTTCCTAATACTACAAGCCAATACTGTTTCTGCTCAAAAAAAGTTTAAAGTAGTTATAGATGCTGGTCATGGAGGTACAGATCCTGGGAATTTGGGGAATGGATATTTTGAAAAAGATATTGTCTTGAAAATAGCCTTAGAAGTAGGTAAGCTGTTAAAATCTGATGAAAGTTTTGAGGTTATCTACACGCGTGATGATGATACTTTTATCGAATTGAATCAACGAGGTAAGATAGCACAGAAATCAAAAGCAGATTTATTTGTTTCTATTCATTGTGATGCATTTGGTAAATCATCGGCCTATGGTGCAGGTACTTTTGTGTTAGGATTACATGAAAATGATAGAAATTTTGAGATTGCTAAAAAAGAGAACTCAGTTATCTTATTAGAAGATAATTATAAAGAAAATTATGATGGTTTTGATCCTAATGCACCAGAGTCAGTTATTGGATTAACCTTAATGCAAGAGGAATTTCTAGATCAAAGTTTGGCATTAGCTAGTTTGATTCAAAATAATTTTACAGGCGATTTGAAACGGAAAGATAGACTGGTGAAGCAAGCTGGTTTTTTAGTATTGAGAAATACATTTATGCCAAGCGTTTTGGTAGAAACTGGATTTTTAACTAATAAGGCAGAAGGGGCCTATTTAAATTCCAAAAAGGGACAACAAGAAATGGCTACATCAATTTTTAAAGCCATTAAATCATATAAAAAACAAATTGATGCCAATACGGTTGTTGAAGTGAAACCAAAGGAGAAGCCAAAAGTAGATACAACTCCTAAAACTAGAATTGTTAAAGGGGTTGATTTTAAAGTTCAAATTTCTTCAAGTACCAAAAAAGTAGCTACAGCGTCTTATAACTTTAAAGGTTTAAAAGGTATAGAAAGAGTAAGAGTGGGGGCACATCATAAATATTATTATGGACTAACCTCTGATTACAACAAAGCAGTGGCTTTAAGAACAGAAGCAAAAGCGAAAGGATATAAAGGGGCATTTATTGTAGCCTTTAAAAATGAGAAAAAGATTTCAGTAAAGGATGCCTTAGCATTGAAGTAAAAATTGATGCTTAACTTTCTACTCACGGAAATAATTAGTAATATTGCTTCTTATTAAATAATTTATGGTTAAAATTTCTAGAGAATTAAAAACAGGAATAATTGCAGTGCTTACCATTGCACTTTTTGTTTGGGGGTTTAATTTTATAAAAGGAAATAATCTTTTTGAGAGTGGTAGAAAGTTTTATGTAGAATATGAAAATGTTCAAGGACTTTCAGTTTCAGCTCCAGTAACTATTAATGGATTAAAGGTTGGTGTAGTTGATCGTATTTATTTTCATCCTAAAAAAGTAGGAGTACTTGTCGTTAATTTTTCTTTAGAGAATGATTTTGCATTTACTAATAATAGTATTGCCGAAATTTATAGTCCCGACTTTATAAGTGGTAAGTCCATAAAAATACTTCCCGCATTTGATGGTCGTAATGCTGTTTCTGGAGACACACTAAAAGGTAATATAGAGGCAGGTTTATTAGGTGCTGTAAATGATCAAATTGCACCATTACAGGCTAAGGTAGCAAGTTTTTTAACTAATGCTGATACACTTTTGATAGGTGTTAATGCTATTCTCAATCCTAAAAAACAGTTAGAAATAAAAGAAGCTATTACTTCTTTAAATTCAATATTATCTACATTTAAAACGGCCTCAAGATCGTTAGATAATATGTTGGCGGAAAATGGTAAAGTAGATTCTATTTTAACAAATGCCACCTTGGCATCTCATAATTTGGTTAGTTTAACAGATTCGTTAAATCAATCTCAAATTAAACAGACCGTTCAGAAATTACAAGGTACTATTACTAAATTTAACGGTATTCTAACAAATATTGAAGATGGTAATGGTTCTATAGGTAAATTACTTAAAGATGAAGGTTTATATAATAATCTGGAGGCGGCTTCAAAAGAAATGGAAGAATTACTTTTTGAGCTAAAAGTTAATCCGAAAAGATTTGTTCATTTTTCATTATTTGGAAAAAAAGCAAAAGCTTATACCCCCGAAGTTGAAGAAATTAAGCAATAAATTTTGCTAATTTCAATCGCCTAAGAGCTTAAATTTCCCTTTTATATAGTATGCTAATTGATGGCAACTTAAAGTTGTTAAGACATGGTTAATAACTAATTGGTAGTAAACTATATATCGTAATTATTATTCATTAGTTTTACTACATGTTGAATACATGAGCAGTCAACGCTTACGGTGTTGATATTCAATATTTTAATCTTTAAACTTGATGTTATAATATATCAGTTTATCGAAATTGTGCACTTGTGTTTTTGACATTTTAAATCTAAAAATAGAAATATATAAAACAACATTACGATCTAAGTGCAGTACTTACCTAACATACTTTTTGCCATTTTATTAATTATTGGTATTGGTTTTTTTGCTAAAAACGTAAGAAAATTAGTGCGTAATATTAAATTGGGCAAAGCCGTTGATAGAACAGATAATTCTAGTTTACGCCTAAAGAATATGATAAATATTGCTTTAGGGCAATCTAAAATGGTAAGACGTCCTATTGCAGGAATTCTTCACATCATCGTTTATGTAGGCTTTATCATTATAAATATTGAAGTTATAGAGATTATTATTGATGGTCTTTTTGGTACGCACAGGGTTTTATCATTTTTAGGCGGCTTTTACGGAGTGTTAATTGGAACTTTTGAAATTCTGGCTCTTTTAGTTTTAATTTCAGTTATTATTTTTTGGATTCGTAGAATGGTTATTCGTATTCCTAGATTTTGGAATAAAGAAATGAAAGGCTTCCCGAAAAATGATGCCTTATACATTTTGTATTTTGAAATAATATTGATGACATTATTTTTAACTATGAATGCTGCTGATACTGCTTTTCAGCAAGCGAATTCTGGAAATGTTGTCAGTCAGTTTATAGCACCTTTATTTAGTGGTTTTAACCTTGAAACATTACATATTATAGAGAGAACTACTTGGTGGCTGCATATCGCTGGAATTTTAGTTTTCTTGAATTATTTATACTATTCAAAGCATTTACATATTTTATTGGCTTTTCCTAATACTTATTATGCTAATTTGAATCCTTTAGGAGAATTTGATAACTTACAATCGGTTACAGATGAAGTTAAGATGATGTTAGACCCGAATGCAGATCCTTTTGCGGCACCAGATGAAAGTGAGAGTAATGATGATAGTATGCCAGAAAAATTTGGAGCTGAAGATGTTTTTGATTTAAATTGGGTTCAGTTGTTAAATGCTTACACCTGTACGGAATGTGGTAGATGTACTTCCGTATGCCCTGCTAATATTACAGGTAAAGAATTGTCGCCTAGAGCGATTATGATGAAGACTAGAGATAGGTTAGAAGAGGTGGGTAAGAATATTGATACTAATGGTGAATTTAAGTTGGATGATAAAAATCTATTTACAACAATTTCTGATGAAGAAATTTGGGCGTGCACCTCATGTAACGCATGTGTAGAGGAATGTCCTGTAAATATTGACCCTTTATCAATTATTATTGATATGCGAAGATTCAAAGTAATGGAGAAATCAGCTGCTCCACAAGAATTGAATGTAATGATGACTAACATCGAAAATAATGCAGCCCCATGGCAATATAATCAATTAGATAGATTAAATTGGAAAGATGAAAATTAGCGAATAGCTAATTCATTTTACAAAAAAAAGCGGATCAGTGAAGAATAAAATTCACTGATTTGTTAGATAAAACAATAATCATTCAAGTTTTGGATGACGGGAAAAATTAAAAAAATAACTCTTAATTTCTAAGAATATATTTTACTTGGATATTAAGGTTTAGTAACTCTAAATAGTGTATTATGAATGTACCTACCATGGCTGAACTGACAGCTAAAGGCATACAACCTGAAGTTTTATTTTGGGTAGGATGTGCAGGTAGTTTTGATGATAGAGCAAAAAAAATCACCAAAGCTTTTGTTAAAATTTTAAATAAGGCCGAGGTAAATTTTGCTGTATTGGGTACAGAAGAAGGTTGTACTGGAGATCCTGCAAAACGAGCAGGAAATGAATTTCTTTTCCAAATGCAAGCCATGACCAATATTGAGGTCATGAATGCCTATGAAATTAAAAAGGTAGTTACTGCTTGTCCTCATTGTTTTAATACCATAAAAAATGAGTATCCACAATTAGGTGGTAAATATGAGGTAATGCATCATACTCAGTTTTTAAAATCTTTATTAGATGAAGGTAAAATTTCAATTGAAGGAGGTTCTTATAAAGGAAAGCGAATCACTTTTCATGATCCTTGTTATTTAGGTAGAGCCAATGGTGTTTATGAAGCACCAAGAGAACTTATTCAAAAATTAGAAGTTGAATTGGTTGAGATGAAACGCTGTAAAAGTAATGGTTTATGTTGTGGAGCTGGTGGAGCCCAAATGTTTAAAGAGCCTGAAAAAGGAACTAAAGATATTAATGTAGAACGTACGGAAGAAGCTTTAGAGATAAAACCTGATATTATCGCAACAGGTTGTCCGTTTTGTAATACAATGATGACAGATGGGATTAAGAGCAAGGAGAAAGAAAATGATATAGAAGTATTAGATATTGTAGAACTTATTGCAAATGCACAAGATCTATAATCTAAACCGAAACTAATTATGCCATATATTAAAGATAAAAACTTAGTGAATATTTATGAGGAGGTTGATAAAGCGAACCAAACCATAAATAAGTTAAACAACCTGCTCAAAGAAGAAGAGGAGAATAATTCAATACTAAGAAAGCACAGAGTTATTTTAGGTTTATTTGGCTTATTAGCTTTAATACTTTTTTTATGGTCTTTTTTACCAAAAACGAATAAATTTGATAATAAATATTTAATAAAAAATAATCTATCGCTTATTGATAACGATACACTACATTCTTTAAAAGAAGCAAAAAAAGCCGTAATTCAGGTTAAAGAAAATGCTCAAGGGATAGTTGGTGAAACAATAGTTTATAGTATCCAAATTGGTGCTTTTGCTAATTTTAAAGCAAAGTTGTTTTCAGATGACTTAGCACATATGAAAGAATTTGTTGACGGAGATTTAAACAAGTATGCAATAGGGAATTTTGTGAGTTACGCTGAAGCAATAGTCTTAAAGGAGGATTTAAAAAGGTTAGGTTTCACGGATTGTTTTATTATTGCACAATCTTATGGAGATCCAGTAAATATTAGAGAGGCTTTAGAGTTAAGTGAAGAAACACAATATTTAAAATAGTAATTGATCCTTAGTGAAATTGTAATTTTGGCAAGCTTTAAGTGTATTGCCATAAGCTCAAATCTTAAATCTTCTTGAACCTTAAATTTCCATATTTTAATCATTAATCTCTTGAATTCAAAATCTACTGCTTTTTTTAAAGCCGCTCGTTTACGTACATTGCCTTTGTCACTCTCAGGAATCATTGTAGGGAGTTTCTTAGGGTATGCTCAGGGATATTTCGATTGGAAAATATGTCTCTTAGCATTAGTAACTACCATTGGGTTTCAAGTATTATCAAATTTTGCAAATGATTATGGAGATGGCGTAAAAGGGACTGATAATTCCGATAGAAAAGGTCCACAAAGAGCATTACAAAGTGGTGTTATAACTCCGAAAGAGATGTTAAATGCCATTAAAATTACTGGAGTTATTACTTTTATTGTTGCAGTAGTTTTGTTGTATTTCGCTTTTGGTAAAGATAATTTCTACTATTTTCTGTTATTTCTTCTCTTAGGTTTGGCAAGTATCGCAGCGGCGATAAAATATACAATGGGTAAAAAGGCATATGGTTACAGTGGCTTTGGAGATGTCTTTGTCTTTTTGTTTTTTGGTTTATTAAGCGTTGTAGGGAGTTATTTTTTATATGCGAAACAGATGCAATGGTCCATTTTTCTACCTGCCATTTCTATTGGTTTGTTAAGTGTTGGCGTGTTAAATTTGAATAATCTTCGTGATCGCATATCAGATACAATGGCAAGTAAAAGAACATTAGTGGTTAAAATGGGAGAAAAATTGGCTAAGTATTATCATTATAGTTTGTTAATTGTGGCTTTTCTAACAGCATTACTTTACTCAATTCTTCATTATAAATCACCGATGCAGTTTATATTTTTAATTGCATTTATACCGATAGTCAAACATTTACTTACCGTATATCATAATAAAGATGCTACACAGTTAGATCCCGAATTGAAGAAATTAGCGTTAAGCACTTTTCTCTTTTCGATACTTTTTGGTGTAGCACAAACTTTATGATAAAAGTCATTATTTATATTTGTCGTTATAATTACTTTTGCTTTATTAAAGAAAATAAGTGAAATTAATATATACATATCTTTTTATCTTCTTATACGTTGGAGCATTGATTAGACCCATTGTTCCGGTGATTGACTATAATTTGAATTATGATTATATAGCCAAGGTATTGTGTATTAATAAAGACGAGCCGGAGCTTAAATGTAATGGTAAATGTCATCTTGCCAAGGAAATAAAAAAGACACTTCCTAGTGATAATCAGGACAAACCATCAGGCTTACCTGTAATTGATTTTGATAAATTCCCTATAACTTCTCATGAAAATGATCATCATAAGCTAAACACATTTCAATTTTCAAACCGACTTAATTTCTTTTCAAATAAAATTGGAAAAATTAAGAATTACATAGAAATTCAATTTCAACCTCCAGAGTTTTTAGTTTAAATAATTACAATTATCCATTTCCGTTTACAAACAATTTTTTACAGCATACTGAATCTTTTTTTAAGGATATTGTCTGTATTAGAATGGTGTATTGTTATATGATTTTTTTTTAATTATAAAATTTCATAGGTAATAATCAGCGTAATTGATTAATAAAAGCTAAAACATAAACTAATGAAAACATATTTTTTAATGATACTATTTTTAGTATCATCAACTAACACTTTATGGTGTCAACAAACCATAATAAAAGGAAAAGTGGTAGAAGCAATGTCCAATAAACCTATTGAGAATGCTTCTATTCAAATCAAGAAATCAAATGAAATTGTAAATTCTGATAGTGATGGAAATTTTACCATAAATGCTGCTATTGGTGATGTACTCATAATTCGGCATTTGAGCTTTGAATCAAAAGAGATTCGTATTGAAACAAGCAAGTTGTCTATAGCTCTAGATGTAAAACATATAAATTTAGAGAATATAATAGTAGAGGCTGATGTATTAAAAGATTTATCGCAATCAAAAGTTGTGGTAGATCATGTTAAAAGTACTACACAACCCAGAAATGTTAGTGACTTGTTTAGAGACATACCAGGCTTTGGTATTCAAAAAAGGGGAGCATATGCTTCAGAACCATTTTTTAGAGCATTTAAGTATGAACAATTGAATATTCAGCTAGATGGTGGTATGAAAATTTTAAATGCGTGCCCAAATAGAATGGATCCCATTACTACGCATATTATTTCAGATGAAATTGAAAGAATTGAAGTAGTGAAAGGTCCTTATACGATGCGATTTGGTCCTAACTTTGGGGGGATAGTAAACTTAGTGTCTAGAAATCCAAATACCTTAGCAAATGGTATTCATGGTGATGTTGAAGCTGGTTATGAAACTAATGGAGATAATCTTTCTACAAGAGGAAGTATTAGCTATAAAACAGATCAATTCGATATTTCTTTGAATGGCGAGTATCGTGATTATGGCGATTACGAAGATGGTGAGGGTACCGTTGTTCCATCATCCTTTAAATCAACAGATTATTCCGTAAAATTAGGCTATAATCCAACAGAAAAGCAACGTATTCAATTAAGTTGGAGGCAGTCATTTGGTAGCGATATAAAACATGCTGGATTACCTATGGATTCTCCTTATGATGATAGCTTTTTAGCTGGATTAGATTATAAAGTTACGGATATATCAGACCTAATTAGTTCCTTTTCATTTAAAGGATTTTATTCTGAAGTAGATCATTTAATGACAAATGAAAATAGACCTAGTTATAAAGTGACGGAGGCAGCTTCAAACGTATTTTCAACAACTTATGGAGGGAAAACAGAATTGGTATTAACACCAAATGATAATCTTTTTATATATACAGGTTTAGATGCTAACCTTATTGGTAGAGAAGGAGATAGGGAAAGAACAGTTAAGATAATGAACGGAAATACCTTAGCAACTCCTAAACTATTTACTGATAAAATATGGCAAGATTCTAAATTGAATGATTTTGGCGTTTTTGTTGAAGGTAAGTATAGACTAACGAATCTTTTTACGTTAACAGCAGGATTGCGTTCCGATTTTGTAAATGCATCTATAAATGATGCGGAATTAGACTTTTTACAATTATATGGAGGTGAAATTGATGATACTAATGAAACGAATATAAGTGGTACCGTTTCGCTGAAATATAAATCAGAAGATACTCAAGTACAAATTGCCTTAGGGCGAGGGGTAAGAACAGCTTCGATGATAGAACGTTTTGTTAATCATTTCAGCGTAGGTGTTGATCCCTATGAATACGTAGGGAATCCAAATTTAGATCCTGAAATTAATAATCAAATTGAAGTTTCTTTTAACAAGAGATTTGATCAAATTGAAGTTGGAGCTAGTGTTTTTTATTCCTTAATAATAGACTATATTGTACCTGTAGTAGACGAAAATATATCGCGTAAATTCATGCCTAGTGCTCAACCTACATTTGCAAAACGTTTTATAAATATAGATGAGGCTTCCCAATCTGGGTTTGAGTTTTATTTCAACTATGAGATTAATAAAGATTTTAAATTCACAACAGATATTTCTTATACTTATGCTCAAAATGAAGAATATGACGAGCCATTGCCTCAAATAACTCCGCTTACTGCTCATGCTGGTTTGCAGTATGAAAAAGAACAGTTTTGGACCCGTTTAAATTCCAGATTTGTTGCGGCTCAAAATAGAACATCAAAAAGTTTTATGGAAACTGCCTCTAACGACTTTGCCACTTTCGATTTTAGTATTGGTTTTGTGCCGATAAAAAATTTAACCGTAGGAGCATCTGTTTTAAATATTTTTGATACAACGTATTATGAACATCTGAATTTTTCATATCAAAATTCTGATTTGCTTTCAGGAAGAATATTTGAACCCGGTAGGAATTTTACGGTAAAAGTGAACTATAAATTTTAACTTTTTTTATATTGTGAAACTGTGATTGGAAGTAATTTTAATCACAGTTTTTTTGTAAATTGCATTATCTCATATATATACAAAATGAAAATCACGTATCTCGGACATGCTACTTTAAGCATTGAAACTCAAGGAAAAACAATTATTGTAGACCCGTTTATTACAGGTAATGAATTGGCTAAAAACATCGATATTAATGCATTAAAAGCGAACTATATTTTACTAACCCATGCTCATGGTGATCATATTTTAGATGTAGAAGCCATCGCAAAAAATACGGGGGCTAATATTATTTCAAATTTTGAAATTGTAAATCACTTCGAAGCTAAAGGGATTAAGGGACACCCTATGAATCACGGAGGTACTTGGCAATTCGATTTCGGCAAACTACATATGGTTAATGCTATACATACAAGTTCTTTTCCTGATGGTAGTTATGGTGGTAATCCGGCCGGCTTTGTTCTAGAAACAGCAAACCATAAAGTTTATATAGCTGGAGATACCGCGTTAACCTATGATATGAAACTGATTCCCATGGTTATCGGAAAACTAGATTTAGCAATTTTACCCGTTGGTGATAATTTTACTATGGGTACTGAAAGTGCTATCATTGCTTCCGATTTTGTGGAATGTGATAAAATTTTAGGTTGTCACTTCGATACTTTTGGTTATATAAAAATTGACCATAAAGCAGCGGTGAAAAAATTCGCAGATAAGGATAAAGACTTAATTTTATTAGAAATTGGTGGTGTAATCGAATTGTAAATGCTCTATGCTAATTGCTTTGAGATTTAACTATTTTGAGATATGTAATGCAGTCTTAGATCTATTTGTTGCTCTCTCAATTTTTATGAGAAATTAGTACCCTCGCCAAGAATCGAACTTGGATCTAAAGTTTAGGAAACTTCTATTCTATCCATTGAACTACGAGGGCAATAGCCTTACAAAAATAGTATATATTTGTTGTTTTTAATACAGAAAATGAAGGCAAATTATAAAAAATATACGCTTAATTTTAAGCAAGCAAGCGGAACTTCTCGTGGTATTTTACATACTAAAGAAACCTATTTTTTATTCATAAATAAAGAAGATCAAAATGGAATAGGAGAGTGTGGACTTTTTAAAGGATTAAGTGCAGATGATAGACCAGATTATGAAGAAAAATTGCAATGGCTTTGTAATCATATAAATTTAGAAAAGGAGATACTATTAAAAGATTTATCAGAGTTTCCTTCCATTCAATTTGGATTAGAACAAGCGTTAAGCTCACTTCAAAATAAGAATAAATTCATATTGTTCCCCTCTGAATTTACAAAGGGTAATGCTTCAATAGCCATAAATGGCTTAATTTGGATGGGTACTGCTCATTTTATGAAGCAACAAATTATAGAAAAATTAGCGGCAGGATTCACTACGCTAAAATTAAAAATTGGAGCTATTGATTTTGATGCCGAAATAGAACTTTTAAAATCTATTCGAAAAGAGTTTAAAGCGTCTGATATCGAGTTAAGAGTAGATGCAAATGGAGCTTTTACACCTCATAATGCATTAGAAAAGTTACATAGATTATCAGATTTTGATTTACATTCCATTGAACAACCTATTAAAGCAGGGCAGTGGCAAGAAATGGCAACACTATGCGATAAAACACCTTTACCCATTGCATTAGATGAAGAGTTGATAGGCGTATTTAATTCAACAGAAAAACAAAATTTAATGGAAACGATTAAGCCTCAATATATTATTTTAAAACCCAGCTTAATTGGAGGTTTTCAAGGGAGTAAAGATTGGATTGAAATATCAAATCAACACAATGTGTTGTGGTGGATTACTTCGGCACTTGAAAGTAATATTGGACTAAATTCCATTGCTCAGTTTACCTATAGCTTAAATACAACAATGCCGCAAGGGTTGGGTACAGGAGGATTATTTACCAACAATTTTGAATCACCTTTGCAAGTTAAAAATGGGCAACTACATTATAACCCTAATTTAAAATGGCAGTTTAGTTTTTAACTCTTATTTTTGAAAATCAAAATTGAAAGATGAATTTTATACAACAAGCATATAAAGGAAGAAATGATTGGTGGATGTATGTACTTACATTTATTTCCATTTTTGTAGGTATCCAATTTGCAAGTATTCCATTAATGATTACAGGATATTTTGCTGTTGATGGCGATATGGATATGTTTAGAAAAGAAGCTCTGGATAATTTCATGAAAGCAGGTATTGACAAAAATTTATTTTTAGGATTGATGATTTTTACCTTTATCGTAGCTCTCTTTATTTTATACTTTTTTGTAAGGTTTTTACATAAGCGTAGCTTCAAAAGCTTGATTACAGCTCGCCCTGAAATTGATTGGAAACGATTTTGGTTTGCATTTATACTTTGGGGAGGTACAGTTTTGGTACTGTCTTTAGTTGGTGTTTATTTATCTCCAGATGATTTTGTATGGAATTTTAAACCTATTCCGTTTTTTACATTGGTATTGGTTTCCTTTTTATTATTACCATTTCAAACAAGTGCTGAGGAATTGGTATTCAGAGGCTATTTAATGCAAGGATTAGGAGTGTTAGCTAAAAATAGGTGGTTTCCGTTACTAGTGACTTCAACTGCGTTTGGACTTTTACACGGAATGAATCCGGAAGTTGAAAAATTAGGGTTTGGTATTATGGTATTTTATATCGGTACAGGTTTCCTTTATGGAATTTGTACATTAATGGATGAAGGAACTGAACTTGCATTAGGTTTACATGCTTCAAATAATATTATCGCGGCATTTTTGATAACAACCAACTGGTCTGTTTTTCAGACAGATGCTTTATATTTAGATACTTCGGAACCTTCATTGGGTCTAAATACATATTTACCTGTATTTGTAATATATCCTATTATGTTATTTATTTTTTCTAGAAAGTACGGTTGGGAAAATTGGAAAGAAAAATTATTTGGCAAAGTTGAAGAACCTGTTATAATCGATTAAAGATACCCTTGAGGGGATTGAGAGGTGTTTATCAAATGCATAGCAATAACTACCATAAAAATTTTAAACTCAACGGAACATCCTTTGATTCGGAGGAAGAACTGATTTTATTTTCAAAAGGTTTATCTTTAAGTATTGCTACTTTTTTAGAAGATTGGTTTAATGTACATGCAACTGTATATGTTCAAACTTCTGGTTCTACAGGAACCCCTAAAAGGATAAAATTAAAAAAGGAATATATGGTAAATAGTGCCAAAGCTACTGGTACTTTTTTTGATTTACCAGAAAATACAGTGGCTTTATTATGTCTTTCTACAGATTACATTGCTGGAAAAATGATGTTGGTAAGAGCTTTGACTTTAGGTTGGCATATAGACGTGATAGAGGCAAGTTCTAGTCCGTTAGAACACATTGATAGAACTTATGATTTCTGTGCTATGGTGCCACTGCAAGTCCACCATTCTCTTGAGCATTTACATAAGGTGAAAAAACTTATTGTAGGTGGTGGTGCCGTAGATAATAGGCTATTGGAAAATTTACAATCGGTTTCAACAGAAATATTTGCTACTTATGGTATGACAGAGACCATTACCCATATTGCTGTAAAAGAGTTAAATAATCCATCTTTGCAAGAAGTCGCTTTAAAGTTCTCTAATTATAAAACTCTTGATAAGGTTGCTATTTCAAAAGATTTAAGAGGATGTTTGGTAATTGAGGCTCCTGAAATTTCTGATAACATAATTATTACCAATGATTTGGTTGAAATTATTTCTAACAATGAATTTAAATGGTTAGGGCGTGCTGATAATGTTATTAATTCTGGAGGTATAAAGTTAATACCTGAGCAAATTGAGGAAAAATTATCCAAAATTATTCATCAACGTTTTTTTGTGGCAGGTGTTCCAGATAATATACTAGGAGAGAAGCTGATTTTAATCATTGAAAGTGAGCACAAAGAAAAAAAAGTAATTGATCAAATTACCACCTTACCAAATTTAACGAAATTTGAAGTGCCAAAAGAAGTATATTTTATTGATAATTTTATTTTTACTGACACAAAAAAAATTAATAGAAAAGCTACTCTTAATACAATTGAAATCAATAAATAAGTATTATTTCAATTTACTTTTATTATTTCTTGTAAGCTAATAGGAGAGCCATCTTCATTGAATCCTTCTAGTCTAATATAATAATATCCCGGAATGTCAGATGCGTAGAAGGAAATTTGATTATTTTTTTTAGGAAATGTTAGATAAGGTTCCCAAAATAGAATATTCCTATAATCTGGAATTCTGTCAAATTTTAAATTACCATCGTAATGTTGCTGAAAATATTGTTTTTTTGTTAATGGCTTAAACAAATTTACGTTTTTAATATAATTACCGCTGGTCGAAGTAGTATAGTCTCCATTTTTTGTCTCAACTGAAATTATACCTTCATATATCTCACTACCATAAATATATTGACTTCCAATGAGATGTATTTTATTAATTTTATTGGGATTATAGGCTAGTAATTCTTCGTGGTTTTGAACTAGAACACCATCAATAATTAACATTGGTAAGATGTCGAGATTTGATCTGTCTTCTGAAATTATAATGTGAAATGTGCTGTTATCCTTATGTTTTTTAATGAATACTTCAGGCATAATCTCTATAACAGTTTCTTTTACAGATGAAAATCTCGTATAGTCATCTAGAAGATAAGTCTTAGTAATTTTTGATTGATAAAAAGGAGCAATTGGAAATATACTATCTTCCTTATTTAGTTTTATGGATGCATAAGAATTCTCAATTTGGTTTTGTACACTTCGATTAAGAATTGTATTACGCATTTCCGACTTAATACTAAAATCAGGAAATTGTAAATTATTTGGACCTAGATTGGTTATCCTATCAATAGAGATATAAAGATTTTCATTATTTAGTACCTGAAACGTAGCATTATCACTTTCATAGGATTGGTTTAAATATGTATAAAAAGAGCCTTCACTATTTGTTGTAGCAATTTTTAAAAGAAAATTTTTACCTGGAATAGCTATAGCCACTTTACTATTTTGTACAGGCTCATTGTTCGCGTTGAGTACTTTTCCACTAATCAATTCACCTCTTAATTCTGGTAAAAACGTATTGGTTTTTAATTCCGAATGTTCAAATAATTTTTTATAATTATTGGCAGAATACATTTTAGGAATAATAATAGAGTCAATTTTATTTACTGAAATGGAATAATTGCCTGAATTAATTATGGGATTGGCGTTTAAAACATAGATTTCAATTTTTTCTCTAAGATGGTAATTGTTTTTTTCAACTGTTAACGTTAAATTATTATTGGTACTGTTTTCCTTAGGGATGGTCTTTAATGGATCAATTAAAGTGTGGTTTGATTTATAAGTTGAGTCATTTTTGGTTAGAATATTAGTTAGATTTTTTTGAAATGGATTGACAATACTAATGTCATTTTCAAAGAAATTATTAGACCAATTACGCATCCATTGGGTATATGCTATTAACTTGTAATTACCTGATGCAATATTTGTTGGGATAAAATAATCTCCGGAGCCAACGCCATTCTCTAATCTTATTTTATGTTTAAAAATAGATTTTAAATCTTTATCGATTAACTCAACATATGCTATTTTACTAATTGCACTTAATTTCTTCGTCTCCTTATCTATACAATATAATTTGTAATAAACACTTTCTCCAGTAACGAAGAAACTTGTGTTAAAATGCAAAAAAATATCTTCTTGTGGAACAGTGTTATTACCAAAATTTTGAGCATTTAGTTTATTGCAGCAAATGCACATTGAAAATAATAGTATGTAAATATATTTATTCATACCAAAAATCTGGTTTTACGTTATTACCTAAAATTCTACAATCTCCACAGGCAGCTGTTACAAATTTATAAGGACCACTATTTGGATCAGGATTGTCATCATCAGGTATGTTATTGGGGTTAGGAATGTAATCCGTTGGACCTACATATTTTATCTGATTTTGCTGGAATGGAACAACGAACCTTAGTGGTGTGCTATATTCACGGGGAATAAAATATGGTGGTAAATCCTCATCCACGAATAGATCTCGATAGTTAAAAAACATTCGTTTTTCAGAAACGGTGGAAACTTCAAAAAATCCTATAACTTTTTCATCTGGATTATCTATTGAACTTATATTCCCTTGAAGAAAACCTGGTTGATTTTGAACAATACCATTATCTGAGGAAGATATCTTTTTTAATGTTTTATAATAAGTATATGCATCAATTGATAATACAAATTGCTTTACAAGTATGCTGTAACGGTAAGATATTATTGGATTTATACTTTTTATAAACCTTACTTCAAACTTTTCTATACGATCTTCTGATAAATCAGTGGTTTCGGTAAGAATAAGCCCTTTAGAAAGATCTGTTTTATAGCAAGTTTGCTGTTCTGTTGTTTTAAGTTCAAATTCAAAAGTCTGTATCGTATCAATGATGCCATCCTCGCCTTCTACAATAATTGGAACTATAACTAAATCTTCTGAAACCCAATCAGGAGCAACTATTTTGTAGGTTTCTTCAAATTCATATCTGTAATATTTTGAGTTACCGGCATCGTCATGACTATCTATAAAAATGGAAACGCCATCTTCTTTCAATTTACTACTGCGTTCGGCATATACATTTTCAATTTGTGTAGTATTTGACATCTCTATCGCCTTTGATTGATAAGACCTATTATCCGATGTCGTTATAAATAATTGGTATGTGTTTCCTGATTCTGCAGCAAAAGGAATTTCGGAATCGTAAGTGCCTTTTTTTGAAGTTTCAGTAAAATCTATTCTATTGCCGTTATCGTCTGAAATATATACACTAGCATCTGTTTCTGGAGGAACAACTTCATCTTCAAAACTAAAAGAATTAGAAAGTTTAATTTGCTGTGTTTTATATTCATTTGTTATCAGAGCTTCCACAACAATTGCATTTTCAAAACTTTGAGTTTTAATCTCAAAAGGTTCAATACATGAATTTGTAAGTAGAACGACAACTAGACTCCAAAAGATACGATGTGGTCTGTTTTTTTTTATGGGATATAATTTCATGTTTAAAATTTAAAATTATAAGTTATGGTGGGCACTGGAACAGAAAAAACGGAACTTTTATATGCTTTAATACCACCGTCTTCAGTAACAAAAAATACCGAAAGAGGATTGTTTCTACCTAAAACATTATATACAGAAATGTTCCAAAAACTATGTGCAAATTTTTTAATTTTATGATTACCTTCTATATTAATTCCTAAATCTAATCGGTAATAGTTTGGAATCCTAAATTTATTTCGCTCACTGTAAAAGACATATTGCTCACCTTCAAATTCATATTTACCTATTGGATAAGTAACAGGTCTTCCTGTTTGAAATAAAAAGTTAGCAGAAAAGCTATAACGTTTAGTTAATTTATAATTTGCAACAATACTTAAATCGTGAGGTTTATCATAATTAGAATTAAAGTATTTACCGTTATTTACACGATTCTCACTGAATTTACTATCTAATTTTACTAACGACTTAGAATAGGTATAACCTATCCATCCATTTAATCTTCCTTTATTTTTTTTAACTAAAAACTCCAATCCATAGGCTTTGCCATCACCTTGTAAAATTTCGGTTTCAATAGTGTTATTAAATAATAGTTCAGCTCCAACTTTATAATCCAATGTGTTTTTTAGTTTTTTATAATAAGATTCAATACTTAATTCATAGGTGTTTCCATCAATATTTTTATATAAACCTAAAGAAACTTGTTGTGCTCTTTGGGGTTTAATATTATAATCAGAAAGTTTCCAGGTGTCAGAAGGAGAAGCCGTTGTGTTATTAGATAAAGTGTGAATAAATTGAAAATTATTATTATAACTTGCTTTTATTGATAAGCTTGGACTCACAGAATACCTTGCTGAAAGTCTGAGTTCTGGACCTCCGTAGTTTTTGACAACTTCATTTTTTCCAAAATTTAGCGTATCAATAGCGGTTTCTTCATTTCTAGGTGAATTTTGAGCGTATACAATTTGGTCTGTATTACCCAAAAAAGCATAATAGGAGTATCTTAGACCTGCATTTATTGCTAGATTTTCACTAATAGAAAAATCATCAGTAATAAAGAGAGCCGATTCTAAAGCTTGTTCTTTATTAATAGTTAGTGTATTGACAATGGAATTGTTTCCTTTGGGTGTTTTTTTACCAGGACTGTTACTGTAAAACTTTCCTGAAATACCATAATCAATGGAGTGCTTATTATTAGGTACATAGGACATTAATAATTTAAGTTCCGTTTCATTGACATCATAGGCAAAATTAAAATTACTATTTCCATTTTTATTATCATAATCAATATTAAAATCATAACTACTATGAGCTAAAATAAGACTTCCTTTATTTTTTTCATTAAATCTATGATTCCAATTTAGTGATAACAAAGTATTACTATAGCCATAAAGAGAATCTGAGGCAATACTATATTTATCATTACTGAAATAGGCAGTGGCTAACAGGCTATTGTTTTCATTAAATTCATGTGTGTATTTTATAATAGCATCATAAAAAGAGGCTTTACTATTTTCTAATTTCTCTTCATTAGTTGCATTTAATAACCAATCAGAATAAGTTGCTCTTGCACCGACAATTAAGGATGATTTTTCTTTTATAATGGGTATTTCAAATGTTAAATTACCAGTAACTGGACCTATGGAACCTTCACCTTTGAACTCGTTGTTATTTCCTTTTTTTGTTGTAATATCAAAAACGGATGATAATCTTCCTCCAAATTCAGCAGGAATATTCCCTTTGTAGATTTCTAAATCTCCTGTTGTAAAAGGGTTTAAAGCGGAAAATATACCAAAAAAATGAGTGGGGTTATAAATGACTGCGTTGTCTAAAAGCATTAGGTTTTGATCTGTTTTCCCTCCTCTAACATTATAGCCGGCAGCAGCTTCACCTGCAGTTGAAATTCCTGGTAACGTTGTAGCTACTTTTAAAATATCTCTTTCACCAAGAACGAGTGGAATTGTTTTTACATCTTTAATTTGAATTTTGGTAATACCTGCAATAGATTCATTTACGTTTTTATCTTTATCCGCATCAATAATAATTTCATCCAACATTTCCAGATTATCTTCCATCCTAAAATTATAAAAACCATCGTTATATATAATTGCTTTTACTTTAAGATCTAACATCCCTAATGATTTTAGCTCTAAATAATTAGTTCCAAGGGGTAAGTTAATTGTATAATTTCCGTCAAAATCTGTTACGGAATTTATATTTTTATCAGGAACACTTATTACGAGATTAGGAATAGGTTCTTTTGTTTCAGTATGAATAACCCTACCTTTAAGTGTAAATTCTTTAAGGCTTGAATATATCGTTTCTTTGCCGATTCTAATGGTTTCAATACCTTTTCGTCTAGGTGTATTACCTCGTGCAATAAATACTGGTTTTTTACCTTCGATTGCTTTATTTTCATCGCCATTTTCACTCAAACCGATTTTTGGAAAGAAGTCATGAATAATATTGTTTTGAGTTAAAATCACTTTATTATCAGATGTAATATAATAGTTTATAGATGTTTGTTCAAAAATATCTTTTAAAACAACACTAAGTTTAGCACTATCATATTGTCCCGAAATCCTATAATTATCATTAAACCAATTTTCAATAAAATAAAAACGGTAGCTTGTTTTTTTCTCAATTTTTTTTAAAACATCTATGATGCTGTTATTACCATAACTGATCGTAATTTTCTCAGTAGATTTTTGAGCAATAGTAGTATGAATGCTTAAAATGAATACAATTAGTATTATTTTTTTCATTAATCGTTATTCAATATGTTGATGTATTTGTTGTATTACTCTTTTGATAAAAGCATTGTAATCAGAATTTTTTAAACTTCTATTACTACTTTTGTAAATGGTGTTTATTTCCTTTTTTAAAGTTGGAAAAATTTTTTGTAAATCTTTTTTATGATTTATTTCATAGTAATTATGTTCAAATAAGATAAAATTTTCATCTTTTTCGAAAAACTTATTATATTGGGTACCTTTACTTATATAGCTCCTTTCTAATTTTCGGTGCTTTGTATATAATTTTATATTATTTCCTTTATACGAAATTTCATAAAATCCATCCATTACAATGGATTCATTGGCAACATTCAAAAACACAAAATCTTTGTTATAAAGAGTAAATTCTTGAACGAATGCTTTGTTGAGTTGAACGATACTCTCACCCGTAGCCGAATTTTTCAGGTTAGCAATTAACTCATCTTCGTAAATATCATACTTTAAAGGAATATCATAGTATTTTTGATTATTGAACATCACAACGCCTAAGGCATAATCACTGTTTAAAAAAAAATTATGATTTCTATGCTCAGTTCGATACGTTTTTTTATAAATCTCACCGTTGAATAAATCGGTATTATCTTGACTTATATTTTGGTCAAACCAAGTGTAGTATTTTTTTTCGACAAGCTTCTGTTGTGCGAGAATAACAGTAGTGCTACTAGTAAAAAAAAGAATAAATAAGTGGAAGATAAAACGGGTACATTTCATAGAATAAAAAAAGGGGAAAAATTATATATATCGCTAATATATTAATTTATGCTGAATAATTAGTCAATTGTTTTTTTAAGCCGATATTTTTGAAGAAGTATTATATGGCTAATTGATATTGTTGTTAAAAAAAATCAAGTATAGTTGAAATTATTAAGTGTTAATAATCAAGGCATTGTATTGAAGATATAGCCATATAGTATAAAATTAAAAACGCAAAAGAAGTATATATTATTGAAAAGTTAGTTGAAAGTAAAACAAAAAAAATCCAACGTCAAAGAACATTGGATTTCGTTTTTAAGAAGAAGAAATAGGTCTATTTAAAAAAATCTAAAAGACTGCTGAAAAAGCCCATTCGTATTTCAGGAGCCTCGATTCTAGATCTTTCATAAAAGACTTCTAAATCTTTTAGTTCACTTTTATCAAGCCAAACACCGTGACCATTAACACAAGAATCTATATAGATCTGAGAGCAATAGCCGTATTCTCTACGTTCCATTTCTCTATCACATTTTGGACAGTTTAGTAAAGGCTGATCTTTAGATTTTGCCATTAATATAGATTTACCTACATAATCAGGTATGCGAGCTAATTCTTCCTTATAATCATTTATTTTAACGTCCTGAATTTTTTCTAATTCATTAGCATCAAGCCAAACACCTCCACATTTGTTACACGCATCTACTTCTACAGTATTTTCATGCATTCTTTTTTCTAATTCAGAACCATCAATTGGACATTTCATATAATACTATTTAATGTTTTTATTTTTTTTCTCTATTCTCTATTCTCTATTCAACCAATACCCATTCTCCTTTTTCAATTAAAGGAATAGCTTGCTTAAATTTAACTTCTTTACTTTCACCATTTATCACATGTTTAATAGTAACACGTTCATTTCTTCCTATTTTACGTTCTTGACGTACAATAGTTTCGGTAACATGTTGTTCTTGTGTTTGATTGGTACTTGTGTCTTGAGTAGGACTGTTGTAATCTGCCTTGCTCACTTGTACTTTTTCTCGTTTTTGCTCTTTAGCTTGAGAAATTTCTTGAGCATTTTGATTTGGTAATTCTCCTTTAAATAGGAAAGACAATACTTCTTTATTTACCTTAGTCAACATTTTTTTAAACAATTCAAACGCCTCAAATTTATACACTAAAAGTGGATCTTTTTGTTCGTAAGTTGCATTCTGAACTGATTGTTTTAGCTCATCCATTTGACGTAAATGATCTTTCCATGTTTCATCAATAATGGCAAGTGAAATATTTTTTTCAAAATCAGATACTAATCCTTTTCCTTTAGATTCATAAGCATCTTTAAGATTAGTAACTACATTTAGAGTTTTAACACCATCCGTAAAAGGAACTGCTATACGTTCATATTGATTGCCTTGTTTTTCGTAAACATCTTTAATTACAGGGAATACCGCTTCAGCATTACGCTCAACTTTGTTTTGATAGTGTTTATAAATAATTCTAAACAGTTCGTCAATCAAATCTTGCTCTGGTTTCGTTTCAAATTCTTCTTTTGTAAACGGTGAAGAGCTTGAAGAAAAACGAATTAGTTCAAATTCAAAATTAGAATAATCATTAGACGCTTTGTTATCAATTACAATAGCTTCACAGGTATCATAAACCATATTTACGATATCAACCTGTAAACGTTCTCCATACAATGCATGACGACGACGTTTATAAACCACTTCACGTTGAGAGTTCATAATATCATCATATTCTAACAATCTTTTTCTAATACCAAAGTTGTTTTCTTCTACTTTTTTCTGAGCTCGTTCAATAGATTTTGAAATCATAGAATGTTGAATCATTTCGCCTTCTTTTAATCCCATTCTGTCCATCATTTTGGCAACACGTTCCGAACCAAATAATCGCATTAAATTATCCTCTAAAGAAACATAAAATTGAGAAGATCCTGGATCACCTTGACGACCAGCTCTACCCCGTAATTGTCTATCTACACGACGAGAATCATGTCGTTCTGTACCGACAATGGCTAAACCACCTGACGCTTTTACTTCAGCAGATAATTTAATATCCGTACCACGACCAGCCATGTTTGTTGCAATAGTTACTACACCAGGATTACCAGCTTCGGCAACTATATCAGCTTCTTTCTTATGCAATTTTGCATTTAATACATTATGAGGTATTTTTCTAATGGTTAACATTCTACCTAATAATTCAGAAATTTCAACAGAGGTTGTACCTACTAATACAGGTCTTTTTTCTTCAACCAATCTTACTATTTCTTCAATGACAGCGTTGTATTTTTCGCGTTTAGTTTTGTAAATTAAATCCTCTTTATCTTTACGTACTAAAGGCACGTTGGTTGGTATTTCAACTACATCTAATTTGTAAATTTCCCAAAATTCACCAGCTTCAGTAACAGCAGTACCTGTCATCCCAGAAAGCTTGTTGTACATTCTAAAATAATTTTGCAGCGTAACAGTAGCATACGTTTGGGTTGCATCCTCAATTTTAACATTCTCTTTTGCTTCAAGTGCTTGGTGCAGTCCGTCAGAATAACGACGACCGTCCATAACACGACCCGTTTGCTCATCAACAATTTTAATTTTGTTGTCCATGATTACATACTCTATATCTTTTTCAAATAGGGTATAGGCCTTCAAAAGTTGATTTAACGTATGGATACGCTCACTTTTTATACTAAAATCTCTAAACAATTCTTCCTTGGCTTTGGCAATATCTTCTGGAGTTTCATTTTCCTTTTCAATTCGGGCTATTTCCATTCCAAGGTCAGGTAGTAAAAAGAAATTATCTTCCTTATCTTTTGTACCTGATAACTGCTCAATACCTTTATCTGTTAACTCTATAGAATTATTTTTTTCATCAATAACAAAATAAAGTGCTTCATCAATTTTTGGCATCTCTTTATTGTTATCCTGCATAAAATGATTTTCAGTTTTTTGCAGTAATTGTTTAATACCTTCTTGACTTAAATATTTTATTAATGCTTTATTTTTTGGTAAACCTCTGAATACTCTTAATAAATGAATAGCACCTTCTTTTTCATTACCTTCTGCAATCATTTTTTTAGCATCAGCTAATACACCCGTTAAAAAAGTTCGCTGTTTGCTTACAATATCATTAACCTTTGGTTTTAACTCATTAAATTCATGTCTATCACCTTGAGGTGTAGCCCCTGAAATAATTAATGGTGTACGAGCATCATCAATTAAAACTGAATCTACCTCATCTATAATGGCAAAGTTATGTGGGCGTTGCACTAAATCTTTTGGTGCATGTGCCATATTATCACGCAAGTAATCAAAACCAAATTCATTATTTGTACCATAGGTAATGTCAGCGTTATAGGCCTTTCTTCTGGCGTCAGAATTAGGTTTGTGGTAATCGATACAATCAATACTTAAACCATGAAATTCAAATAAAGGTCCCATCCATGCAGCATCACGTTTGGCTAAATAATCATTTACTGTAACTACATGTACTCCGTTTCCAGTAAGAGCGTTTAGATATATGGCTAAAGTGGCAACTAATGTTTTACCTTCACCCGTCATCATTTCAGCAATTTTACCTTGATGTAATACCGAACCACCAATTAGTTGCACATCATAATGAATCATGTCCCAAGTAATAGGTTTACCAGCAGCATCCCAAGAGTTACTCCAAATAGCATAATCATCCTCCAAGACGACATAATCGTTATCGGCAGATATTTCTCTATCAAATGGTGTCGCTTTTACTTTTAGTGTTGTGTTGTTTACCAAACGCTTTGCCGTCTCTTTAATAACAGCAAATGCCTCAGCTTGAACATCTAACAAAACACCTTCAGAAGCTTGATAAGCATCTTCATTTAGTAAATCAATTTGTTTATAGATTTCTTCTTTGCGATCAATATTCGCGGTCTCAATCTCAATATTTAATTCTGCTATTTTATCATCAAAGGGTTTTCGAGCCTCCTTTATTTTTTGTTTAAATTCTAAAGTCTTACCCCTAATTTCGTCAATAGAAAGTTTTTCCATTTGGCTTTCAAAAGCCCTAACGTTAGTTACTATAGGTTGTAATTCTTTTAAGTCTTTTTTCTTTTTATCGCCCACAAAGACTTTAAGGACTGAATTTAAAATACTCATATGTTTCTTTTTTATATTGAATTAAATCAATATTTTGATGTGTTTTTTATTGTAATTTTTATGCTATTAATTAATTTTTTTAGATTTAATCAGCCTAGAAAAGCTAAGACCAAGACCTAATCCAATTAATAAACCAGAAATAAAATTGATGCCATTATTGTCAAAAAAGTAAATTGACAATAGACCTACGGTTATACTTATCAAACCAAAAACTTCGATTTTATTCATAGTCAATACTTTACACAAATATAAGAATCTGTGTATTATAGACAGTTAATTTTTATATAAAAAGGTGAATAAAAACCAAAAAAAAAGTCTCATTACGAGACTTTAGATTTTTTAATATTCATCTTCATTCCATAGGAAATCTTCATCCGTTGGATAGTCCGACCATATTTCTTGAATAGACTCGTAAGAATCATCTTCGTCTTCAATTGCTTGCAAGTTTTCAACAACTTCAAGCGGTGCACCAGTTCTGATAGCGTAATCAACTAACTCGTCTTTGGTGGCTGGCCAAGGAGCATCACTTAAGTAAGATGCCAATTCTAAAGTCCAATACATAATTGTAATATAATTTTAATATTTTGCAAAAGTAATTTTTTTAAGCACAAAAGCAAGTTTTTTATGTATTATTTTTCAAATTATAAAAGAACGTTCTTTAATCTCTATAAATTATCATCAACTTAATTGGTTTTAATAATTAATATAGGTTGATGTTGCTATTTTTTTTACTAGAAATCCAAATAGGGATTCTAAACTAATTTTTACTAGGTAGCCAAGGTATCTCCTCAACATGATTATCATAAGTCAACTTCCGTGCCAATACAAAAAGATAGTCTGATAGTCTATTTAGATACATGATTATATGATCATTAATAGGGTCATTTTCATTGAGCTGCACCGATAAACGCTCAGCACGACGACAAATACATCTAGCAATATGACAAAATGACACAGTTTGGTGACCACCTGGCAATACAAAATGGGTCATTTGCGGCAATGTTTGCTGCATTGTATCTATTTCATTTTCCAAATATTCGATGTCAGACGTTGTGATTTTCGGAATATTTAAACGTTCCTTACCATTTTTTAAAGTTTCCTTTTCAGGAGGCGTGGCTAACATGGCACCAAGTGTAAACAGTTCATTTTGAACTTTTAGTAATGTTTTCGCTGTAGGTTCCGTAATTTTTTGATCTTTTAATAAGCCAATATGTGAATTTAATTCATCAACAGTGCCATAAGCTTCAATACGTAAATGATATTTAGGTACGCGGGTGCCTCCATAAAGTGACGTTTGTCCTTTATCTCCTGTTTTTGTATATATTTTCATTGATTCAATGTTTTATAATATTCTAATTATACATAAGCTAAATGTTTATAAGCATTGTTAGGCTTGCTGAAACTTTATGATATCAAGAGTTTTGAAACGCCAATCATTTTTCTAACTTATTTAAGTTACAAAGTTATTGACTTATTAGGGGATTAAAAAATTTAAACGAGAAGGGTTTTCAAAGTAGGTCTAATTAATTTATAAGACCAAACCATTTTAAAGCAATCATTAGTAGAATTAAAGATACACCGGCAATAAATAGGGCTTTTACAACTTTATCCCAAAATTGAGGACCATAAGGTTCTGAATCTTCGTTATTATTGAAATTATGACGAGAGTGAGACATAGCGTTTTGTTTGAACTCAAAAGTAAGGCAAGTTCTCTTAATAGAAAAGAGCGGAAATCAAATTGGGGGAAAACCCTAGAGCAAAAAGGGGAAAAATCCCCTATGTTATGTTGGAATAATAATTGTAACTATCTTTGTGTTATAATAAAACGTAAATGCCCGAAACAATTTTTAGTATTCTATTAGGTATTGGCCTAGCTGCTTCGGTGGGTTTTAGAATATTTGTACCACTTTTTGCGTTGAGTTTAGCTTCCTATTATCAGATTATTCCCTTAAATGAAAATTGGGAATGGATAGGCAGTTCTGCGGCAATGATTACTTTAGGTATTGCAACAGTCGTTGAAATTGGTGCCTACCTTATTCCTTGGTTAGATAATTTATTAGATGTTATTGCTGTGCCTTTGGCAGCCGTTGCAGGTACTGCAGTAATGTTATCAACAGCGGTCGATTTAGACCCAATAATAACATGGTCTTTGGCTATTATTGCAGGTGGAGGAACGGCTACTGCTATTAAAGCATCTACAAGTACGGCAAGATTAACAGCAACAGCTACCACTGGTGGTATTGCGAACCCCATAGTGTCAACAGTTGAATCAGGTACCTCAATAATTATGGCTGTTTTAGCTTTTGTGGCTCCAGTTTTAGCCATAGTTTTTGTAATTATTATATTGTGGTTATTATTTAAAGTATTCAAATGGTTTAAGCCAAAAAAACAGATAGATGGATAACAGTGCACAACAAAACGGTATTTTTAAAACATTACAAATTATTTATGGAGCTTTAATTGCGGGTATAGTAGTATTCTCAGTTGTTGCTTTTATCCTAATTGATACACCAGTATACGATATAGATATTACCAATATTTTTACAATAGTGGTACCGATTATGGCTGTTGGTAGTATCTTTTTTAGTGATTCTGTATACCAATCTATGGTTAAAAGAATTTCACCAAATAATACTTTAAATTCTAAATTAGCTCAATACCAAACCGCAACTATTGTAAAAGGGGCCTGGTTAGAGGCTCCTGCATTTATTGCAATTGTCGCAGCTTTTCAATCGAATAATATTATCTTTTTATTTGTTTCTGTACTTATGGCAGTCATTATGTATTTAAAATTTCCCAAAAAAGAAATCTTTAAACAGGAAGTCAAATTAAGTTTTGAAGAAAAAACGGAATTCGATAGACTATAATGAAGCTGTCGGTGTTCAGTGAGCGTTAGCCATTTTTTGTTTAGTTTAAAGTTTAAAATGCATTTCTTTGTTTTGGTTTAAAATTTTGCCAATACAATGACTCCTAAACAATTCAAGTTTCCATCTTAAAAAACGGTAATTATTTCCGATATTTGCAGCTTATTTAAAAAATTAATGGCACAAAAACCAAGCATACCTAAAGGGACAAGAGATTTTTCACCAACAGAAGTAACGCAACGAAATTATATTTTTAATGTTATAAAAGAAGCATTTGAGAATTACGGATTTCAACCCATTGAAACACCGAGTTTTGAAAACTCTTCTACACTCATGGGGAAGTATGGCGAAGAAGGAGATCGATTGATTTTTAAGATATTAAATTCAGGTGATTATTTATCTAAAGCAAATGAGACTGCTTTAAATGAGAAAAATAGTAATGCTTTAACTGCTTCTATCTCGGAAAAAGCACTTCGTTACGACCTTACAGTTCCTTTTGCCAGATATGTTGTACAACACCAAAACGAAATTGAATTTCCATTTAAACGCTATCAAATGCAACCTGTTTGGCGTGCAGATAGACCTCAAAAAGGACGTTTTAGAGAGTTTTACCAATGTGATGCCGATGTAGTGGGAAGCACTTCATTATGGCAAGAAGTAGAATTTGTACAATTGTATGATGACATTTTTACTAAACTAGGATTAAAAGAGACCATTATAAAAATAAACAACCGAAAAATACTTTCTGGTATTGCCGAGGTTATTGGTGCTTCTGATAAATTGATTGATTTTACAGTTGCTCTAGATAAGTTAGATAAAATTGGTAAAGACGGTGTCATTAAAGAAATGCTAGGTAAAGGCATAACGGAGGAAGCCATTAAAAAAGTAGCCCCTTTATTGCAATTGCAAGGAGATAATGATTCGATGTTAAAAGAATTGAAAGTTATTTTAAAAGATTCCGACCAAGGTTTACAAGGTGTTTCTGAACTAGCGTTTGTTATTAATAATGTTGCAAAACTAGGTTTGAATACCAGTAGTTTAAAGCTTGATGTTACGCTGGCAAGAGGATTGAATTATTATACGGGAGCCATTTTTGAAGTTGCTGCAGCTCAAGTGAAGATGGGGTCTATTGGTGGTGGTGGAAGATATGATGATTTAACGGGAATATTTGGTTTAAAAAATATGAGTGGGATAGGGATCTCATTTGGATTGGATAGAATTTATTTAGTGTTAGAAGAGTTAGGCTTATTTCAAAAAGTAGAATTGCCTAAACCAAAGGTTTTATTCATTAATTTCGGAGAAAATGAAGCTTTTTATTGTTTAGAAACGATTAAAAAATTGCGTGAAAATGACGTAAAATCAGAATTGTATCCAGACAATGCAAAACTGAAGAAACAGATGAATTATGCCAATAAGCGTGATATTAATTTTGTCGTTCTCGTTGGTGAATCTGAATTAAATGAAAGTAAGTATACTTTAAAAAATATGAAAAGTGGAGATCAAAGTTCTTGTAATTTTGAAACCCTACTTAAAGCAGTAAAGAATTCGTAAATTTGCAGTGTCCCCTTGAGGGGAATTTAGGGGTGTTTTTATAATCCAAAAGGATAAATATATTTCATTCCGATATTGATAATTAAAAGATTAAAGAAAATGTTTGAAGGAAAAAACGGTAAAATTAATTCCGAAATTATGGAAGACGAAATAGGTGATAATCATATTGCAACTACAGCAACAACACCTCTACGCGATGATGCTTTTGAAGTATCTGATACTGATAAAATGCTAGCTATTGAAGAGAATATGGCTCAGATTTTACATACCTTAGGTATGGATCTAACTGACGATAGCATAAAAGGCACGCCACGACGAGTGGCTAAAATGTTTGTTCAAGAAATTTTTTCGGGCTTAAACCCTAAAAATATGCCAAAGGCGTCTACTTTTGATAACAACTACAAGTATGGCGAAATGTTGGTAGAAAAAAATATTACAGTATATTCTACCTGTGAGCATCACTTATTACCAATAGTGGGTAGAGCCCATGTTGCTTATATTTCTAATGGAAATGTAATTGGCTTATCAAAAATGAACCGTATTGTAGATTATTACGCAAAACGACCACAAGTACAAGAACGTTTAACAATGCAGATTGTTCAAGAATTGCAAAGAGCATTAAACACAGAAGATGTTGCTTGTGTTATTGATGCCAAGCACTTGTGCGTAAATTCACGTGGTATTCGCGATGTAGCCAGTAGTACTGTAACTTCTGAATTTGGAGGTAAGTTTAAGGAGGCTGCTACCAAACGTGAATTTTTAGACTATATCAAGTTAGAAACAAGCTTTGAGTAAGTTAATTAAAAAAGTACCTTTATTGTTTTGGGGATTGATTCCTCTGATTTTAATTTATGGTTTCTTTAATAGAGAAGAAGCTTTAGACGTTAATGTCTATGATTCTTATTTTATTTTTCAGTTATATTTTGTTCTAATACCACTTTGTCTGTATTTGTACCTTGTTGGTTTAGGGTATTATTTATCTTATAATAGTAACAAATTTAAACCGTTGGGTTTTCTTACGATAACGCATGTTATTTTAACAGTAATTGGTCTATTAATTTTATTTTTTGTTCCTCAATATACTAGTTTTCATTCCAATGATTTAAATGCTAATGTTAGGAATATTATGTTATATCAAAACTTACGAAAGTTTGCTGTCTTAGGTGTTGTTTTTGCTCAGATTGTGTTTTTAATTAATCTTACTATTGGTATTTTTAGAAAGCGTTAGAGCTCTAAACTAAAGCACTCAAAAATTGCAACGTATCAACACCGTCCGCATAATCGGTTAAACTAGGTTGTTGCGTTTCTCCAAACTTTACGGCATTTTCTATGGTATTACTAACCACACATTGTATTTGATCTTTATCAGCCTCAAGTTTAAGTTGAAGAGACGCTAAATCGTCATAATATTCATAGAATGCTGTAGCAATAGGAGAGGAGTAACTATTATCTTCCTTTATCATAAAAAAGCCATTTTCTAAGATGTCAAACTCACTCATTAAATATACAGCCTTATTATAATCATAATTGTTTTCGTATTTTTTATAATTGATAATGTCCTTATATTCAAAAATAGCATTAAAAAAAGGATCAAAATTATATCCTTTTGGTACGTATAATTTAGAAATGCTTCTGCATCCTAAGCCGAAATACCTAAAAATATCTTCTCCAATACCTTTTAATTCCTCTAAACTGTCGCTTTCGGTAATTACGGCAACACTATTTCTATTGTTTCTTATAATATGAGGTTTATTACCAAAATAATATTCAAAATACCTAGCGGTATTATTACTTCCTGTCGCTATAGTCGCATCAAAATCAGTTAGTTTACCCTCCGTAAAGTCTATAGAGCCTTTAAATTCTGGTTCAACATATTCTAAATATTTAGCCAATAGCGGCAGTAAATGCTTATCATTTGATGATTGTTTAATGCGAATAGCATGCCCTGAGATTAATACAGATAAAAAATCATGAAAACCAACTAGAGGAATGTTTCCCGCCATAATAACGGCTATCGTTTTAGGATTGTCGTTAGTCAAATTATACGAAGAAGTCCAATTTGTTAAGGTTTCTAAATTCAGTAATTTAGTCCAACTTTCTATTCCATAAAGTACATTTTCTTTTGTAAACCAACTATTAAATTCTTGAGCTCTATTTATTTGAAGCTTAACAGCATCAAAAAAGAGATCATTAAGCATTACATGCTCCTTTTTCTCAATTTTATCTTGAGAAAATTGACTTAAAAATTTTCCTAATTCAACAAAAGCATTGATCCTTTTTTCTAATATCATTTTCAGTTTTTTATCGTTTGCGTATAAAAATAAGTATGTTTTTACAGTGCTAGCCTTGTTTTCTTCACCTGGCACTATGTAAAAATATAGTAAAGCTATTACTATGAAAATATTTTAGGCTTAATCCGCTAAAAAAAATAGCAACAACTAAGTTAAAATACCACACTTCTTTTTAAACAAGAATTTTGTAACTTCGCAGCAAATTTAAAGTAAAAAAACAAATGGCAATTATAATAACTGACGAATGTATAAATTGTGGGGCTTGTGAACCTGAGTGTCCAAATACTGCAATTTACGAAGGAGCCGAAGATTGGCGTTATAAAGATGGTACGTTGCTTGATGGTGATGTGGTTTTACCTAACGGAAAAAAGGTAAATGCAAATGAAGATCAGGAGCCTGTAAGTGATGAAATATATTTTATAGTACCAGATAAATGTACGGAATGTAAAGGTTTTCATGATGAACCTCAATGTGCGGCAGTTTGTCCAGTAGATTGTTGTATACCTGATGATGAACATGTGGAAAGTGAAGAAACATTGTTAGAGAAGCAACGTTTTATGCATCCGGAGTAACGATGTGTTCAGTTACCTATTGGTGTTTTTTTTGAAGTGAATTCAAACGTTTTGTCAATCAAGTAATTGTCAAATCGATTTATTTTACGGCTGTTCCTTCAAATTTAATTCGGGAATCTTTAATAGCTACAAGTTCCGATAATTCATATACATTTTTATAGCCATAGCCGTAAAGGTTAATGTAAGTTGGGATATTAAGAGCTAATGCTAAGTTATTTTCTTTAGCGGGTAATACCATTTTTGTAGCAAAATGAATGGCGTCATTGTCAATATTATTGTTGCAGTAAATTAATATTTTGGTTTCGGGATCAGGTATTATGTTCCTCAAATTTTTATGGGTAAAGTCTGTAAAATCTAAGTGAATAGCCCCTTTAATATGTTTTTGTTCATAACGTCTGTCTGAACGCGTATCTAATAGTACAACATTTACTTTTGTACTCATCGCTAAAAAATCATCTAGATTTATTAAACGTTTTGCTCTGTGACTTTCAACTTCATGTACTAACGCTTTAAAATCGTCAAAACTAACTCTTGATGGGGGTGTAGAAATTTGTTGTTGTGCATTTGATAATTGGCCAACAGCTAAAAGGATAAAAAATATATTTCTCATTTTTTCATGTTTTAATGTGATCAAAAGTCTATAATATCATTATAGTATCCAATTGATAATGAGTAACACTGCCTTTTCAATGCGTAAAAGATGTTTTTAAGTTTTATTTAGAATTTGCATTTTGTTTTTTATAAAAACTTAACCCTATATTTGCACCTCGAATTTTTAGAAATAATAAGTTATGAAGGCAGGTATCGTAGGGCTTCCAAATGTAGGTAAATCCACACTTTTCAATTGTTTATCGAATGCAAAGGCACAAAGTGCTAATTTTCCATTTTGTACTATTGAACCAAATATTGGTGTTGTAAACGTTCCAGATAGACGTTTAGAAAAATTAGAAGAACTCGTTAACCCAGAACGTGTTTTACCAGCAACCGTTGAGATTGTTGATATTGCAGGATTGGTTCGTGGAGCAAGTAAAGGGGAAGGATTAGGGAATCAGTTCTTGGGTAATATTAGAGAAACAGATGCAATTATTCACGTATTACGTTGTTTTGATAATGACAATATCATCCATGTTGATACTACTGTTGATCCAATTCGTGATAAAGAAACGATAGATATTGAATTGCAATTGAAAGATCTTGAAACGGTTGATAAAAAGCTTGAAAAAGTAAAGCGTACGGCTAAAACAGGAAATAAAGAAGCTCAAAAAGAAGAAATCGCTTTAAATAAAGTGAAAAAAGCATTGGAAGCAGCTATTTCTGTCCGTGCAGTTGAATTAACTTCAGAGGAGCGTGAAGATTTTATTAAACCATTACAATTATTAACAGACAAGCCTATTCTTTATGTTTGTAATGTAGATGAAGCTTCTGCTAAAGATGGAAATGCATATGTAGAGTCAGTAAAAAAAGCAATTGCCAATGAAGATGCTGAGGTAATTATTTTAGCTGTAGCAACAGAAGCAGATATTACGGAATTAGATTCTTATGAAGAGCGAGAAATGTTCTTAGATGATTTAGGTCTCGATGAGGCAGGTGCATCAAAATTAATTAGAGCTGCCTATAAGCTATTGAATTTACAAACGTATTTTACAGCAGGAGTTAAAGAAGTAAGAGCATGGACAATCTTGGTTGGAAATACGGCACCACAAGCAGCAGGTGTTATACATACTGATTTTGAAAAAGGGTTTATTCGTGCTGAGGTTATGAAATATGCCGATTTTATTGAATATGGTAGCGAAGCGAAAGTGAAAGAAGCAGGAAAGTTATCTATAGAAGGTAAAGAATACGTAGTTCAAGATGGTGATGTAATGCACTTTAGGTTTAACGTTTAAGTTAGCATTAAATAATCAGTTAAGGTATTTTTTTTTAATAACTTAATGCATCACATTTGTAACGTATACATGTGAATTGAATCATAAAAAAGTCTAAAGCCGTTAATCATTATACGCCAATCAAAAAATAAGCATGAAGTTTGATTTAAAAATAACTGATACTACTTCCAAAGCAAGAGCAGGTACCATTACAACCGATCATGGAGAAATAGAAACACCTATTTTTATGCCTGTGGGTACCGTGGCATCTGTAAAAGGTGTTCATCAACAAGAGCTTAAAAAAGATATTAATGCTGATATAATTCTAGGAAATACATATCATTTGTATTTACGTCCAACTACTAAAATTTTAGAAAAAGCGGGTGGATTGCATAAATTCATGAAATGGGACAGACCTATATTAACAGATAGTGGAGGGTATCAGGTGTATTCGCTTTCTGGTAATAATAAGATTAATGAAAAAGGTGTTAAGTTCAAATCGCATATAGACGGTTCAATGCATTTTTTCACTCCAGAATCCTCTATGGATATTCAACGAAGTATAGGTGCTGATATAATCATGGCATTTGACGAATGTACGCCGTATCCTTGTGAATATAATTATGCTAAGAATTCAATGCATATGACGCATCGTTGGTTAAAACGATGTATCAATCATTTAGAGAAAACACCTGAAATTTACGACTTTAAGCAAGCATTTTTTCCAATTGTTCAAGGGAGTACGTATAAAGATTTACGTAAACAATCTGCTGAGTTTATCGCTTCAATGGGAGCTGAAGGTAATGCCATTGGTGGGTTATCTGTGGGTGAGCCTGCTGAAGAATTGTATGAAATGACTGATATTGTTTGTAGTGTGTTGCCTGAAGATAAACCACGCTATTTAATGGGCGTTGGTACACCTATAAATATTTTAGAAAATATAGCTTTAGGTGTTGATATGTTTGATTGTGTAATGCCTACAAGAAATGCCAGAAATGGTATGTTATTTACAGCTCATGGTAGTATTAATATAAAGAACAAAAAATGGGAAGATGATTTTTCTCCTATAGACGAAATGAATATTACGTTTGTAGATACTGAATATTCTAAAGCTTATTTACGCCATTTGTTTGTTGCAAAAGAATACTTAGCAAAGCAAATTGCAACCATTCACAATTTAGGATTTTATATGTGGTTGGTTCGTGAAGCTAGAAAACATATCTTAGCAGGAGATTTTACCATTTGGAAAAATATGATGGTAAAACAAATGGATAAAAGATTGTAATATAAATTAATAAAAAGAGCAGGTTTATTTTCGCCTTTTAAAAGGTTATTTTGAATTGAATTCAGAATTATAAATAGTCAATATCTCGTTTTATTAGAATCTGAAGAAATTTAGATTGACAAAAATTTTAACTTTAAGATAGCTATTAGGTTGAGATGAGAATTCTGGATAAATACATACTAAAAAAGTACTTTACCACTTTTATTTTTACATTACTAATTTTGATACCTATAACTGTTGCTATAGATATTTCAGAAAAGTATAGTAAATTTTTAGATCATGCAGACTTAGGTGTGGGAGAAATCATTAGCAACTATTATATTCCTTTTATTATCAATTATGGAAATACATTTATGCCATTGGCACTTTTTATTTCTACCATATTATTTACTTCAAAATTAGCTTCTAATACAGAAATCGTAGCTATTCATAGTGCAGGTATTCCCTATAAAAGATTTTTAAAACCCTATTTATTGGGTGCTATTTTAATTGGACTTATATCTTTAACTGCCAATCATTTTTTATTAAATAAATCTAATAAAACTCTTGAAGCTTTTGATGAGGCCTATATACGTAGAGAGAAAAAAACCAAAACATATGTGAACGAAGCGAGTTTACAGTTGTCAGAAAATGATATTGTCTATTTTAAGCGTTTTACTTTTTCTAGAAACCACGGAACTAATTTTTCATACCAACACTTTGATGGTCTTAATTTAAAATATATACTAACTGGTAGAACTATTAAATGGAATACAAAGGATAGTACATATACCATAACTAATTATGCGAAACGTTGGATTGGTGAAAAAAATGATAGTATTGAATCTGGTAGAAAGCTTGATACTACGTTTAATTTTATGCCTAAAGATTTATTGTATGTCGACTATTTGGCTATTGAAATGGCATCTCCTGAATTATATGCACATATAAAGGAATCTGAAAACAGGGGAGTTAAAAACTTGAACAAATATAAAGTAGAACTGTACTCTAGAACTACATTACCTGTCTCTTCTATAATCTTAACGGTTATTGCGGTTTCGTTGGCCTCTAGAAAAAGAAGAGGAGGTATAGGTATTAATTTGGCAGTTGGTGTTAGTTTGATGTTTCTCTATGTATTTTTTATGAAGGTAACTGAAGTTTTGGGAGCTTCTGCAACGTACAATCCATTATTCATGGTGTGGATACCTAATATATTATTCGGAATTATTGCGGTCTATCTCTATTTTAAGGCTAAGAAATAATGAATGCGATTACGAAAAATTATTTTCATCTTCACTTTATAATTTTTATTTGGGGATTTACAGCCATACTTGGTGCTTTAATTAGTATTGATGCCATTCCTTTGGTTTGGTTTAGAGTAACCTTAGCGACATTATTTTTATATGCTTTTATTCGGTTAAAGAAAGTAAAGATTCAAGTCCCTTTTTCTGTTTTATTAAGATATATTTTTGGAGGTGTATTGATTGCCATACATTGGATTACTTTCTTTTATGCCATTAAAATAGCGACAATTTCCATCGCATTAGCAGCCATGTCAACGGGAGCCTTGTTTGTAACTTTAATTCAATGGGTAGTATTTAAGAAAAAACTAATTCCCTATGAATTGCTTTTCTCGCTATTAGCAATAGTTGGCCTTGTCGTAATTTTTAATGCAGAAGGTCAATATTTTATAGGTATTTTAATCGCGTTATTATCCTCTTTTTTATCGGCCTGTTTTTCGATTTTAAACTCCAATTTAATTAAGAATAATTCGGCAACTGTTATTTCTTTTTACGAGTTGTTTTTTGCTTCCATTTTTATTGGAATCGTTTTGTTAATTAATGGAACTGTTGATAGTCATTTCTTTGTGCTTTCAAGCACAGATTGGCTTTATTTACTGCTTTTAGCTTCTGTATGTACGGCCTATGCTTTTGCAGCATCAAACCAAGTTTTAAAAAGTGTAAGTCCATTTACAATGATGTTAAGTATTAATTTGGAACCTATTTACGGAATAATCCTAGCCATTATTATTTTTAGAGAGAAAGAAATAATGACTACCAATTTCTATTATGGAGCATTACTTATATTAGTTACAGTGGTTCTGAATGGCGTTATTAAATTAAAAAAGAAGCATAAAACTACTGCGGTTTCGAAATCTTAAATATCTTCTCTAGTATCACTTCCGTTATAAAATTAACATTTTATATCTTTTATTCACGAATGTTTCAATTTCCATTATCTTTGTCAAAATCAAAAAAATAGCTTGTGAGTTTAATAAAATCAATTTCAGGAATTAGAGGTACTATTGGAGGTACAGTAAATGATAATTTAACACCAGTTGACGCTGTAAAATTTGCGGCATCATATGGTAGTTGGTTAATAAAGAGAAATAATAATTCGAAAAACTTGACCGTTGTAGTGGGTAGAGATGCCCGTATTTCAGGTAAAATGGTAAGTAGTTTAGTTGCGAACACTTTGGTGGGAATGGGAATTAATGTGATAGATTTAGGTTTATCAACAACACCTACTGTAGAGGTTGCTGTTCCGCTTGAAAAAGCAAATGGAGGAATTATCTTAACGGCTTCTCACAATCCAAAACAATGGAACGCTTTAAAATTATTAAATGAGAAAGGCGAATTTTTAAATGCTGCCGATGGTGCTGAAATTTTAAATATTGCAGATTCTGATGGGTATACGTTTGCTGAAGTAGATGATTTAGGTACGTATACGAAGTTGTCTGGTTATATGGATAAACATATTGATGAGGTATTAAAACTCGAATTTGTTGATGTTGATGCTATTAAAAATGCAAAATTTAAAGTAGTTGTTGATGCTGTTAATTCTACGGGAGGAATTGTAATTCCTAATTTATTGGAAAGGCTAGGAGTAGAATGTGTAAAGTTATACTGTGAACCTAACGGACAGTTTCCTCATAACCCAGAGCCATTACCTGCACATTTAGTTGATATATCAGAATTAGTAGTTAAAGAAAATGCCCATTTAGGAATCGTTGTAGATCCTGATGTAGATAGATTAGCTTTGGTTTGTGAAGATGGGTCTATGTTTGGTGAAGAATATACATTGGTAGCTTGTGCAGATTATGTTTTAGGATTGGCAAAAGGAAATACAGTGTCAAACCTATCCTCATCAAGAGCCTTACGTGATGTCACTGAAAAACACGGTGGCACTTATAAAGCAAGTGCGGTTGGTGAAGTAAATGTAGTTGAATTAATGAAAGATACCAATGCTATTATTGGAGGTGAAGGTAATGGAGGAATAATTTACCCTGCATCTCATTATGGTAGAGATTCATTGGTTGGAGTAGCCTTATTCTTATCGCATTTAGCGAAATCAAAAATGAGTTGTAAAGCCTTAAGAGAAAGTTACCCGAGTTATTTTATGAGTAAAAATAAAATACAACTTACTCCTCAATTAGATGTTGATGCTATTCTAGCTCAAATGGCTGATAAATATAAAGATGAAGATGTAAATACGATAGATGGAGTGAAAATTGATTTTGCTGACGAATGGGTGCATCTGAGAAAGTCTAATACAGAGCCTATCATTAGAGTATATACAGAAAGTGGCTCGCAAGCTAATGCAGATCAATTGGCAAAGAGAATTATGGACGAAATAGCAACGATTGCTGGAATATAAGTTTACAAAAGAGGATTGAAGCGTAAAAATGCGATTAACCATCTTTGATTAAAATAATTTTCATGAGTATTGTCCCCTTGGGGATTATCGAGAAACAAAATATATTTTGTTTTGAAGATACCAGCGAAGCTAAATAGGGGTGTTTTTTAATTGATTATAATAAACACTAAAATTAAATGTAATCCAATGAGTAATAAATCTTCTTTAGAGTCTTATTTTCAACAGTTCAGAAAACATATTATTGGAGTAGAACAATACTTTGAATCTCCGTATGGTAAAAAGAAAGTTATTTATACAGACTGGACCGCCAGTGGTAGATTATATAGACCTATTGAAGAAAAAATAATGAATGATTTTGGTCCCTTTGTGGCCAATACACATACGGAAACTTCAATTACAGGTTCTGCCATGACACATGCATATCACAAAGCTCGAGATATTATTAAGCAACATGTTAATGCCAAGAATACGGATTGTTTAATTACATCGGGAACAGGAATGACAGGTGTAATTAATAAATTTCAACGTATTTTAGGATTGCGTGTTCCAGAAAGTATGCGTGATTTTACCAACGTACCTGAAGATTTAAAACCTATTGTTTTTATAACGCATATGGAACATCACTCTAACCATACTTCTTGGTTGGAAACCATTGCAGATGTTGAGGTTATCCCTTGTGAAGAAAAAGGATTGGTTTGTTTTAAAAGCTTCGAAAAATTATTGGAAAAATACAAGGATAGAAAAATTAAAATAGCGTCAATTACGGCATGTTCTAATGTTACTGGAATTAGAACAGATTATCATAGAATGGCAAAAATTATTCATGCTTATGGAGGTTATTGTTTTGTCGATTTTGCTTGTTCTGCTCCTTATGTGCCTATAAATATGCACCCTGAAGATGAAGCTGAAAAGTTAGATGCAGTACTTTTTTCACCACACAAATTTTTAGGTGGTCCGGGTACTTCTGGAGTGTTAATTTTTTGTGATGAATTGTATCACAATACGGTACCTGATAACCCTGGTGGAGGTACAGTTACTTATACCAACCCGTGGGGAGACCATAGGTATATTGAAGATATTGAATTAAGAGAAGATGGAGGAACTCCTGGTTTTTTGCAAACGATAAGAATAGCATTGTCTATTCAGTTAAAAGAAAAAATGAGCTCTGAAAAAATATTAGCTCGTGAGCATGAGATTAATGAAATAGTTTTTGAAAAACTAAAAGAGTTAGATAACTTACATGTATTGGCAGCAGAACATGAAGATAGATTGGGTATTTTTTCTTTTTTTATAGACGATTTACATTATAACCTTGGTGTTAAGTTGTTAAATGATAAATTTGGAATTCAAACCAGAGGTGGTTGTTCTTGTGCGGGTACTTATGGTCATATTTTATTACATATAGATTTGCCAACTTCTGAACAGTATAAAGCGAAAATTGAAGAAGGCTGTTTAATTGAACGTCCGGGATGGATTAGAATGTCAATACACCCAACCATTACAAATGAAGAGGTTAATTACGTTTGTGAAAGCATCAAGGAATTATGTCTTTATTTTAATGAATGGAAAAATGATTATAATTACAATGCCGTTTCCAATGAATTTGAATTTATCGGGAGTGACCAATATGAAAAGCAGTTGGTAGAGAAATGGTTTGAAGTTTAATAGATGTAATTGGCCCCTAGAGGTTACTTTTGGGGTGTCTATTTAATATTTTCAGATGCTTGTTTGTAGTTACAACGGCAGACTCAAGACTTTTTTTAGTCCTGATTCTTTTTTAACAAATTCTTGCCTCGATGTTTAAATCGCTTATGCGTCCAAAAATAATATTCAGGGGCTTCTTTTATTTCTTCTTCCACTTTTCTTAAGTAAATATCTGTGATATCATAATCTTTAAAGGATTGTGGTTCATCAGTAATCAATTCAAAATTAACCTCATAATACCCACGTTTTACACGTTTGGTTTTAAAAAATACCACAGGAAGATCATATTTTTTTGCCAAGTGCTCAGCACCCGTGTGTATAGGTAAGTTGTCTACACCCAAAAAGTGCGACCAATAATGTGCTTTTGTAACTTGCGGCGATTGATCACCTAAAAAACCATAAAGAGATAATCTATTCTCTTCGGTGTTTTTATTCATCACAGAAAAGATTTTTTTTGTGTTGACCAAGTTGGTATTAAATCGACCTCTGGTTTCTATTATTTTTTTATCGAAGTATTTATTATTTATCTTTTTGTAAACAGCATAGCCATTAAAACTAACTTGCGTATTCAATAAAAAGATCCATTCCCAATTGGCGTAATGTCCACCCATTAAAAGGGTACTTTTATTCTGTTTTTCAAGTTTTTTCAGTACATCAATATTGCCAATTTTATATCTTTTTGCCAATTGTTTTTTCGAAATTGTAAACAGTTTTATGATTTCAACAAAAACATCTACAAAATGTCTGTAAGATTTTTTGGCAATACGCGTAATTTCTTCATCAGACTTTTCCGGAAAAACTAATTGTAAATTGTCGAAAACAACTTTTTTTCGATATCCAATGATATAGTAAAGTAAATAATAGAATGCATCAGAAATAAAATGTAACACTCTGAAAGGTAGTATAGACAAGAGCCATATAAAAGGATAGACAAGAATATAACTTAACAATTGCATAATCAATATAAATAATTCTTCGATGACTGCATCGACGTTTCCTATTTACCACGCTCATAGCGTGGTCACAATTATTTAAGTAATTGCGGGTGAAGCAAAAATAAAATTATCAAATTTATTTTGCGACAAATATCGTTATATAATTTATCTTTGAACAAATTATAAGTACAAATGAATTACGCCGTAGTCGCATTAATTGTCATAAATGTATTAATTTCTTTAAAAGGATTTTCTGATAGATCTTTTTTTGAACGATATAAATTTCAAATTGGTCCCATTTTAAATGGTGAGCAGGTGCGTATGTTTACTTCAGGGTTCTTGCATGTAGATCAAGCTCATTTGTTTTTTAACATGTTTGCTTTATATATTTTTGCTGATCCTGTAATTGATCAATTAGGAGTTTTTAAATTTGTAATTATTTATTTAGGGAGTTTGTTGGCAGGTAGTACTTTAGCCTTGAGTTTTCATAAAAAAGATCCTTATTATAGTGCTGTTGGTGCTTCTGGAGCGGTTATGGGTATTATTTACGCAGGTATTATGTTAAATCCTGATATGAGGTTGACTTTTATTTTCTTCCCGTTTTTTGATATTCCAGGATATGTATTTGGTGTAGGGTATTTACTGTATTCTATGTATGGTATGAAAAAACAATTGGGTAATACCGGGCATAGTGCACATTTAGGTGGAGCCGTGGGAGGATTTGTACTAACATTGGCTTTATTTCCAGAGGTTTTTATGCAAAACAAGATGATTACAATTGTCCTTGCAATTCCCATAATACTGATGTTTGTGTTCAAAAATAAGCTCGAGAATAATTAATATTAAAATAAAATATTTTTTTGTCAATTATTTCATTTTTTTTCTACATTTGCTGTACTATAAAAACTAAGTGATCAGTTTTCCATTTTTCGATTACAATCTATGTTTGAAGAAGTTAGATTGTAATGTGCAACGTTTGTACGACGAAAAAATTATGGTTTCTTCTTCCTATCTCGGATTTAATAATCTGAAGTTTATTCGCTTAGCGAAAGGCTATATGTATATTCTTGTTTAATTTTTATATTATTTTTTTACCTTGAAGAATAAATAATATAAAAATTTAAAATTAAGAATGAATACAAAATATATTGATTTAATAAATCAGACATTTGATTTCCCTCAACAAGAATTTAAAGTAGATAAAGACCAATTACTTTTTCATGATATCGATCTAATGAAATTGGTAGAAGAGTACGGATCTCCTTTAAAATTCAGCTATTTACCAAAAATTTCAGAGAACATTAATACCGCAAAAAGTTGGTTCGCAAAAGCCTTTGAAAAACATAATTATAAAGGTAAATACCATTATTGTTATTGTACAAAAAGTTCGCACTTTAATTTTGTTCTGAACGAAGCTTTAAAAAACGACATTCATATAGAGACGTCCTCTGCCTTTGATATTAATATTGTTGAAAAATTAATAGAAAATGGTAAGATCAAAGACACAGATTACATCCTTTGTAACGGATTTAAACGTGAACAATACGTATTAAATATTGCAAGATTAATTAATAGTGGACATGAAAACTGTATTCCTATTATTGATAATTATGAGGAGATTAGTTTACTAAGTGAAGAAATAGACGGTAAATTTAAAGTGGGTATTAGAATTGCTTCTGAAGAAGAGCCTAAATTTGAATTTTATACAAGTAGATTGGGTATTGGGTATAAAAATATTGTACCTTTTTACAAAAATCAAATACAAGACAATCCGAAGGTATCGTTAAAAATGCTTCACTTTTTTATCAATACAGGTATTAGAGACAATGCCTATTATTGGAATGAGTTGTTAAAATGTTTGAAAGTCTATGTTAGCTTGAAAAAGATTTGTCCAACGTTAGACAGTCTAAATATAGGTGGAGGCTTTCCAATTAAAAACTCACTAGCATTTGATTTTGATTATGAATATATGATTGATGAAATTGTAAATCAAATTAATTTAACCTGTCAGGAAGCTGAAGTTGACGTACCTAATATCTTTACAGAATTTGGAAGTTTTACCGTAGGAGAGAGTGGAGGTGCTATTTACAAAGTATTGTATCAGAAAAAACAAAATGATAGAGAGAATTGGAATATGATTGATTCTTCATTTATCACAACGTTACCAGATTCTTGGGCCATAAATAAACGTTTTGTAATGTTACCTATTAACAGATGGAATTCTAATTATGAAAGGGTTTTATTGGGTGGATTAACTTGTGATAGTGATGATTATTACAATTCAGAACAACATATTAATGCTATTTACATGCCTGTGTATAGAGATGATAAACCGTTATATATTGGTTTTTTTAATACGGGAGCATACCAACAATCAATAGGAGGTTTTGGAGGATTACAACATTGTTTAATTCCGCAACCTAAACATATATTAATTGATAAAGACAGCGATGGGAACATCAGAACTAAATTATTTTCACAACAACAAACACACACAGATTTTTTAAAAATTTTAGGCTATTATGAGTAACAAAACGTATGCTGGAATTCCACAGGAATATTCAAAACTTGAAAAAGCACAAGTGGTATTAATTCCTGTTCCTTATGATGGAACAAGCACATGGCAAAAAGGTGCAAACAAAGGTCCTGATGCTTTTTTAGAAGCATCAGAAAACATGGAACTGTACGATATTGAAACAGATTCAGAAGTTTACAAACAAGGTGTTTTCTTAGCTGAGGCGGTTACAGAAGATAGTTCGCCAGAAGCAATGGTAGAAGAAGTACACCAAACTGTTAAAAAGTATATCAATAAGAATAAATTCGTAACCATTTTTGGTGGTGAGCATTCTATTTCTATTGGTACAATTAGAGCTTTTAACGAATGTTTTAATAGCTTAACTGTTTTGCATATTGACGCTCATGCCGATTTAAGACCTGAGTATGAAGGTACTAAATGTAATCATGCTTGTGCTGTTTATGAAGCTAGTCAAAATACCAACTTAATTCAAGTTGGAATCCGTAGTATGGATGTTCTTGAGAAAACGGTTATGGATACCGAGAAAACATTTTTTGCCCATGAAATGGTAACTAATGAATATTGGGTAGAAAATGTAATAGATTTAATGACTGAGAATGTTTTTATTACATTTGATTTAGATGCTTTTGATCCGTCAATTATGCCAAGCACTGGTACACCAGAGCCAGGAGGATTATTATGGTACGAAACATTAGATTTTTTAAAGCAAGTTTTTAAAGAAAAAAACGTCGTTGGTTTTGATATCGTTGAGCTTTGTCCTAACGAAGATGATAAATCTTCAGATTTTTTAGCTGCTAAATTGTATTATAAAATGTTAAGTTATAAATTCGCTGACCTTGATGTTGACGATTTTGATGAATTAAATGATGATGCTATAGCATTAAAAAATAATATTGCTAACTTTATAGATGAAGACGATGATTAAAGGACCTATATCAAATTTTGTAGAAAAATATTATCTACACTTTAACGCAGCCGCTTTGGTCGATGCTGCAAAAGGTTACGAAGACCAATTAAATAAAGGTGCTAAAATGCTAGTATCTCTGGCAGGTGCAATGAGTACGGCTGAATTAGGTAAAATATTTGCTGAAGTTATCCGTCAAGATAAAGTGCAAATAATTTCTTGTACCGGTGCAAACTTGGAAGAAGATATTATGAACTTGGTAGCACATTCGCATTATAAACGTGTCCCTAATTATAGAGATTTAACGCCTCAAGATGAATGGGATTTACTTGAAAAAGGCTTGAATAGGGTTACTGATACTTGTATACCAGAAGAAGAAGCTTTTAGAAGGTTACAAAAGCATATTTTTAAAATTTGGAAAGATGCAGAAGATGCTGGTGAGCGATACTTACCGCATGAATACATGTATAAACTTTTATTGTCTGGTGTTTTAGAAGACTATTACGAAATTGACTTGAAAGATTCATGGATGTATGCGGCAGCTGAAAAAAATCTACCGATTATTTGTCCAGGTTGGGAAGATAGTACCATGGGCAATATTTTTGCATCTTATGTGTTAAAAGGAGAATTAAAAGCAAGTACCATGAAAAGTGGTATTGAATATATGACATTTTTGGCTGACTGGTATACTGATAATTCTGAAAATGGTATTGGTTTCTTTCAAATAGGTGGTGGAATTGCCGGTGATTTTCCGATTTGTGTAGTACCAATGTTATATCAAGATATGGAGCGTCCAGAAACGCCTTTTTGGAGTTATTTTTGTCAAATATCTGATTCAACAACAAGTTATGGTTCGTATTCAGGAGCAGTTCCTAACGAGAAAATTACTTGGGGTAAATTAGACATAGATACGCCGAAGTTTATTATTGAAAGCGATGCAACAATTGTTGCACCATTAGTATTTGCATATTTGCTAAATATGTAATAATATTATAACCTTAAAACTATAAAAAATAAAAAAACTCATGAAAAGAGTAATTGTCGATTTTAAAAAACTAACGGAAGACATTTTAAATATGTTGGTGGAGAAATTCCCTGATGGCTATGGTGATTCTGATATTGTTGTTTTTAAAAATGCAGCGGGTGAAACTATTGAAGCTGTAGAAGTAAAAACAGAGGATACTATTTATCTTGTAAAAGTTAGTGTAAGATTAGAAGAATCTATGGAAAATCATGTTGATACAAGTGATGATGACGATGACGATGATGACGATGATGCTATAATTGATGATGATATGATTGGAGATGAAGATTTAGAATTTGATGGAGATGACGATGATGACGATGACGATGATGAGCCTTCAGTTAAGGATTCTGATGATGAAGACGACGATTAATATCTAATGAGCATTCGTTAGCCCCGTTTTTTCGCGGAACAACGAGTTACCATTTAACTTTAAATCCGAATCATATGAATGCACCATTTCATTTATCATTGCCTTGTTTAGATATAGAAGCAACGAGAAATTTCTATATAGATAAATTAGGTGCTGACTTAGGTAGAGTTGCTCAAAATTGGTTAGATATCAATTTATATGGCAATCAAATTACGTTTACCAAATCGGGTAAATTTGATTTTAGCTTTCAAAATTATAGTTTTGAAGGTAAAATTTTACCATCATTTCATTTTGGGATTATTGTCACTCATGAAGTTTGGGAAAAATTATATAAAAGAATTACGTCGCAACACATAGAACTTTTTGAAGAAATAACATTCTTAAAAGGTAAAAATGGAGAGCATACGTCATTTTTTGTAAAGGACCCTAATGATTATATGGTCGAGTTTAAAACATTTGCTGTTACAAAAGATGTTTTTAAAACCAATTAAAAATGAACAATAAAAAAGGCTTACCAATTGGTAAGCCTTTTTTCTGCATCAACTTTCCCTTTTCTTACTTTTTACATCCTTCTTTTTGAAGAAGATCTCTTTACTGGAGATGTAGATGCTGTTCTTGTTTTTCTTTGCACGGTAGATTTAGTCCTTGTTGGAGTAGATCTTTGTGATGCCGTTCTAGAAGAACTAGAGGTCTTTCTTGTTTGAGTTCTTGTAGTACGTTGTACAGGTTTTCTTTCTGTTATTTGTAATGAACTTCTGTTTTTTGTTGAAGAATTTCTTTGTGAAATACTTCTTTCATTTGCTTTACGAGACTGTGTTTTCACTGTACGTTGTGCAGGCTTTCTGTCACTTCTGTTCTGAACCGTACTTCTCGTTTGAGTATTAACAGTTCTATTATTGCGAGGTGTAGTACTTCTATTTTGTGCAACTGTTCTTTTAGGTGTTTTATTTGTTGTTCTATTAGAACGGGTGCTATTTTTAATGTTTCTAGTCGCCGTATTACGTTGAGCCGTTTGTCTTCTTGTTACAGTGTTATTTCTTTTACTATTAACTCCTTTTGATCTTGCAACACTAGAATTACGAGTTCTTACTCTAGAGTTTATTTTTTTATATCCTCTATTACTATTATAACTTCTATTATAGTTTCTTTTGTGATTGTTTTTACCATAATAATAGCTGTAACGTGTTGGTCTATATCTATTTCTATAAGGCTTATAACTTAGTATCGATCTGTTAAAAAATGGTAGTACAAAAAAGTTATGAAATGGGTGAAACACATGATGTCTGTTAAATACATTTACATAGCCTCTATGGTACGAATACCCTCCATAAGAATTGTAATAGATGTTTAAGCTACCGATTCGGTTTACTCTACTAGAACGGTAATTAATCTTTACACCACCAGCTTCGATTATACGCCCATAAGAGTCATAATAAATTGGTGTGTTTTCTATTTGAATTATAGCACCATAATCATCGTATTGTACATAAGGCTCATAATTATAACCTGAGTTGTAACTGATACTTACATTATCTAGATCAACGCCAACATGCATACCACGTCTTGGGTTAATATAAAAATCAAACTCTCCATTTTGGAATATTGAAAATGTAATTCCTTCTTCAACAAATGTGAAGGATTTATTATTTTCATAAACTCCCCTGTTTTGAGTTTCTAAATAAGTGTTTGCATCAGTAGCATAAATTTGCGGACTAAGGCTCAGTGCGAAGACTGTTACGAGTAATAATGTAATTTTTTTCATAATTAAAGTGTTAAAGGTTAATAAATAGGTTTTGGTTAACACTACCGTGAAGATAATTACAAGCATCGTGCCAAAGTCCAGAACCCTTGTCTTATAAGGGTTTTGTGCAGTATATACTTATGGAGTATTTATTTGTAGAATTAAATTATCAAATTGTTTTCATTTTTAAATGTTAAAATTAACTTGATAAAGTTGAGGATAAATTTTAATTTTAAAATGGAATAACTTAAACTAGCTTTTCCTTAAAAAAAGCAATCGTACGTTTCCATGCAAGTTTAGCGGCAGTTTCATCATACCTAGGAGTAGTGTCATTGTGGAATCCATGATTTACGCCTTTATAGATATGTGCAGTATAAGTTTTTTTATGTTCTTTTAATGCAGTTTCATAAGCTGGCCATCCTGCATTTACTCTTTTATCTAATTCGGCAAATTGGAGGAGTAATGGAGCCTTAATTTTTGGTACATCTTTAGTTTCTGGTTGCCCTCCATAAAAAGGAACAGATGCTTTTAAATCGGGAATATGTACCGCCATCATGTTAGAAATGGAACCTCCAAAACAAAAACCGACAACACCAACATTACCTGTACATTCCTTGTGGGCTTTTAATAAGTCATAGGCAGAGATAAAATCCTCTAGCATTTCATTTCGGTCTCTCTTGCGTTGTAGTTCTCTACCTTCATCATCGTTACCAGGATATCCTCCTAAAGGGAATAATGCATCTGGTGCAAAAGCTATAAAGCCTTCAAGAGCAGCTCTGCGAGCTACATCTTCAATATGTGGATTAAGACCTCTGTTTTCGTGTACTACTATTATTCCAGGTAATTTTGCAGTGCTATCAATAGGTCTTGTTAATAAACCACGCATTTTTCCACCACCTTTGGGTGACTCATATTCAACATATTCGGACTTTAGACGAGGGTCATTAAAATTAACTTTCTGAGCTTCTACATATTTAGGCATTAAAAAGGCTAATAAAGAAGGAAGGGTTAATCCACCTACAGCATAAACTGAAAGCTTATTCATAAAATTTCGACGGTCAATCTTACTATGGACATAACTATCGTACAAATCAAAAACTTCTTGATTGATATCTTCTTTTTTTATATTCTTCATTTTTATTAATTTAATGATTACCTGATGTTTATAAAGATACAATATTTTAAATAATACCAGTATTTCTATTTTTTCTAATTTTTAATCCATTGCTTTCAATAGTTCGATTGATTTTCTGGCGATGTGTCCGGAAGAAAATTGTATCGAGAACAATTTTCTAAGAATTAAAATTTTAACTTTGCTTTTTGAGGTTGGTAAGTTTTGATAGTAAACGGTTAACTTCTCAACTCCGCTCAAGGTGATATTCGTAAATATGAATACCCGAAATTAATTTACAAAAAGTAATAACAAACAGTAAAACCACAAACATTTTTGAACAACTTCGTAAACGTCATATTACCAATACCCTTACAGCAACTCTTTACGTATAGTATAACGGAAGCTGAAAAAGATTTTTTAGAACCAGGTATGCGTGTGGCTGTACCTTTCGGAAAATCAAAAATATATACGGCTATAGTAGCAGAAGTACATCAAAAGGAACCTACGGCATATCAAGCCAAGGATATTTTTCAAATTTTAGATGAGTATCCAATTATTACAAAAAAGCAATTGAAACATTGGCAATGGATAGCCAATTATTATATGTGTTCTTTAGGTGAAGTATTGCGTTCTGCATTACCGTCAACATTTTTATTGGAAAGTGAAACACAGGTTATAAAAAATAAAGAATTCATGTTGGAATCTTCCTTAACGGATGATGAATTTTTAATCATAGAAGCGTTAGAACATCAAGAGGTATTACCTATTCAGAAAATTAGTGCCATTCTAGATAAAAAACGTGTTTTACCCATTTTAAATGATTTACTCAAAAAGAAAGCAATTGTTTTACAAGAAGAAATTATAGAGCAATACACACCTAAATTAATAAAGTATATCCGTTTAAATGAACGGTATAATGATCAAGTAGCATTAGGGGAATTACTAGAGGAACTAAGCAGAGCCAATCAACAACGCAATGCCGTAATGACTTATTTTTCATTACATGGAGCTACCAAAAAACCAATAAAGCAGAAGCAACTTAAAGAGGTTAGTAAAGTATCACCTGCAGTTATAAAAGCATTGGTAGAAAAAGAAGTGTTTGAAATTTATACCATCCAAACAGATCGTGTTAACTTTAAAGAAGCTACCGATAGTTTTAAGGAACTATCTGAATTTCAGGAAGAATGCTATAATGACCTCAATACAAGTTTTGAGATAAATGAAGTTGTTTTATTACATGGCATCACGTCAAGTGGTAAAACAGAAATCTATGTAAAACTAATTGACCAAGTATTAAAGCAAGGTAAACAAGTATTATATTTAGTACCAGAAATTGCACTAACAACTCAGTTAATTGACCGCTTACAGAAATATTTCGGAAATAAAATTGCCGTATTTCACTCTAAATATTCTTTAAATGAAAGGGTGGAAGTGTGGAATAATATTTTAAACAAGTCAGATAAAGCACAGTTAATTTTAGGTGCCAGATCTTCTATATTTTTACCATTTTCAGAATTGGGATTAATCATTGTAGATGAAGAACATGAAACTTCGTACAAACAATTTGATCCTGCACCACGTTATCATGCACGAGACGCAGCCATTGTATTGGCCAATTTGCATAAAGCGAAAGTGCTTTTAGGAAGTGCCACTCCATCTTTAGAGAGTTATTACAATGCAGAACAAAAAAAGTATGGCTTGGTAGAACTCAACCGTCGTTTTGGGAATGTTTTGTTGCCAGAAATTGAATTGGTAGATATTAAAGAAGGGTACCGTAAAAAACGAATGACCAAACATTTTTCAGAACGACTTATGGTGCTGATTAATGAAGCTTTAGATGAAAAAGAACAGATTATATTATTTCAAAACCGACGTGGATTTTCACCAATAGTAGAGTGTAAATCTTGCGGTGTTTCTCCCCAATGCCCTAATTGCGATGTCAGTTTAACCTACCATAAATTACGTGGCGAATTAAAATGTCATTATTGTGGATATCACAAGCCGCTACCTAAAATATGTTCAGCTTGTGGAAATCCGAGTTTAGACACTAAAGGTTTTGGTACAGAGCAAATTGAATTGGAATTGCAAGAATTATTCCCTAATCATAAAATTGGGAGAATGGATTTAGATACCACACGTGGTAAATATGGTTATCATAAAATTATTGAGGCATTTCAATCTCGTGAAATTGATATTTTAGTGGGGACACAAATGCTTTCAAAAGGCTTAGATTTTGACAATGTTTCGCTAGTTGGCGTATTAAATGCTGATAATATGCTCAATTTTCCAGATTTCAGAGCACACGAAAAGAGTTTTCAGTTGTTAGTGCAAGTTTCTGGTAGGGCAGGGCGAGCTAAAAAAAGAGGTAAAGTAGCTATCCAAACCTTTAACCCGTATCATCAAATACTACAACAAGTTACAACAAATGATTATGCTACGATGTACAAAGAACAATTGTACGAACGCCATCAATACAAATACCCTCCAATTTTAAGGATGGTTAAAATAACATTAAAGCATAGAGATTATATCAAAGTAACTTCAGGAGCTGATTGGTTGTATAAGTCTTTATATAATACGTTTGGGACTAATATTTTAGGACCCACGAGTCCTGCCATTTCAAGAATTAGAAATCAACATATTAAAACTATTCTAATTAAGTTACCCCAAGATAAATCGATAAACTTATCAAAAGCAGTAATACAAAAAATTAAAAATAGCTTTCAGTCTATACCTAATTATCGACCGATACGGTTTAATGTAGATGTGGATAATTATTAATTCATTCTATAAATAGATTGTTTTTACTTTTTATTGAAATTATAGGTTTTTTGATATTTCTAATGTTCTCTGTTCACATTATAGGATAAGAAATAAAGTAGCGAAGACTGTTTTATTCGTAGCGATACTTTAATAATAATTCAATTCTTATAAACTTGTTTGAAAATAAACATTTTGTATAATATGTTCCCTTTTCAAAAGTAGTTCTAATGTTTTTTCTCGAATTTTGTAAGACATAAAATTGGTTAACCAATTTTTAGTGACTATATTTATAGCCATAGAAGTTCTTAGTTTATTATTTTAAAAATGCACAACTTAAATCTTAAAAAATGAGTAGGGAAAGCCAATTGAATCAAGATCAAATTAAACAGAGTAGGAAAGATACCATACAATATATAAATCTGCAATTATCTGCTCTTGGGCAACCTATTTATCATGATGATGAGAATTCTGTAGATAAGTTATGCAATCCGAAGTTTCAAAAATTAACGAATGGTTTAATCCAAAATTTTCGTGAAAAATCTAGATTACTTTCAGATCATTTGGCTCCTGCGGATACCAGAATTCAAAATTTTTTAAACGATTATTTGGCGGAAGAATTAGAACGGACCTCTATACATTTACCTAACGATACGTTGATTTTAAATCAAAAAGGGCATGCTAGAGAAGTGAGTTTACCACCAAATGGAGACTCATTTAAAAGTGAAGATATTACTTCGTATAGAATTAAACAAGGTATTTTAAACAATCCAATAAATGATAAACGAACAACTAAAGGTACTTTTCATATTGTAGAAGGGCCATTACCAGTTCCATTAGATAAGCAAGAAGTACCAAAAATTGTATTTAAGCATTTTTTGAATGCAGCATTTAACCCTTCAGACAAATTAAAAGTATTACCATTTACTGCTAATCAAGACGAAAAGGCCAAATTGATGGTTTCGTTTTTAATGAGACCTGTGGTTTGTCCAGAAGTTAAAGGTGTTATATCAAAAAAGAGTTTAGAGGTTCGTTTTTTTGCTCCAGGAAGCTTGGTTAGTAATTTAGATTTTGTGGAAACTATTTTCGGTAATGCAGGAGATCCAAATTTAGCACATAATGATGCTGCATTAGATACGGAACATTGGACAGGCCATACAGGTTGTGTTATTCTAGCACCGCAATTAAAACTCCTTAAGAAAAAAGATGTTGGATTGCCTCATTATGATGATGCCACAGAACGTCAAAGAAATGACGGAATGTGCTGGAAAAATGAAAATGAATTGTATAATGATGGAGGGGCTTTTAAAATAACTTGTAGAGATGATCGAGGTGTTGTAGTCACCCTTATTGCAGACAATTATTTTGGATACTCTAAAAAAGAAATTAAAACTCAAATCAGCTATTCGGCAAACTTATTTGGTTTAGTTGAAGAAGAGCATTCAGGTGGTGCCATTGCATTCCCTAGAGGTGTTATGGGTGATATTGTTGATGGTAATAAGTTTAATTCCAAATTTGGTAACAGCTTCAGTTTTGAAGATGTTAAAGCTTTATTGGGAGACAGAATTGATATTCAACCTTCAAATTATGCAATCGATAAGAAATATCCAAACCTGGTTTATATCCCTGAAGATGCCTATATCAATACAAATACCAATAGCATTACTTGGACCTATAATAATGCTCAACAAAAACTGATTTTATCACCGGTAAAAACATATATACATCCAACAGGTAATAAATTTAGATTAGAAAAACATCAAGCGATTTCTTTGTGGCGAATCGTTAACACCTCACCTGAAGGTGTATTTTGTCACAAGCCTTGTACCGTTTCTGGTGGTGGAAAATCAGAGATTTCAAAATCTATGCTAAACGCCATTACTTATAATTCGTTTAACATTATTGATATTGACGAGGACTTTAAAAAGGCTGATGAAATTATTGAATTTAATTATTCAAAACGTTGGAAAAATTACGACCCTACCTTACCACCGTCTAGGTCTTTTTTAGATAAAGGAAGAACTTTGGGGTCTGCTGTAAAGCTTTTGTCACCTTCAAAAAATAATACTGATGCTTATAATGAATTTGTTACGAATATTCCTGTTCATATAAGATCCTTGGTCTTATTTGTAAAAAGGCTTTATCGACAAGATCATGAGCGATTGAATTGGAAAGATTGTATGTCAGTTCAAATTATAAACGGACAAAAAGGTACTGGGTTATGGTATTTCAATAATAAGGTAGTTGGAAGTTACGTACGCATTGGATTTAATCAAGAAGGAATTTGGATGTTGAATAAGCTCAGGTCAGATTTTTCTGCTTCAACGAAAATTCAAATGGAAGATGATATTTCTGCTTCTATTACATTACCACGTAATCAGTTTAAAGATTTAAATCCGCTTTATCCAAATAAAAGTTTAAAAGTAGTTGCCAATTGTGAATCTCACTTATTTCAAAGACCTGATGAAGCCATTATACGGGGATATGACGAAGGTGCTGAACGCGATTTGGTTGCAGACGGAGTATTTTTAACAAATTACGAATTACTAACCAAAAAAGATGCGGTAGAAATTTATGAAGATACCATCAATTTTGATAAATATACACAGCCAGTAAAAGATCTAATTATAAGCGTAGTAACGAGTGAAAATGAGGAGGAATATTTTGCCTTACCATCACACACGAGGATTGTAAATGGGGAACCTACTAAAAATCCACGCTATTTAGAACCTAATATCTTTTTCAATGAAACGGAAGCGAGTTATTTAGGTGAAATAGGCGTTCGTTTATGCCGAAAAATAAAATCGGAAGATCCTGTTATTAATGTCGTAAATGCGGTATTACCAGGAAGAAGAAATAACCCTGTAGATAAAAAAGCAGGCATACGGCCTTTGGCAGTTTATAACCCCATCCATTATCAGGAAACGCCTGAGTTATTCATGGATTTTATTTGTAGTTTAACGGGAAAATCCCCTTCTACTACAGGAGCGGGTTCTGAAGGAGCCTTAACCAAAGGGCCCTTTAATATGTTAACGCCAACAACGGACTTAAACAATGCCTTATTATCTCATATTTTAACGGAGTCTAATGCATTTAGTACCGCTGCAGGTTATGTAGGTGGTGATAATAAAGTAGATCATGATATTAGTTTGTTAATACCTGAAATTTGGGCACGATTGGTACCTGAAGATAGAGATCCAAAAGCATTGATAGCAAATGGATCTTTAGAAAAGTTAGAAGATTTTGAACATAATGGTAAAAAAGTACTGGCAAGCAGGCTAGGATACCGTATTACGAGTATGTTTTCTTTACGATGTTTAAATCGATTGTTTGATGAACCCAATGCTGTATTTAATGAAAAGATGTTAAAACCTGAATTACAAGGATTGGAAGATTATGTAGATGGTATTGCAAATATTGTTGAGGCCCAACAAAAAGTAGCCCTTCGCTATTTTGAAGATGGAAGTATAGCATCTGCCATACCGCCATTAAAAATAGTATTACATATGATGGCATATGGACATTATGAAGGCAAGGAGATGAGTGACTCTGAGTTGAGAGGTTATTTTGAAAGAGATTATATCATCAATAGCGATTGGTATCAAGAAAGATTAAAAATCAAACAACAAAAGGATATCCAATTTTATACAAAACAAAAAGACTATTTAGAAAGTTTTATTGCAAAAAGTAACAATGCGTTATTGGTTACTGAATTGGACTTAAATACCCAATTGCATAAAGTTGAAAATTCACTTAAAGAGGTGAGCTCTGCTGACTATCTTAAAAGCTTAGTGGGTACTATTGGAGCAGATCCTTTATACAGAAAATAGACTTTTATTGAAAAATGAATAGTTAGAAATTAAAATAGTTTGCAGTTTATTGTAACCAATGGACCGCAAACTATTTTTTTTGTTTTTTAGTTACATCGTTGCCATTACATATTTAAAGCTATTCTGAGGAATAATAATACGACCATCGTTCTGACGGAAAGAATTTACAGCTTCTTTGACGGCTTCTTTTAACTTGCTTTCACTGACCGTTTGCAACATTCCTTGAAATGGCCCTGCCGATTTGTTTCCATACCAAAACGATTCAAAATTTTCATATGCAAAGGGACAGTTTACTTCTCCAGTTTCAATATTCGTTAGGCCTGCTTCCTTAAAAAGAGATTCAAGTTTTCCAGGCATTGAAGGTTCAAACGGGCCACCACCTTTTGGAGGTACAGGCATAGTATCTTTCACAGCTTTAAAGACAACCCGATAATCTACTTTTTCAGGTTCACCAAAAAGTCCAGCAATAATCCTTCCATTGGGTTTACATACTCTTTTAAGTTCTTTTAACGCTGCTATCCGATCTTCAGCGTACTGTAGTGAATTGGCAGCAAAAACAACATCGAACATATTATCTTCATAGGGTAGATTTTCGATATCTGCAAGTTTGAAATCTGCTTCAGGAACATGTTGCATTGCAAAAGAAAGTAATCCTTCAGCGACGTCTATTCCATGAACATCCGCTCCTCGTTCTTTAGCCAAAACACATGACCAGCCAGAACCACAACCTGCATCTAAAAGGCTAGTGCCTACTCCCACTTTGGTAGCATTATGCATGGCTTCCCATAATGGTTTGTGGAGTGGCTCTTGAATCTCTGCCCAACCCGTTGGTGATTTACCCCAAAGTTCTCCTTGTATTTCAGATTTTTTCATAATGATTTGGTTTAAATATTGAAGATCTCAATACTACTATTATATGGTTTAATTACTGACTGTATACGTCTTCCAATATATTAGATATGCAATGTAAGTTAGTTCAAATATAGGAGAGGTGCAAAATTAGTATCAGATAATCAGTAGGTTAGGGGATTTCACTAACCTTAATGAGAAAAAAAATGAAGTTATTATGAGGTATTCTAGTTGGCTAGAAAATATAGAAGTTTAGTGTTTTGCTAAAAAATAATGTAATAAGTAATGATTTTCTTCAATAGCTGATATATAACTTTTCTCTTTATTATTCCTATGATTAAGGTACTAACTAACACATTCACAGTTCCCTAAAAATGGCCCTAAATAATATCCTTTTTTTAATAAAATTTCTTCAAAATAGAGTAGTCTAAAAACACAAAACGAAGTATCTTTGTTGCTCAGTTTTGGTTTTTATTTTTAGTAATAATAAAAACGAAATTAATAGGGAATCAGGTGATTTATTTAAAAAAATCCTGAGCTGTACCCGCAACTGTAAGCTTCGTCTTAATATAGAGATGCTTGTTATATTCTTACACCACTGTTTACACGGGAAGGTTTTAACAAGACGCGAGCCAGGAGACCTGCCAAAACTACATTCAGTATTTTCTACTTTCGGATAAAGAGTAAAAATACATTTTGAAGCACCTTTTATTAATCATACTATAACTAGTTATAATTAACGATAAGGCTGTCTGACTTAGTAACTTTTTAAATATATATAATGAAAAAACTATCAATTTTCACAGCAATTCTATTTGCTTTAACTATGTTTTCGTGTACAGAAGATTCTGATGACCCATTGGTTATTCCAACGTATGATAATACATACATATTAACATTTGAAACAGGTAAAACTTCTCTTGAACATTTGGATACTGCATATGTTTATACACCTGATGTGTATACATCATTAAATGGAGATGCTTTGTCTATGCATAATTTTAATGATAAGCTCTATCTGGTTAATCAAAGTGGACCCAATTTTATAACACAACTTAATGACGAAACATTACAAGAAGACCGAGTTGTTGCTACTTCTGAAATGGATAACCCAAGTAATCTTTTAATGTATTCAGAAGATAATGGATTGGTTGTAGGATCTTCAGGTAGTGGAAGGCGTAAAAAATACCTTTTAGCTCATGTAGATATGAATACAGGTATAAGTGAAGCCATTGATGATATTTCTGAAGACATGTTGCCAAGTAACTCCGCTTTATTATTAGATAATAACAATGTTTTAATTGCAGATGGTAATGAGCTTAAAGCAATGGATATTCTTTCTAAAGAAATATCGGTGCTTCATGAGTTTAGTGAAACTATTTCAGGTATCGTAAGAGATGCAGATGATGTTATTTGGATTGCCACTGAAAAACGAACAGAAAAAGCTTCATTTGTTAAATTAAATGCTGATTATTCAATAGCTGAAACAGTAACGGTTGAAGATGAAAGCGTTAACTTATATAAAAATAGCATCTTAATAATGAGTAAAAATAGTTATTACGCCTATTGGTCAGAATCAAATTCAGGTAAAATCTATAGATTTAATACGAGTACAAAAACACTTGAAGAATTTTGCACGCCTTTGTTTGATGGTGTCATGTTAACAACTTTGGTTAAAGAGCATCCACTTACCAAAAAAGTATATGTATTGGGGCTTGAAGACTATTTTGATACTGAAAAAAGTGTGTTATCCATTTATAATGAAGACAACTCTTTATTTAAAACAATAAAAGAAGTGGGTAATTCACCTATTGATATCTTTTTCTCAGATAAAGCGTATATCGCTCAATAATTTAGATAAAAAACAATAATTTTACATGTATAATAAACCTCTTTCAATAAAATGAAAGAGGTTTTTAGTTATTGTTTTATTTCAAATTATGCATCCATTAATTGAAGAAGGCACTACTGTTTCTATTCTCTAACCAGAATATTGCAGATTTTACATTGATATGTTTTAATTTGGAGGTGGATAGTGTTTAGGGGACATCTATTTTGTAAACACACCGTTATAATCACTGCCCATATATGATCCCCATCGGATCTTTTTTGTAATAGGAAATTTAGTATCGATCCTGTTTATTCTCAGACCATCGAATGTATACGTCTTTTTCACATTTGTACCATGCAGGTAGACGATATCTAGAAACCCGTTTCCGTCTAAATCACCTATCCAAGGTGTTGATGATAAATTATTGCCTTCGTATTGCAGATCTAGTTCGGCTGCAACTTTTTCAGTGAATTCGATAGCTATAATGTTATTGTGAAAAAATTTCATTTGAAATTCATTTTTCACTTGATAATTCATAGGTAATAAAGCTTCATCTTTGCCGTCATTATTTAGATCTACTGCTACTGGAGAACTCATTTGGTAAAAGCCTAATGTATCTTCAAACGCTATAGTACCGTTTTTACCATTTACCATGATCTGCTTTGACCATCCAAGGTCTGGCCATACGCCTTGAGCATAAGAAACAAAAACGTCAGGGATGTTATCATCATTAAATAATCCTATTGCGACAGATCCATAAGCTTCCGTATCTGGTACGGTAACCGTCCAAATAGATTTATGGGTAATGCCATCGAATGCCATCAACCGACCATCTACTGAATTCGCAATAATGTCATGATGGCCGTCTTCATTAATATCGGCCCAAGCACCTGGACCAACAAAACCTTTCTTTTCGCTTGTAGCTAGTTTAATCGATTTAGATAGGTCACCAGATTTGATTTCCGATATTGAAGTCACATAAAGGTTTCCACCTATTGTTTCACCTCCTGTACCAAAAATTACACTTTTAAAGGTTTCAGATTCATGCGGAAGCACGGAAACCGACATATATATTTCACCACCATCAGGCATAGGAGCCTTACTGATTACGTTTCCCGTTTTGCTATTGATAATAACCAAATGTCCAGTGGGTCTGTTTGGGTCGTTAGGTTCAGCTAATACGTCTCCTCCGTTGGAAATTAAAATATCTTTTTGACCGTCATTATTTTGATCTGTGATAAACTGCGGGTTATAAAAATTGAACCATTCTTTTTCTTCACCTTTAGGTTTTATAAATCGCCACAATACTTTTCCTGTTTGCCCATTAATGGCAATAAGTTCCGCTGAACGTCCATTTATTAGTACATCTAAAATTCCATCTTCAGTAATATCTTGAAGAGCGGCAGAACCAAAAATTTGATCTTTTGCATGAACCTTCCAGAGCAGTTCACCCGTTTTGCCGTTTAAGGCAACGACAGCAGAATCACAAGCTTGAAATTCTTTCCGGCCAGCACCAAGAATAATGTCACCGACTTTATCATTATTCAAATCAGCAATTCTGGGGGATGAAAATGAACCAATACCGGGTAAAATTTTAGCCCAGGTATTTTGAGCCATTAAGGAAGGTGAGCTTAGGAATAGGAATAATAATAATGTGTTAAAAATAAAGATTTTAACCTCTGTATTTTTTCCAGAGGTATTTGTTATTTTAAGAACTCTTAAGGAAGTGAATTCTGATTTTTTCATTAGAATCAATTTGAAACCTAACTATAATAATTTGGGAAATAACAATGTATCTTGCCTTTAAACCTTAGGTTTTAGAATTTTATTCTAACAGTTATTATCTTAGATTGATTTCACAATCGAGATCTTAACTAGGGATAGAAAAGTATAAAATCCTTTCAATTTACACCAAGTAAAGACCCTATTCAATTTAATCTAGGTAAACAGCATAAATATTTAATGAGACAATTTCATATTGATTCAATAGATGTTAATAGTCCTTTTTTTCTTTCTTACCAGTATTATGTGTTTTTAACCATTCTTCCCCTTTTTTATCTCTAAAAAAGTCCATCCATACATAGTACATTTCATCTCCGTCAGTTACATCTACAGAATGACTAGAACCTAATGGTATGTGCAACACTGAATATTCAGGAAAATCGACCTGAGCTTCATCTGCATGCACAACAACGTTGTTATCAGTTAAACCTAAAAATAATTGTTCTAACATTCCGTGTTCATGAGCACCAACATGGTCAGGCCCTGGAGCTTGAACAGTACCCATTGCAATACGAGGTATATACTTATTAGGTAATATGGTACGACTTATCGTATTAGGGCTTTTGATAGGTTCCGTATAGGGTTCCGTATCTTCAAATTTAGTGTAATACACATTCTGTGTATTTTCTTCTGGAAATTCTTTTAAATCTAGCTTGTCTTGTTCCGTTAACTCACTTGAGATTTTAAGAAAATGTAACGTATCATTTTTAGCCACATTAATTGAAATTTTTTGAATAGAATTTGGTAGAAATATTGTTTCAGGTACTATGTCATAACTTTCTTTATTTGCAACTACAGTACCATTTCCTTTTACAAAAAGATAAATATATTTAAACCCTTCTTTGAGTTGATCTTCACTTACAAATTTTCCTGTTAAAGCAATATGATTTACTTTTATTCCTGGAATTTCATTTTTGAGAATTCCTTTGGAATATTCTTGTTGATTTGGTTGTAAATTCATATTGAGATGTTCAATAGGAATTTCTTGTGCACTTGCTATTGTAATGGATAAAAGTATGGTTGCAAAAATAAATAAAGTAAATTTTGATTTCATAATTAGTGTTTAAAATGGTCTAATCTTTTGTGTTTATTTAGCGTAATAATTTCAAAGCACTAATTTAGTAAATTACAACTAGTTAAACAGCGTTTTAATCTTTATAATCTTTCTGTAACCTATTTCACTATTGTTCATTTCAGAAATAGATACTTAATAGTTGTCTTTTTTTTAGGTGATAGAAAATGATAGATTATTAATTTTTCATAGAAAATTATAAATTGTATTTATCACATATAAATATAGGGGCTTTCCTAGATTTTAGTTTTTTTTATTGTCACAATAATCCAGAACAGAAGTAACTATTTTTTCTCTAATGGGGTTTAAATTATAATAAGATTTTGATGCTAAAAGTCCCAAATTTTGACGATTAATTAATAAGATAACAGAGATGTCATATTTCGGGATTACCGCAATACTAGTTCCTGTAAAGCCTGTATGTCCAAAACTTCCCTTGGGGGCATTTTTTAAATAGGCACTACTATTGTTCATTACCCAACCTAATCCATTTTTGAATTCATCTTGAGTTAAAAACAGGTCTAGCGTGTTTTCAGAAATAAATTGTCTATCATTTAATTTCCCTTTATTTTTTAAAACATCAATTACTTTTTGTAAATCGTCAACTGTAGAGAATATTCCTGCATGTCCAGAAACTCCTTCATTGGCATACCATGCATTTCCATCATTAACTTCACCTTTTAGCGTGTATTGTCGCCACCCATTCCATTGGTTTGGATTAAGACTATCTATTTTAAAACCAAGAGAAGCATCAGTAACCATTCTATTTTCAAATGGATTTCCGTGCGATGTAGCTGTAATCTTATTGTAAGTTTCGTTTTTAAGTGGATTGAACAGTGTATGCTCCATTCGTAATGGCTTAAAAATATGTTGTTCCATAAATTGATCTAATGGAAGGTTTGATACTTTTTCAATTATCTCACCTAAGAGTATAAAGCCTAAATCGCTATAGTGTCTGCCACTGCCAATCGCATATTTTAAGGGGAGTTTATCAATAATTTTATAGGTGTCTTTTCTTTTGTTAGAATAATAATAGAATGGAAACCATTCAATTAAACCAGCCGTATGCGTAAGTAAATGCCTGATGGTAATTTTATTTTTATCAGGTGTATTAAATGCTTTAATATAATCGCAAACAGGATCTTCAACATTTATAAGTCCTTGATCAACCAATAACATTATGGATGTTGTTGTTCCAATTACTTTGGTTAGTGAAGCAATATCATAGAGATGATTTACGGTCGTTTTTTCGGGGTTCTGTAAACGTTTATTATCAAAATTATTTAAAGAAGCATACCCAAAAGCATTTTTGTAAAGTGTTACGTCACCTTGTTTTACTAAAACCACCGCACCAGGAATGTTAGATTGGTTTATTTCGTTTTCTAAAATAGTATTGATTTTTGCAATGAGTACTTCTTGTTTTTCCGTGTGTTGTGCAGCTACTATATATTGGTTAAGCAATAAGATGATAAGAAGTGAAATAAGCTTTTTTTGCATTTGTGAGAACCTTATAGGTGATATTTAACGAAGTTAAAATATTTTTCCCTTACAAATATGTTTTTAATCTTTTTTAACGATTACTTTTAGAGTAATTTGAAAAGGAAACATTAAGTCACTTTAATTAAATTACAATAATAAAAGGAAATTATTTAAAAAACAGTTTGGTGTTACACCCTCTCAGTATAAAAAATAAATGGCTAAAATAACCCTAGGCTTTTATTAAAGGCAATACATTTAGTAGCTTCGTTACTTTTTCACCATTAAGTATCTCATTCCAGCTTCAAGTCCAGAGAGTTCTGCAAGTCCTTTTAGTCTACCAATCAACGGGTAACCCGGATTTGATTTTCTATTAAAATCATCTAACATTTTGTGACCATGGTCTGGCCTAATAGGTATATTATAATCCAATCTCCCGGTTTCTTTTCTTCGTATTTGTTCTGCAATTATCACTTTCATCACAGTTGCTAGATTTACGGTTTCATCTAAATGCTCAGTTTCATAAAAATCGCCATTATCTAATAATTTTGTACTTCGTAAGTGTAAAAAATGTATTCTTTCAGCATATTGTTCAAATATCTTGGAAAGATTATGGTCTTTACGTGCACCTAATGAACCTGTACAAAAAGTAATTCCATTATTTAATGAAGGACAGGTTTTAGATAACCAATTAAAATCTTCAATTGAACTAACAATTCGCGGTAAACCTAATAAAGGAAAAGGAGGGTCGTCTGGATGAACGGCTAGATTAACGTCATATTTTTCTGCAGTGGGTATAACTTCATTTAAGAAATGAGAAAAATTTTCTCTTAGCTTATTTTTATCGATGCCATTATATTCTGCCAATAATTTTAAAAATAGTTTAATAGGTTCTTTTTCATCTTCCCCAACTGCACCGTCAATGAAAGCTTGTGTAACTACAATAATATTATAAGCAATTTCTTGTATTTCTTTTTTATTTAAGGTTTTATAAATGGCCTCAGCAGCAATTATTTGTTTTTTTGTATAATCTTGTAAGGCATTTGGCCTTTTTAATATAAAAATATCAAACGCTGTAAATAAATCTACTTGAAAATACATGGCTTCTGTACCATTATTTAAGGTATAATTTAAGTCTGTTCTTGCCCAATCTAATACAGGCATAAAATTGTAACAAATAGTTTTTAAACCGCATAGTCCCAAGTTCTTTACACTAACTTTATAATTCTCAATAAGTAAATCACGGCTCGCTAATCCTTTTTTTATATTTTCATGAACAGGTAAACTCTCAACGACATCCCAAGTAAGACCATGGGATTCAATTTTATTTTTAGTCTTTAAAATTTCTTGTACCGTCCATACTTCTCCATTTGGAATATGATGCAATGCGGTAACTATGCCTTTAGCTCCTGTCTGAGCAATTTGTGCTAAACTAATTGGGTCTTTATCTCCAAACCACCTCAGTGTTTTTTTTAATTCCATACTTTTTATAAGTTAAACACCACTAAAAGAACTAAAACCTCCATCTATAGGAATAATGGTGCCTGTAATAAAACTAGCCGCATCTGAACATAAAAAATGAACCATTCCGTTTAATTCATTAATATCACCAAAACGCTTCATGGGTGTTCTAGCCAATACCTTTTTACTTCGTTCCGTATATGAACCGTCATCGTTAATCAATACTTTTCTATTTTGATCACCAATAAAAAAACCAGGAGAGATCGCATTAACTCTTACCTTTTCCCCAAATTTAGTTCCTAATTCCATGGCAAGCCATTTGGTGAATATATCTATTCCACTTTTTGCTACAGAATATCCAGGTACTCTTGTTATTGCAGATAGTGTAGCCATTGATGATACGTTTATGATACTGCCTTTGCCTTGTTTTGCCATGGCTTCTCCAAAAACCAAACAAGGATATACTGTACCATTCAAATTAAGATTGGTTACTTTTTCAAAATCTTCAATTTTCATATCAAAGACGGTTTGTTCCTCCGTAAGTGTGGCTCCTGGCAAATTACCACCCGCAGCATTAATTAGGATATCAATATGGCCCCAATTGTCAAGAATTTTTTTTCTTGTAACCTTCATTTCTTCAACGTCTAAAACATTAGAAACAAAACCGATTACTTCTCCACCTAATTTTTCCAATTCGGCCACCCGAGATTTAACATTTTCTTCGCGTATATCTAAAATAACTACTTTGCATCCTGCTTGTACTAAATGTCTTGAAATACTACCACCTAATACACCACCGCCACCTGTTACGATTGCCACTTTATCGGTTATTTTAAAAAAAATATCATTCATGTTTATTTATTTTTGTTCTATAGGTTATTATTTCGTTTAATATAAAACCCAATCAGTAGGGCTTTAATATAATTTTGTATGTACAAATTAAGATAAAATTAATCTTATTAATAGCATTTTAATTGACTGAAAAAAGGATGTAAAATGACTTATTATTTTCAATGATTTGTTTTAAGTTCATTAACTTAACTTTTGGTTAAATTAAAAGTCACTATACAGAAAGTCTTCAAAAACTAAACTATTTTGATGGTAATATAATCAGGGATTATTCGAGACTCATTTCATTTCAAAGACAACTTTATAGATCATCCAACAACTACTATAAATCTAAAATAAAAGTAATAAATCAAAGTTATTATTTTAGTTTTAATATGACAAGATTTACTCAACTTTTAAGTAAAGAAACTTATATGGTTTAATTAGAGACGATATCGCAATTGCAAACTTCCGTAATAATTTAAAGGTGTGCCAGGGTAATAATAACGTGGTGCTCGCCCTCCAAAACTACTAGCATTTATTAATATAGACTGTGCATAGTTTGTATTGGTTACATTTTGTATTCCAACGCTGGTTTCAAAAGAAAGAGACTTTGAAAGTTGTTTATGATAACCTATTGTGATATTTAATAAATTATACGAAGCACTGGAAATTGTATTAGCATCTGTTAAAGGAATTGAGCTTACATACGTATAAGCAGTGTTTAAAGAAAGTCCGCTTAACCATTGAAAATGCATATTTGTGTTTATTCTATGTTTGGGTACACCTGTTAAAGGATTACCACTATAATTTGCATCATTATCAATAAATTCCACAAATTTATGATTGCTGTATGAGTAGCTTATTGTAGGCATTAATTTCAATTTAGGGGAAATAAGGTAATTATAGTTTATGTCTAATTCAAAACCTTGATGCTTAGTGCTACCTGCATTTTTACCAATATATTGATCATCACCAATACGCTGAGCAACTAACATATTCTTAATGTTCATTTGGTATATAGAAGTATTCAGTTTTAGTTTAGTACTTAAAAATTGTAGTTGGCTGCCTAATTCATAATTAATTCCTGTTTCTTGAGCGATGTTGGGGTTGATAACACCTTCAGGCGTTAATGTTTCTTCTAGGCTAGGGTTGGAGTAGCCTCTACTTACGTTTGCATAAAGCAACTGATTTTTTAAAAAATTATAATTAAGCTGAAGATTGGGCAAAACTATGGCGTCAAAACTTCGCTTACCACTTTTATTTTCTGAACCGCTATTGAACAAATCTTGATATGTATACGAGGTTTTATTTATGGCCACACCTAATTGAGCTGAAAAGCCATTGGTAAACGGATAAGTAAATGTTCCAAATGCACTAAACTGACTTCTTTTTTCTTTGTTTAGGCTAAGTGCAGTTCCTTGTAAACTACCTGCGTCATTATTCTCTTCATACAAATTTTCAAAAGTTGACCAATTATAATCATCTTTATAAACTTCTGCACCAAAGGTGTAGTTGGCTACCTTTTTATTAAGATAAAAGTCACCTTTAAATTGTGTTCTAAATCCGTAACCATCGGTGATTTCATCTAAAATATTAAACGGTCTCGGCTCATAATGATCTAGATGAGTATAAAAAACACTCGTCGTATTTGATAACTGTTCAGAAAATTTATGAGATAGTGAAAATCCCGTGAGTTTATACGTATTCGCCTCATATCCTTTGGTAGATTTCCATGTAAAAGCGGCTTGTGAAGGGTCATCATTAAAAGCATCGAGATCAATTGAACTGGCTATATGTGCAGTATAGTCAATATGATTTACTAATAAGCTAAGCTTACTTTTAGCATTGATTACGTATGCTGTATTTAAAAGAATACCATTACGTTTGTACTGGTTGTTCTCTCTAAAACCTTCTACATTTAAATGTCCGTAACGGAGGTCTAACGAAAGTTTATCTGTTTTATGGTTGAAGCTTAAATTGTTTTTAAACAATCCGTAAGAGCCAACTGTAACATTATTTTGAAAAGCGGTAACTGGGTCTAAATTTTCGTTAGGTCTTAATACTATTGCTCCGCCTAAGTTGGCACCAAAGGCAGTTCCCTTAGGGCCTTTAATAACTTCTATGGCATTTAAGTTTTCAAGATCGTAAGCTTCAATAGTAGAAAATCCAGAACCATTTGTTACCAGTATATCGTTATAATACAATTTAACTTTGTCAGTACCATAAGGCGTTCTAGAACCTACGCCACGTATTGTAATTCTATTAGTGTTAAGAGCACCTGAAAGTACATAAACACCTGAAATTTTATTTAAGTGAGCACTTAGTTCAGAAGGGCTTGAATTTTTAAATGATTGAATAGTTATAATTGATGAAGGTACAATACCATTAAGGTGTCTAATTTTGACCTTTTGATACAGCAATACTTCATTTAATTTGGTAATGCTATCTGTAGCCATTTTCTTTTGTGAAAAAGCGAAGCTGGTAATAAAAAGGATAGAAATTAAAAAGTACTTCATGGATAAATATAGAATTCAAAAGTACTCATAAAAAGATAAAAATAGAAGCTAGGCTTCTGTTTTAGAAATCACTTATTTTTGCTTGTTTTTTTTCCATTCCTTTCGTAAATCGTCAGAAATCATGCCACTACCATCATGTCGCCATCCTGGAGGTTTAATTAAATAATTGAATCGATTTTTTAAGGAGGTTTTTGAGTGAACTACATCTTTAAATAAATTAATCCACTCATGGAAAGCTACATATAGCGGATTAAAAGTACTAATGTTTTTTACCAATCCGTAAATTGGTTTTTCAGCTTCGGGTTCATGCGTTTTAAAAAGTCGATCCCAAATAATAAAGATTCCCGCATGATTTCGGTCTAAATATTGGGGATTTGTAGCATGGTGTACTCTGTGGTGTGAGGGTGTATTAAAAATTGCTTCAAACCAGTTGGGCATTTTTTTGATACGTTCCGTATGAATCCAATACTGATAAATGAGACTGATAGACATTTGAGCCAAAATCATTACAGGATGAAAACCTAATAACGGCAACCATAACCAGAAGATAAACGTCATAAAACCACCGGTCCAAGATTGTCTTAAGGCAGTACTTAAGTTATAGCGTTGCGATGAATGGTGTATGATATGACTTGCCCAAAAAAATCGATTGGTATGGCTTATTCTATGCATCCAATAATATGAGAAATCTTCAGTAAATAACAGCAATACCCAAGCCCACCATGTAAAAGGTATGGTAAATAATCGAAAATTATTATAAATAAATATAAATGCAGCAAAAACCAATACTTTGCTAAACAGCCCTAGAAAAACATTGCCCAATCCCATAGTAATGGAAGTAATTGCATCTTTAGTTTCATAACTATTTGTTTTTTCACGAGCATCTACAATAACTTCAATAAACAATGTAATTGCAAAAAAGGGAATGGCATAGTGGATTAAGTTTGGAATTTCAGGTATTTCCATGGTTTGTGCAAAGATCATGTTCAAAAGTAAGAAAAAATTATACTACTTTATAATGACTTTATCTTTGTGCGTTAGCAACATCTAAAGAAGATGAGGTGATCTAGTATTTATATTGTATTGAAAATAGGAGTGGGGTTATTAAATTTTTTTTTCGTAAATAGATTAAAATTGACTTCGTCATTTATAATCGTACTTGATTTTTATAGAAACACTTGTTTTTAAAAGGTGTATGGCTTTTATCAGTTATCTTTGATTCTGTGACTTTGAGACCAAAAACACTAATTAAAAAGAATAGTTTAATTTTCTATCGCATATATATGATAAAGTGAGATAATATCGTATATTTGCACGCTTAAAAATAAACAAAAAAACAATTAATTATGAATCATTACGAAACTGTTTTCATTTTGAATCCCGTTTTATCTGATGTTCAGGTAAAGGAAACAGTAAAGAAGTTTAACGACTACTTGGTTTCTAAAGGTGCCGAAATGATCCACAAAGAAGATTGGGGCTTAAAAAAATTAGCTTATCCAATCCAAAAGAAAAAAACTGGCTTTTATCATTTATTTGAGTTTAAAGTTGCCGGTGAAGTTATTAATCCTTTTGAATTAGAGTTTAGAAGAGATGATAGCATTATGCGTTATTTAACTGTAAAGTTAGATAAACATGCTGCTGAATGGGCTGTAAAAAGAAAAGAACGTAATAAAGCTGCTAAAAACTAAGTTATGTCATCAACAATAGAACAACAAGCAAAAGGCGGAAATAAAGCCGAGATCAGATATCTAACTCCGTTAGACATTGATACAAAACAGAAGGTAAAATACTGTAGATTTAAGAAAAACGGTATTAAATATATAGATTATAAAGATGCAGATTTTTTATTGTATTTAGTAAATGAACAAGGTAAAATTTTACCACGTCGTTTAACTGGTACTTCGTTAAAATTTCAACGAAAAGTATCTCAAGCAATAAAAAGAGCACGTCATTTGGCACTATTGCCTTATGTAGCTGATATGTTAAAATAATCTAAATTTAAGAACTAGTATGGAACTTATATTAAAACAAGACGTAGCTAATTTAGGATTTACAGACGATGTGGTTTCTGTGAAGAATGGTTATGGTCGCAATTTTTTAATCCCACAAGGATATGCTATGTTAGCTACACCTTCTGCAAAGAAAGTATTGGCTGAAACATTAAAGCAAAGAGCTTATAAAGAAGCTAGTGTTATTAAAGAAGCAGAAGCTACAGCTAAAAAATTACAAGAATTAGAAATTAAGATACCTGCAAAAGTAGGTACTGGCGATAAGCTTTTCGGTTCTGTAAGTAATGCTGATGTTGCTGATGCAATTAATAAAGCTGGTGTAGAAATCGACAGAAAATTCATCACCGTTTTGGGTGGGTTAGTAAAAAGATTAGGTACCTATAATGCCAAAATTCGTTTACATAGAGCGGTAATCATTGATTTTCCGTTTGATGTAATTGCTGAAGGCAAATAAAATGTTATCAACACATGTTGATATTAAAAGTCTGTTCATTTGAACAGGCTTTTTTTTTTATGATAAATTTTTTATATATTTTCAATTAACTTAACTCAAATAAATTTAAATTATGATGAAAAATTATTTTTTTACAATGCTATTGTGTAGTGTTGTTTCCTTATCATTTGGCCAAGTTACAACCTCCGATATTAGAGGGGTGGTAATAGATGACCAAAGTGAGCCATTGCCAGGAGCCAGCATCATTGCGGTTCATACTCCAACGGGTACAAAAAAAGGAGGAATTTCAAACCTTGATGGAAGGTACAACCTTCTAAATTTAAGAATTGGAGGACCCTATACCATAACCATAAGCTATGTTGGTTTTAAAACTCAAGAAATTACAGACGTATATTTAACTTTAGGGAAAACATTTTCTCTAGACGTAAAAATGATACCTGATGCTCAACAATTAAACGAAGTAGTACTTAAAGGATCAAGTAGAGGTAATGTATTTGGATCAAGTAGAACGGGTGCTGAAACGAGTGTCGGTAAAAGAGAATTAACCACTTTACCAACAATTTCTAGATCAGCGGCAGATTTTACGAGATTAGAACCTTCTTCATCAGGTAATTCGTTTGGAGGGAGAAATGATCAATTCAATAACTTTTCATTGGATGGAGCTATTTTTAATAACCCATTCGGTTTAGATGCTCCAACACCTGGAGGTCAAACAGATGCTCAACCAATCTCTTTAGATGCTATTGATCAGATTTCTGTGTCATTAGCACCTTATGATGTTACGTTATCTGGTTTTACAGGTGCTTCTGTAAATGCAGTAACCAAAAGTGGAACAAATGAGTTTCATGGTACTGTATATTCATTTTATAGAGATGAAAATTTAACAGGATCAAAAATTAATGGTGAAGATGTTGCAAATTCAGATTTAAAACAGGTTCAATACGGTTTAAGTATTGGTGGACCCATTGTAAAGAATAAGTTATTTTTCTTTGCCAATTTTGAAAAAGATGATAGAACTGATTTAGGTTCTAATGGTTGGGTGCCAAACACCAACTCTGGAGCTGTAAATGAGTCTAGAGTATTAGAATCTGATTTAATAGCTGTTCAAAATGCTTTAGGTAATTTAGGTTATGACACAGGTAGGTATCAAGGGTTTACTTATGGATCAGAATCAACTAAAGGTATTTTTAAATTAGATTGGAATATTAATGACAATAATAGATTTGCAGTAATCTATAATTTCTTAAATGCATCTAAAGAAAAACCAGCTCATCCTACCGCTATTGGTTCAAGAGGACCAAGTTTTAATACATTACAGTTTGAAAATTCAGGATACGAAATCAATAATAAGATACAATCTATACAATTAGAATTGAATTCAACGTTGGCTGATAATGTAACCAATAAGGTTCAAGTTGGGTATACACATTTTGACGATTTTAGAAATCCGATGTCTGCACCAGCACCAATTATTACTATTCAAGACGGATCTAGTTCTAATTATATAATTGCGGGTCATGAGCCTTTTTCAATCAACAATAAATTAGATCAAAAAGTATTTCAGTTGACGAACAACTTAAATATAGTTCAAGGAAATCATACGTTTACAGTGGGATTCTCTTATGAGAAATTTGCCTTTCAAAACTCATTTAATTTAGTAAATTATGAGTCATTTAACTTTGGTATTTTCCCATATTACGGCATATTTAATCCCTACCCAGACATGCAAACATTTTTAGATAGTGCACAGCCGGGTGGAGTAGTAGAGCAATATTTAGGTGCTACGCAAAATGCTTACGACAGTTTTAATGCCAATGGGGATGGTAATGATGGTGGTTGGAAATTGGCGGAATTAAATGTTGGTCAATTGTCCTTTTATGTTCAAGATGATTGGAATATAAATGATGCTTTTAAATTGACTTATGGTGTGCGTTTTGACAAACCTTTATATTTTGATACTTCAAGCTTAATTCAAAAATATATTGATACAGACAATGGTGCAAGTAGAGATAATTCAGTTACCTATTATAATCCTAATACCAATAAAGAAGTTAATTTGAGTTCAACTCAATTGCCAAATAGTGATTGGTTAATTTCTCCAAGAGTTGGTTTTAATTGGGATGTTAAGAACGAAGGAATAACACAAGTAAGAGGTGGTACAGGTTTGTTCACAGGTCGTTTTCCTTTTGTATGGTTAGGTAACCAAGTAAGTGGAGCAGATGATGGTTTTTTCCAATTAATTGATCCTGATTATCAATGGCCTCAAGTTTGGCGTACGAATATTGGTGCAGATCATCGATTTGAAAATGGTTTGGTATTAACGGGTGATTTATCTTATACTAAAGATTTAAATGCAGCCCATGTTCAAAATTGGGGAATAAGAAACCCTTCAGGAACGTTGAATGCTCCAGGAGATAATAGACCGGTATATACGGCAAGTGATAAAGGTAATAATGCATATGTTTTTACAAACTCTGATAAAGGTAGAATTATAAATGCTACCCTTAAAGCACAAAAAACATTTAATAACGGATTATACACAAGTTTTGCGTACAATTATTTGAATGCTAAAGATGTAAATTCAATTGAAGCGGAAATTACGGGTGATGCTTTCGACTTTAATCCTAATTTAGGGAATGCTAATAATGATGTTTTATCTTATTCTAAATATGGTGATACGCACAGGTTTATTGGTGTAGCCTCTAAAAGATTCACTTTCTTTGGAGAAAAAGCTCCAACTACTTTTTCTACATTCTTTGAATATGCACAAGGAGGAAGGTTTAACTATACCTATGCAGGTAATATTAATGGAGATCCTTCAGGTCAAAACAATGATTTATTATATATTCCTACAAGTTCAGAAGTTCAACAAATGATTTTTTCAGGTCCTGGTCAAGCGGCAGCATTAGAAGCTTATATTGAACAAGATGATTACTTGAATGATAATCGTGGAGATTATATGGATAGATACGGAGCTTTAGCACCTTGGAGAGGTAAATGGGATGTGAAGTTCATTCAAGAGTTAAAAGTGTCTAAAGACAATGCAATACAGTTTTCTGTAGATGTATTGAACATAGGTAACTTAATTAATTCTGATTGGGGGGTAATTCAACAACCTAATGATTTAACACCATTATCAGTAGCATTTGATACTAATAATGACCCTGTGTTTACATTTGATGATACATTAACGGAAACATTTGGTTATGATGCTAGTTTATTATCGAGATGGCAAGTACAATTAGGATTAAGATATATTTTCTAATAATTCTTAAAAAAGAATGTAAAAACCACTCTTAATTTTGAGTGGTTTTTTATTTTTGTAAAACGAAATTAAATTATGAAATACAGACAGTTAACAAAAGAACAATTTGAAGCATTACACGTAGAGTTTGCTCAATTTTTGGCAAGTCAGCAAGTTGATATTAATGAGTGGAATGCAATCAAAAAGGACAAGCCAGAAGTAGCTGAACAAGAATTAAACCTCTTTAGTGATGTGGTTTGGGATGATGTGTTAAATAGAACGAAGTATTTAGAACACTTTTCAGAAAAAAGTATTAACCTATTCAAAGTTGAAGAAAAAGATATTTCTAGAATTGTAGTTCAAATTAATAAAACAGATTTTAGTTTTTTCAATGACAAAGATTACCAATGGTTTATTGACAATACTAAAGACGGATCTATTACCTTTTATAAAGGGGTAAAAAAGTATGAAAGTGATAGAAATAGTGAAATTTTTGATTTAATTCAAAAGGGAAGTGTAATTGCTGACGGAAAGTTATACGAGGGATTGTTTAAATTAATATCTTAGATGAAAATTCATATACCATGGTTAAAAAAATAGTTATTGGATTGTTATTAGTTATTGTAGCCATTCAATTTTATCGTCCCGAAAAAAACATTTCTATTGAAACGCCTGACACCGATTTTCTGGTTGTCAATGGCACCGACGCCAATTTAGCAGCTACTATTAAGGCCTCTTGTTATGACTGCCATTCAAATAATACGGCTTATCCTTGGTATGCTGAGGTAGCTCCAGTATCGTGGTGGGTTGCCAATCATGTAAATGATGGTAAAAAGCATTTTGATTTTTCAATTTGGGATACGTATTCTGATAAAAAGAAAGATCATAAGCTGGAAGAAAACATAGAGATGATTGAGGAAAAAGAAATGCCTTTAGAGAGTTATTTACCTATGCATCCAGAAGCTAAACTTAGTGAGGAACAACAAAAAGAACTCATTGCTTATTTTAAAGAAATAAAGTCGAAAATTAATTATACTAAAGTTGAATAATTCAACCTTTGCCTTTGATGTCAAAAGCTAATCGGTTTTTGTCATAGAGATTATAGTTCGGTTCAAAAGTTCTCGATACACTTTTATCTTTCGTTGCACTTCAGAAAAAAGCACTCGAACGGACGTTGTATTGGTGTTTTTAATTAGAGAATATAAGATTCGTTTTTTTTATTTTTTCTAGAGGCATGTCAATGTACCTGGATACAAAAGTTCTCGATACACTTTTATCTTTCGTTGCACTTCAGAAAAAAGCACTCGAACGGACGTTGTATTGGTGTTTTTAACTAGAGAATATAAAATTCGTTTTTCTAATTTTTTCTAGGTATGTCAATGTATCTGGATTCAAAAGTTCTCGATACACTTTTATCTTTCGTTGCACTTCAGAAAAAAGCACTCGAACGGACGTTTAATTGGTGTTTTTAATTAGAGAATATAAGATTCGTTTTTTTTATTTTTTCTAGAGGCATGTCAATGTGCTTGGATACAAAAGTTCTCGATACACTTTTATCTTTCGTTGCACTTCAGGAAAAAGCACTCGAACGGACGTCGCAATGATTTTTTAACTAGAATTTTACCAGAACATAAAACCAATGAACAGTATTCAAATCTTGAACTTCGTTTTGGTCTCAATAGCTTTAATAATTTTCCGTCCTCGGTTTACGTAACCCGTGGTACCTGTGGGAATATCTTTTTCTATATTTAAAACCAATTCAGGATGAATCCAATCGTATTTTAAACCAAGTAAGTACAGCGTTTGCATTGTATAGGCTTTTACTGCTGTTTTCTGATCGGAAATCATCCAATCAAATCCTGCCTCTATAATTTTTTCAAAATGTCTTTCTTTTAGTGGTAATGGATGGTTTTTAAAATAACGAATCGTAAGTAATTCACAAATTTTAGCACACGCTCTAATGACTGGCCCTTGTTTTACTTTTGGTAATAAATCACAATAGGTATCTAAATACGGAACTATAAGTCCCAACTTATCTTTGCAAGCTAATTCTAAAATACGAGCTGAAAAATTAGAATTTGCATCATCAATAGCTTCCATATTGGTTAATAAAATTTCTACCCATTGTGGGTTTTTTAAAGTAGCCTCAACAAGCTCGCTTCGAAATTTTAAACGTTCGGAATCATCAGCTAATAGTGATATAAAAGTAGCTTCCTTCATTTATAAATAATTTTCAATCAGCTGTGAGACACCTACGGTGGCTTTTTCTGCAATAATCTCTAGATTATTAAAATTAGATTTATGTATTGAAGGATTTGGATCAATAAAATAAATTGGAATACCTGGTTTTACATAATTAATTAAACTTGCCGCTGGATATACTTGCATAGACGTACCAATAATTACTAAAACATCAGCTGTTGCGGTAATTTCCGCAGCTTTTTCAAGTAAAGGAACTGCTTCTCCAAACCAAACAATATGAGGTCTTAGCTGTTTACCGTTAGGGGATAAATCGCCTAAATGAATGTCTTCATTGCAATTGTAAAATTCATTGTCATTATCTATACATCTTGCTTTTAATAATTCTCCATGTAGGTGGATAATATCAGTACTGCCTGAACGTTCGTGTAAATCATCTACATTTTGAGTGATTACCGTAACGTCATATTTTTTTTCGAGATCAGCTAACGCTAGATGGGCAGCATTTGGTTTTACACATAGTAATTGACGACGACGTTCATTGTAAAAATTGAGTACCAATTCTGGGTTTTTTCTAAAACCTTCTGGAGAGGCCACTTGCATTACATCATGTCCTTCCCATAATCCATCAGCATCTCTGAATGTATTGATACCACTCTCGGCACTCATTCCGGCTCCTGTTAATACAACTAGTTTTTTCATGCTTAAAATAATTGTTAATATAATACTGAGGTTAGCACTTTGTTTTATGTATACCTCAGGTTTTTATTTCTGTACTTTTACGTAACTAATGTTAAATATAGCTTTAAATTTAAGGCTTATTTATAAGGAACAAAAATAATGTTTGATAAAGAATTGTTACACTATTTACAAGGCTTAATTACGGAGCATAGAAAGGAGCTTTTTGAGAAGGTATTAGCAGAAAGAACGCGGCATTTTACAGTGGTTTTAGAAGATATTTATCAAAAACATAATACAAGTGCAGTAGTACGTACGTGTGATGTCTTTGGGATTCAAGATTTACATATTATCGAAAATAAGTACAACAGCTACGTGTCCAATCAAGTTGCAAAAGGAGCTCAGAAATGGATAGATTTTCATGAATATAATCAACACGCAAATAACACGGAAAATTGTTTAAAAACACTCCGTAAAAATGGTTATCAAATAATAGCGACAACGCCACATAATGATTCTTGTTTATTACAAGATTTTGATATCTCTAAAAAATCTGCTTTTGTTTTTGGGGTAGAAAAAGGGGGTGTCTCAGATTATATGTTAGATGAAGCCGATGGCTATTTAAAAATTCCAATGAATGGATTTACAGAGAGTTTAAATATATCTGTTGCGGCGGCTATAATATTACAATCGGTAACACAACGATTAAGAGTTTCCCAACTAAATTGGCAATTGTCAGAGGTTGAAAAAAATGAAAAACGATTGGATTGGACGAAAAAAACAATAAATCATGTTGAGGAGGTTATTGAACGATGGAAAGAGGAGGGAAGTACTCGTTTATAATAGTAGTTTGCAATATTATCAATTTGAAAAACTACTTTATTAAAAAAGTGTATAGATAATAGTGAAGATTATTATTTTCTAGAAGCCTTGTGACAATTTTAATAGACCAACTTCATCTACAACTTTTAATCTTTTACCTGTTAATTCTATAAAACCTTTCTTTTTAAACTCAGATAACAATCGTATTGCAGATTCGGTTGCAGTCCCCACAACACTAGCTATTTCTTCTCTAGTCAGTACAATGTCTAAATAACCATCTTTATCTTCTCCAAAAGTTTCTTTTAAGAAAATCATGGTGTCTGCTAATCTTTCTTTAACACTTTTTTGAGCCATATTAGATAATGATGCGTTTGCATCACGTAAGTCACCACAAACAGTTTTCATCATATCAAGCGAAAATTTAGGATTTTCCTTAATAGCATCTAAAATTTCTTTTTTTGGAATATAACAAGCTTCCATGTCTTTTAAAGCTGTAACTGTAAGTGTTACAGGCTCATCACTTAAGATGGAACGATACCCCAACATGTCACCACCCTTCATAAATCTAACTATTTGCTCTTTTCCATTGGCATTTAGTTTAGATAATTTACAAATGCCATGTTTTACGCAGTAAACACCATTTATGGCATTACCCTCTTTAAAAATAACATCACCCTTTTTAAAGTTTAATACATCTTTTTCTTTAGACATCGTTTTTAACTCATCTGCAGTCAAAGACCTAAGTGTGTTAAATTCGCGAATAATACATTGTTGACATTTACTCATAAGAAAGGAATGAATTATTAGACAAATATATCGAAATTATATGACATTTATCATAGACTTGATTAAGTTTGCATATGATCTTTGTGAGTTGATTAGTTAAGTAATGATAAAAGAAAAATGTTTTCACTGTGGAAATGATTGTGGCTCTAAACCAGTTGTTTACGATTCAAAATGCTTTTGCTGCAACGGATGTAAAACAGTTTATCAGATTTTTAATGAAAATGATTTAACGTGTTATTACGATTTAGAAAACAATCCAGGTAAAATACCGGAGGAAATAAATGGTAAATACAATTATTTAGATGATGATAAAATTGTAGAAAAACTTTACGATTTTAAAGATGAAACATCGAGTGTCATCACTTTTTATATTCCACATATTCATTGTAGCTCCTGTATATGGATTTTAGAGAACCTAAATAAGCTAAATCCATCCATAAATTCTTCACAAGTTAATTTTCCAAAAAAGGAAGTTAGAGTAACTTTTAACAGCACTACTATTTCCTTAAAAAAAGTGGTAGAGTTATTAAGCTCAATAGGGTACGAACCGCTTATTAGTCTTGAAGACGCCACAGTAAGCAATCGTAAAATAGATAGAACATTAATCTATAAATTAGGTGTTGCAGGTTTTGCTTTTGGTAACATCATGTTATTGTCTTTTCCTGAATATTTTCAATCAGATGAATATTGGTTAGACCGTTATAAACCACTATTTAGGTTGTTGATTTTTGTTATGGTGATTCCCGTAGTGTTTTATTCTGCGAGCGAATATTTTATTTCGGCCTACAAAGGAATAAAACATAAAATTTTAAATATTGATGTACCTATTGTCTTAGGTATAGTAGTATTGTTTTTAAGAAGTGCATATGAAATATTCTTTAATATTGGTCAAGGCTATTTTGACAGCTTAGCGGGATTTGTTTTCTTTTTATTATTAGGAAAAATATTTCAGCAACAAACCTATAGTTTTCTTTCATTTGAACGCGATTATAAATCGTATTTCCCAGTAGCAGTCACAAAAATAGATAATGATAAGAAGGAAATAAACGTGGCTATTTATGATGTTAAGAAAGGGGATAGGTTATTAATACGAGATAAGGAGCTAATACCTGCTGATGGTATTTTAATTGCCGGTAATGCAGAGATAGATTATAGTTTTGTAACAGGTGAGTCCTTACCCGTAAACAAAAACTCAGGTGATAAGCTCTTTGCTGGAGGTAAACAACTTTCTGGTGCCATTGAAATGGAAATTTTACAAACCGTTTCTCAAAGTTATTTAACCCAGTTATGGAGTAATGATGTGTTTAATACCACTAAAGCAAGCGGTATAAAAAACTTAACGGACTCTATAAGTAAACGCTTTACTATAATTGTGTTGGTTATTGCTTTCCTAGCCGGATTGTATTGGTATTTTGTTGATGTGAAAATGGTAGCAAATGTAGTAACCGCTGTGCTAATTGTGGCTTGTCCATGTGCGTTGGCTTTATCTGCACCCTTTGCATTAGGTAATATGTTACGCATATTTGGTCGGCAAAAATTGTACTTAAAAAATGTAGATGTCATTGAAAATTTATCTAAAATTGACACTGTTATATTTGATAAAACGGGAACAATCACCAATAGTAAAGCGAAAATATCCTATCAAGGTGAACCACTTTCAACGAATGAATATATTGCAATAAAAAGTATCTTAAGATCATCTAACCATCCTCTAAGTAGAATGTTATATGAAGACATACAAGAAGAGGGGATAGAAGAGGTTTCTGGTTTTAAACAGGTAGTAGGAAAGGGAATAGAAGGAAAAGTAAATGATTTGACTATTAAAATTGGTTCAGCTCAGTTTGTAGATATAACACCAGAAAACAGCTTGCAGACACGCTCTTATATCAGTATAGCTGGAAAAGTAAAAGGGAATTTTATTTTTGAAAACTCCTATAGACATGGATTGGATGTACTTTTTAATCAGTTAAAAGATGAATTTGAACTTGGAATTTTATCGGGTGATAATGATGGTGAAAGAGAGCAATTACAACTGATGCTTCCTGACAATGCAACCTTAATTTTTAATAAGAAACCTGCCGACAAATTAAAATATATTAAAGATTTACAAGATCAAGGAAAAAATGTATTAATGATTGGTGATGGCTTAAATGATGCAGGTGCATTGGTACAAAGTAACGTTGGTTTAGTGGTGTCTGAAAATATTAATGTGTTTTCACCAGCTTCTGATGGAATTGTTGATGCTACTCATTTTGAATTTTTACCTAAATTTCTAAAATTGTCAAAACAAACCCTTGGTATCATAAAAATGAGCTTTATCGTTTCAATTCTTTATAATTTTATTGGGATGCTTTTTGCGGTGACAGGTAACTTGTCGCCAATTGTTGCGGCCATTTTAATGCCATTAAGTTCTATTACTATCGTAATATTTGTTACATTAGGAACAAATTTAATTGCACATAAAAAATAAATATTTAAATTTACAATTAATACAAAACATGATAAAAGTCATGTTTTGTAAACTGAGTATTATCTTATTTTTGTGAAAAATTTAACAATAAGCCATTAATGGATATCATCTTTGTAATGATTGCGGTAAGTATTCTAATTGCTGTAATCTTCTTTATACTTTTTATTAAATCGGTTAAGTCTGGTCAGTATGATGATATGTATACACCTTCAGTTAGAATGCTTTTTGAAGATGAGTTTATAAGTGAAGTCCCAAAAGAGCAAAAATCAACGTCAAAATCAATTAATCAAAATCAATAATTAAAGAATGGAAAAAGAACAATTTTATTACGATAACAAAATTGTAAGGATGTTCCTTATTGCTACTGTAGTATGGGGGATTGTAGGTATGACAGTTGGCCTTATGGTTGCTCTCTTATTTAACTTTCCTAATTACATGGAAGGCATTTCTTGGTTAAGTTTTGGTCGTCTAAGACCGTTACATACCAATGCTGTTATCTTCGCTTTTGTGGGTAATAGCTTTTTTATGGGGATGTATTATTCTTTGCAAAGGTTACTTAAAGCTAGAATGTTTAATGACACTTTAAGTAAAATTCACTTTTGGGGTTGGCAATTAATTATTGTTGCTGCTGCTATTACATTACCATTAGGTTTAACATCTTCTAAAGAATATGCTGAATTAGAATGGCCAATTGATATAGCAATAGCTGTAATTTGGGTAATAATGGGTATCAATATGATTGGTACTATTTTAAAGAGACGTCAACGTCATATTTATGTAGCTATCTGGTTTTATTTAGCCACATTCGTAACAATTGCTGTACTTCATATCTTTAATAATTTAGAATTACCAGTAAGTGCATTTAAGAGTTATTCTGTGTATGCAGGTGTACAAGATGCATTAGTACAATGGTGGTATGGTCATAATGCGGTGGCATTTTTCTTAACCACACCTATTTTAGGTTTGATGTATTATTTTGTACCGAAAGCGGCAAATAGACCTGTATATTCTTATAGACTTTCAATAGTGCATTTTTGGTCTCTTATCTTTATTTATATTTGGGCAGGACCACACCATTTATTATATACTGCATTACCAGAATGGGCACAAAATTTAGGTACTGTATTTTCTATTATGTTAATCTTCCCTTCATGGGGTGGTATGATAAACGGTTTGTTAACCTTACGTGGTGCTTGGGATAAAGTAAGAGAAAACCCTGTTTTAAAATTCTTTGTTGTAGCCATTACAGGTTACGGTATGGCAACTTTTGAAGGACCTATGTTGTCTTTTAAAACGCTTAATGCTATTGGGCATTATACAGATTGGATTGTAGCTCACGTGCATATTGGTACATTAGCATGGAACGGTTTTATGGCGGCAGGTATTATTTACTGGTTGGCCACTAAATTATGGAAAACAGAGTTGTACTCTAAAAAACTTGCCAATGCACATTTCTGGATTGGTACATTGGGGATCTTATTTTATGCTATTCCTTTATATGTTGCCGGATTTACACAAGCCTCTATGTGGAAACAATTTAATCCAGATGGTACCTTAGTTTATGGTAACTTTTTAGAAACGGTAACACAAATTTTACCAATGTATGCTATGCGTGCTTTTGGTGGTACATTGTATCTAACTGGATTTATTTTATTAGCATATAACGTTTATAAAACGGCTAAAGCAGGTTCTAAAGTTGAAGATGAATTGGTAGAAGCTGCACCTTTGAAAAAAATAACTGCGAGAAGAACTGCAGGAGAAGGATGGCACTCATGGTTAGAAAGAAGAACCATATTATTTACAGTGTTAACTACCTTAGCTATTGCTATTGGAGGAGCCGTTGAAATAATTCCATTATTAACTATAGACGAGAATATTCCGAAAATTACAAGTGTAAAACCATATACACCATTAGAACTAGAAGGAAGAGATATTTATATTAGAGAAGGTTGTAATAACTGTCACTCTCAAATGATTAGACCATTCCGTTCTGAAGTAGAACGCTATGGTGAATATTCAAAAGCAGGTGAATTTGTTTATGATTTCCCATTCCTTTGGGGCTCTAAAAGAACAGGTCCTGATGTGCATAGAATTGGAGGTAAGTATAATAACAACTGGCATTTCAACCATATGTTAGACCCTAGATCAACTTCGCCAGGTTCAATTATGCCACGTTATTCTTGGTTGTATACCGATGATTTGAATACTTCAAATACACAAGGTAAAATGGAAGCTATGGTTAAATTAGGGGTTCCTTATTCGCAATCTGAAGTTGATAAAGGGTTGTTCTTATTAAGAAATCAAGCGGAAGAAATTGAAAAGAGTCTAAGACAAGATCCTGAGTATGTTAAAAATTATGGTGAAAGTAACATGCAGGACAAAGAAATTGTAGCAGTTATTGCCTATTTACAACGTTTAGGTACGGATATTAAAAAAGGTGAAACCGCTGAAAATTAATAGATATGTTAAGATATATAAAACACAATTTTGATTCAATGGTAGATATAGAAATCTACCCAATGATATCATTAATCTTATTTTTTGCGGTATTTGTAACCATGCTCGTTCATGTTATGAGAATACCAAAAGAGAGTATTGAAAGTATTAGTAATTTACCTTTAGAAGAGGACGAAAACAACAACAACCATGAGCAACAATAAGGAAAAATCATTTTGGAGTAATCTTTCGCAAAAGCTAACACGAGCTAAGGCCATAGAGAGTGAAGAAGATATCATGACCGATCATGATTATGATGGCATTAGAGAGCTTGATAATGTGTTACCGCCATGGTGGTTAGCAGGTTTTTATATCACTATTGCCGTTGGTATATTTTATTATATCATGGTCTTTTTTACAGATAAATATGATCAAAAAGTTGAGTTTGCTAACGCAGTAGCGGAAGGAGACGCGGCTGTTGAACAATATAAAAAAGAACATCCTGAATTATATGATGCCGCTAATTTAGTTGCGTTGACTGATGCTGCTAGTATACAAAAGGGTAAGGAATTGTTTGCCACAAAAACGTGTACAGCATGTCATCTAGCAGATGGTGGTGGTAGTATCGGACCAAACCTTACTGATGAATATTGGATTTTAGGTGGTGGATTCAAAAACATTATGCATACATTGGCCAAAGGAGGGAGACCAGGTAAAGGTATGATTGCTTGGGAATCAACGATTAGCTTAGAAGAGAGACAACAATTAGCCAGTTTTATTTTGACATTAAAAGGAACAACACCTGAGAAACCAAAAGCACCAGAGGGTGAGATTTGGAAAGAGGGTGATAAATAATATTACTAACTCAAATTAGTTAAAAATACTTTTATTTGCCTATCCTGGTTGTGTAATAAATGTTTCATTCTTGTTCATTTATTGGTAGTAACTTTGTTAGTGTAATTAAAAGTATTTTTTTTTATTTAAAAAATCAAATGGCGGAAGAACAGCAAGAAAAATTTAGAGATTCCATAGGTACCATAACAGAAGATGGTAAACGAAATCATATATATCCCAAAAAACCATCCGGAAAATTCACCAATTATAGAACCTATCTGAGTTGGTTTTTATTAGCATTACTTGTTATTTCACCGTTCATTAAAATAAATGGCAACCAGTTTTTGTTATTTAATATTATGGAAGGTAAATATAATATCTTCGGTCAGCCTTTCTGGCCTCAAGATTTTTATTTACTGGTTTTGTCTATGTTGGTAGGCATTGTTTTTATCATTTTATTTACGGTTATTTTTGGTAGAATTTTTTGTGGGTGGATTTGCCCGCAAACTATTTTTATGGAAATGGTTTTTCGTAAAATTGAATATTGGATAGAAGGGGATAGAGGGAAACAAATTAGATTAAATAAGCAACCTTGGACGGCTGAAAAGATTAGAAAAAAGGTTACTAAATGGATTTTATTCTTCATCATATCCTTTTTAATAGCCAATGTGTTTTTAGCCTATTTTATTGGTAGCGATGTTTTGTTAAAATACATCACGGGTAATCCAATTGACCACATTGGTACATTAATTAAATTATTAGTTTTTACGTTAGTTTTCTTTTTTGTATTTGCTTGGTTTAGAGAACAAGTATGTATAATAGTTTGTCCTTATGGTAGATTGCAAGGGGTTTTACTCGATAGAAAATCTATTGTTGTGGCTTATGATCATAAAAGAGGTGAGGGTGAAAAGGGTCGAAAAAAGTTTAGAAAAAATGAAGATAGAGATGAACTTGGTAATGGTGATTGTATTGATTGTAATCAATGCGTAGTTGTTTGCCCAACGGGTATTGATATCAGAAATGGAACACAATTAGAATGTGTTAACTGTACCGCTTGTATTGATGCTTGTGACGAGATTATGGATAAAACGGGATTTGAACCGGGATTAATTCGTTATGCTTCCGAAGATAATATTACGAATGGAGAAAAATTTAAGTTTAACATTAGAATTAAAGCCTATACAGCGGTTTTAACTATTTTAGTAGCTGTATTAGTTACCTTACTATTTTTAAGGTCAGATATTGAAGCAATTATTTTAAGGTTACCTGGTCAAACCTTTACTACTACCGAAACAACGGTCAGTAATGTTTATAATTTTAAATTGATAAACAAAACAGTAAAGGATTTAGATGATGTCGAAATTAAATTGATTTCTCATGCAGGCGAGGTTAGAATTGTAGGTGGTAATAGTAAAGTAGCCAAAGGCGATCTAACAGATGGTACCTTATTTATTGAAATAGATAAAAAAGACCTTGAATCGTCAAAAGAAAAATTGAAAATAGGTATTTATGCTGATGGTAAATTAATTGAAACGACTTCCACTAATTTCACGGGACCAATGAAGATTAATTAGTTGAATTAAATTGTATAATTATGAAGATAAAAATTAACTGGGGATGGGCAATGGTCATTGCAATGGCTGCATTTATGACTTTTATTTTGCAATATGTATATAGAACCTTGGCGGATGATACGTTAGAACATCATTTAGTATCAGAAGATTATTATAAGGATGAATTGTACTATCAACATGAGATTGATAAAATGAACAATGCGAGTAAACTTAAAGAGAATTTAGTTGTAGAGCGAGGTGATGAAGGTATGCAAGTTACTTTTCCAAGTGATATGGAACAAAGTAAAATTACAGGCATAGTTTATTTTCAAAGACCTTCAGATAATAGAATAGATTTTAAAAAAGAAATTGTTTTAGATAAAAACACCATGCTAGTCGTTGATGATAAACTTATAAACGGAAGGTGGAATGTTAAAGTGGATTGGAAATATGATGATCAGGAATACATGTTTAAAAAGAACCTATTTTATTAATAGTCTGATAATCAAAATTTACAAAAAACCAATTATAAATAGCTAAAACCAACGTCTATTTTTTACACGGCATTCATACTAGGCTTACTAGGAAGTTTTCACTGCATTGGCATGTGCGGACCCATTGCTTTTGCATTGCCAATTGATCGGAAAAGCAAACCGAAAATGGTGTTTCAAACCATGCTATATCATTTCGGTCGCTTATTAACCTATTCATTGATAGGAGTAATTTTCGGTTTGGTAGGTAAAGGTTTGTATTTGGCTGGTTTTCAGCAGCGTTTGTCCATTCTTATTGGTGTATTAATGATTCTTATGGTATTGGTTCCAATACATATCTTTAATAAGTATAATTTTTCAAAACCAATTTATAAAGGGATCTCCTATGTGAGATCTAAGCTAGGATTCTATCTAAAAAAACGAACAAACAGTACGTTCTTATATATTGGCTTTTTTAACGGTTTTTTACCTTGTGGCTTGGTCTATATGGCATTGGTAGGTTCAATAGCAACTTCAGGTGCTTTAGAAGGAGCATTATATATGTTTCTGTTCGGGTTGGGTACCGTGCCCATGATGAGTGCAGCCGTATTGGCCGGAAATTTTTTAAAAGGCACCATAAGAGCAAAAATTCAAAAAGCAATTCCTGTTTTTGTTGTATTGATAGGCTTGTTATTCATACTGAGAGGCTTGGGGTTAGGTATTCCATATGTTTCTCCATCTGATAACAAGTTACAAATATCAAATAATGCTGAAGCTTGCGAGTAGAAATCGCAAAAAAAATAGCAACCATTGTTGCAAAATGTTCCTCATAGTATATTTTATTATTTCTTTAAATCATTTAAAATGAAAAACATAGTACTTTTTTTATTAGCTTTTATTCCAACAGTAGTTACAGGTCAACAAGCTGATTACCCTTTTCAAGATGCTACTTTAGATGCCCAAGTTAGAGCAGACGACTTATTACAGCGATTGACGTTATCAGAAAAAATTGCACAAATGCAAGATGTAGCTCCAGCAATTGAGAAATTGGGAATTCCAAATTATAACTGGTGGAACGAATGTTTACATGGTGTAGCTAGGGCAGGTAACGCTACTTCTTTTCCGCAAGCTATAGGTATGGCCTCCACTTTTAACGCACCGTTAATTAATGAAGTGGCCAGTGTTATCAGTACAGAAGCGAGAGCTAAATACAATCATAGTATTAAATTGGGACAACACAATCGGTATCAAGGATTGACCATGTGGACTCCAAATATCAATATTTTTAGAGATCCAAGATGGGGGCGTGGTCAAGAAACGTATGGAGAAGATCCTTATTTGACTTCACGGATGGGCGTTGCTTTTGTAACAGGATTACAAGGTGACCATCCTGACTATTTTAAAGTTATTGCTACACCTAAACATTTTGCAGTACATAGCGGTCCTGAACATAACAGACATAGTTTTAATGCGTATACAGACAAAAAGGATTTATGGGAGACTTATTTACCTGCTTTTGAAGCCACCGTTGTTGAAGGTAAGGCCTTTTCAGTGATGTCAGCTTATAATCGATATTTGGGTTCTTCAGCTACTGCAAGTACATTGTTGCTCAATGATATTTTAAGAGATAAATGGGGCTTTAAAGGGTATGTGGTATCTGATTGTGGTGCTGTATATGATATTTACAAATTCCATGATATTGTTGCAACTGCTGAAGAAGCTTCTGCATTAGCGGTAAAAGCGGGCTGCGATTTAAATTGTGGTAATACGTATGCTTATTTAGAAAAAGCTGTAGAAAAAGGCTTAATCACAGAAAAAGAAATAGATATCGCCTTAAGAAGATTAATCATTGCTAAAATTAAATTAGGAATGTTAAATCCTGCTGGGCAAACACCATTTTCTGATATTTCTGATGATGCATTAGAGTCAGAAGCACATCAGCAACTGGCGTTGAAAACAGCACGAGAATCAATGGTACTGCTGAAAAATGAAAATAATACCTTACCGCTCTCAAAAAAGAGTAAAACCATCACTGTTATCGGACCTAATGCCAATGATCGTCATTTTGTGTTAGGGAATTATTTTGGAACTCCAACGTATTCAAAAACTATTTTAGAAGCGGTGAAGGATAAAGTTTCTAAAAAAACAAAAGTGCATTATTTTAAAGGGGTAAATCTAGCAGATGACAAAACCGTTTTTGATGTTATTGGTAAAGATAGTTATCACGGAAAAATAAAGGTAGAATACTACAACAATTCAAAATTGGAAGAAAGTCCTGCTGTTGTACAAACGGAAGATATTATTGATTTTGACTGGGGCGGAGCAGCACCTGTTGATGTATTAGAACCTGGAAATTTTTCAATTCGTTATTCGGGAACTCTAAAACCTGATTTTACAGGAGAGGTCTCTCTAAATATATTGAAAAGTGGTGGTACTTACAAGTTAATGATTGACGGAAAGGAGTTACTTTCAAGTACTGATGAGAATGAAACAGAAGTAACACCGCAATCCTTTTTTGTTAAAAGGAATACGAAATACAATCTTGTTTTAGAGTATAAATGTACAAACCCATGGTTGGCATCGCTACAATTATTATGGGATGTTGAGCACAGACAAGGTAAAGAAAAGATGATGCAAAAAGTGAATGAAAGTGATGCCGTTATATTTGTGGGTGGTATTTCAGCACGAGTGGAAGGAGAAGAAATGCCCGTAGATATTGAAGGGTTTTATAAAGGAGATAGAACAAATCTAAAATTGCCAAAAGTACAGCATGAGTTGTTAAAGGAGTTGAATGCAACAGGAAAACCAGTTGTTTTTGTATTGACTGCAGGTAGTGCCATGGCAATTAATTGGGAACAGGAAAATTTGCCTGCTATTTTAAATGTATGGTATCCCGGACAAGGTGGAGGTGAAGCTACAGCTGATATTCTTTTTGGAGATTTTAATCCCTCAGGTAAATTACCAGTAACATTTTACAAATCAGTGGATGATTTACCACCATTTGAAGACTATCACATGAAAGGGCGTACCTACCGTTATTTTAACGGAGAGGCTTTATATCCTTTTGGTTACGGATTAAGCTATACAAATTTCACTTATTCAACACCGAAGTTGGAAAAAATGACCATGACTAAAGATGGCGTTAACAAAGTCAGTGTAACGGTTACAAATTCAGGTAATTTAGACGGTGAAACGGTAGTTCAATTGTATATAAACGACAAAGAAGCTAGTGTAGCTACGCCCTTAAAATCTTTAAAAGGTTTTCAAAAAATATTTTTGAAAAAAGGAGCATCACAAACTGTTGAATTTGAAATTAATTCTAAAGATTTATCAATTTTTAATAATGTTGGTGAGACTTTTATAGAGGCTGGTGTTTTTGAAGTGTTTGTTGGTGATAGCTCAGCCACTACAAATAAGGTGGAATTAGAGGTTAATTAATGTCTAGATTTCATATTTGAATACATAGCATAGGTTTCGACCTTTTTATGTCTTATTTTTGATGTATTAGAAGATAAGCTATAATGATCAAAGATATAATACAACAACAGCGAAGTTTTTTTAAAACGCAACAAACAAAGGATGTTTCATTTAGAAAGAAAGCTCTAAAGCGGTTACGACAAGAGATTGTTACACGTGAAGAGGACATTTGTGATGCGTTATTTGCTGATTTTAAGAAACCAAGATTCGAAACCTTGGCGGCAGAAACGCAATTTGTGTTGGCTGAATTAAAACATGTACTTAAAAATATTGATGAATGGGCTCGTCCAGAAAGAGTTGATTCTAGCTGGATGAATTGGCCATCTTCCGATTTTATTTACAAAGAACCTTATGGATCAGTACTCATTATTGCTCCATGGAACTATCCTTTTCAATTAGCCATTGCTCCTTTAATTGGTGCTATAGCCGCGGGTAATACTGCAGTGGTAAAACCCTCAGAGGTTACACCGCACACCGCCGCTATTGTTTCAGAAATTATCAACGCTGTTTTTGATCCTTGTCATGTTACTGTTGTGGAAGGTGGCGTAGAAGTATCTCAACAATTGCTAGCCGAAAAATGGGATGCTATCTTTTTTACAGGAAGTAGTACTGTAGGTCAAATTGTTTATGAAAGTGCCGCAAAACATCTAACCCCAGTTACCTTAGAATTGGGAGGAAAAAATCCTTGTATTGTAGATGAAACGGCATCTATAGCATTGGCGGCAAAACGCATTGTGTGGGGTAAGTTTTTAAATGCAGGTCAAACGTGTATTGCCACAGATTATATTTTAGTGCATGAAAATGTAAAAGATAAATTGATTAAAGCATTAGAACAAAGTATCACCAAGTGTTATGGAGAAAATGTAGAAGCCTCTCCAGATTTTGCACGTATCGTCAACCAAAAGCATTTTACACGCCTTAAAGAAATGCTTGACGGTGAAGAGATACTTTTTGGAGGAAAGCATAATGTTGCTGATAATTTTTTAGCACCAACCTTAGTAAATGAACCCAAATTAGACAGTAAAATAATGGCTGGTGAAATTTTCGGACCTATACTACCCATCATTTCTTATAAAACCTTTGAAGATATAGAACAGTATATTGGGAATTATGAAAAACCATTGGCTACTTATGTTTTTTCAACGAACAAAAAATTTCAAAAAAGAATAATTACTACGTTTAGTTTTGGTGGTGGAGCCATTAATGATACCGTAATTCAAATTACAAACAAACGATTGCCATTTGGTGGTGTGGGGCAAAGTGGAATTGGAGCCTACCACGGAAAAGAATCATTTGATGTTTTTTCACATCAAAAAGCAATTATTAAAAAAGCGAATTGGTTTGATGCTCCATTACGTTATCCGCCCTATAATTTATCTATGAAGATTGTAAAGAAAATTAAACATCTTTTTTAATTTTCATTTCAGCATTTAAAATTTGATTAACGGCTGTCCTATATTTAACAGGGTTGGTCGCCTTTTTTATGGCTTTGTAGGTTTTCTTTGGGTTTGATGTAGCTTGCGAAAAGAATTCCCAAAAACCAAGCATTTTCATTTTTATGGGCGTTGGTCCTGACAAGTATTCATCATATTGCTGGTAAATAGTATCATGAAATTCTGAAAAAATGGACCAACGGTCTGCTGGATATTCCGTGGTGTTATTTTTTATCATGCTCGGTAAAAAAGGATCAGCAATTAAGCCACGACCCATCATAAAATGATCTATAGATGGAAAGCGTTGTTGAATGACTTTAAATGAAGCAACACTCGTTATATCTCCGTTATAGTATAGTTTATGTTTGGTGCTACTGATGCATTTTTCAAAAGCATCTAAATCTACAGGGCCTTTGTAAAGTTGCTTACCAATTCTTGCATGTATGGCAATATTTTTAAGTGGATATTTATCTAAAATAGGGAAGGCATCGAGAATTTCTTCAGCGTTTTCGTAACCCATTCTCATCTTCATAGAAACGACTATATCTGACTCGTTATGTGCTTTGTGTAAAACTTCATTAATTCTGTCAGGATTACAAATTAAGCCAGAACCCATTCCAGATTTAGTAACCATAGGATACGGGCAACCTAAATTCCAATTTAGTTCTTTGTAACCTAAACTTTGCACGTATTTAATCACATATAAAAACTCATCAGGGTCGTTCGTCATTACTTGCGGAATCACTTCTAACGTGGTGTTGTTTTCTGGTGCTAAATCATTTTGATATGATTGCTTAATTTTTAACTTTCCATTCAGCCTTATATAAGGTGCATAAAAAGTATCAATACCACCAAAGTAATGGTTAAAGGCATTACGAAACCTGAAGTCTGTAAAACCTTGTAAAGGTGATGAAAGTAGAGTAGAAGCCATCTGTGTATTTAGTTGGGCAAATATAAGCTAATTGGCTGATGGTTTGCTAAGGTTTACATTTTGCTTTTGCAATCAATCCGCTAGCGTAATTTTAAGCTTTAATGCACTACAAATAACAGCAATGCTGTTTGAAGTATAGTTAGCCTAAAGACTATCTAGAAAAATTAAAACCCGCTTTTTGATAAAGCGAGTCTTAATTAATATGATTTCAGATTTTATTTCTATATGCAACATTTAGTCCTCAATCCATCCCATAATGGCATTGGCAACAAACCGAGGTTCTGGTGGTAATGAGATAATGTCTTCCTCGTAATTCTTATTGTAAGGTGAAATATTCATAATTTCTCCATCAACAACCAAAGTACTGCTTCCTCCTGGATCAAAGCCCATGGCTTTTTCCATACCATACTTTAACAGAATATCGACCATATCAAAATGCGTTGCTCCTACAGACTCTCTAATACGTCCATTTACCATAAGTACCATCAATTTACCTTCTTTGGTAATACCCACGGCTATTTTAGGCCCACGCATATCTGTAAAGTCTAATCGTGCCGCTTGTGTTTTAATAGAGTTTGATGTTTTCCAACCTTCATCTTCCATATTTAAAATTTGCTTGCCACCATCAATTAGCATCGGTCCGGCTTCTATGGCATATGATATCTTATCCCAATTATAAGGATTAGTTTCAGGTTCTAATAACTGAATATCTAAGGGCTTTCCTTCTTTAAAAATGTCTTTTGAAAACAATTGTGAAGGAATGGAGAGTGTAATACCTACTGGAATTATCGGTACTACTTCTTTAGGTTTCGTTTCAATAATTTGTTTAACGGTATGTCCAGCAATTCTTACAATAACATTGCCATTACCTTCTATGGTCTCATCTGTATACGATAAATCATAAAAGCAAGGTGCTGTGTCACTGTGTTTGTTATATTGGCTAGCAGCAAACAATAATTGTTCTTGTTTCCCTTTTACAATAAAACCAGCCTTACTATTTACTTTTCGAATATCTACATCGCCATTTTTATAGATGATAAAAGCGGGTTTATTAAAAAGCGGTGGACAAAACACCTTATTGTTCATTATTAAAAGGCCTAACGGTGAGCCAATATACGTTTCTGGCAAGCCTAATTTACCCACCAATTCAGGATTTAATATATAGCCACCATTCCAAGCTAATTCAATCTTATGAGGGTTTTTACTTTTCTTTTGATATTCCTTAACGAGAGAAGGTACGTTTTTAGGCTCTTTGTTGGCAATATGTGCTGCGAATTTCCATTGGTGTTTTTTGGTGTCAATTTCCGCCAATACACCACTCCAAGGTAAACCATCTTCATACACACCTCCAGCAAATGAAGATGTTACTTTTTCAACAGTTGTCGTATCTTTTAAATTGTTCTCTATGTGTTCTAATAACTTCTTGATTGGCGTACCGTTTTCAATAGCATCTTTAGAGATTATAGCAAACAATTCCTTTTCACCAAGTTTATTTTTAAGTGTTTGAAACAAATCACTTTTTAAAACGAGATCAAAATCTTTCGCTGTTTGAATAGGGGTAGGAAATGCTAATGTTGTGCGTACCGCTGAAGGCACAAACTGTATGAAACCACTATCTTTAGGAATGCCCATAATTTTAGCCGTCATTTGATGCATTACTTTACCAATATGAAAATGATCAATTTCTATAATGTCAGTCATCATTGCAGCATATTCGCCATTGGTAATAATAAAGCCATTCGCCTCTTTTATGTCGCGTAATATTTTAATGGCTTTGGCACCCATTTGAGGAAAGTGTACCCCTTCAGACCATTGTTTTGTTTCTATAATTTGAACAACTCCCGTCTTAAATAATAAGCCAAGTTCGGGCTCTTTTTCGCTTTCTAAATACTCTTTAATATTGGCATTAGAAAACCATTTTGTAATTCTTGGTTCATGAATAAAAATGTAAACCTTTTCTAAATGTTGTCCTTTTTCTTTTAGGACTTCAGCCGTAAGTTCTTCTTCTATTTTAAGCTTAAGTTGTGCACGAATAGGTTGTAAAACAAAATATTCTAATTCATGTTTTATATAGCGTCCCGGAAAATAGCCTTTAGGAACATTATTTTTTAATTTTTCGGTTAAAATCTTTCGATCATCAATACCTAAATATTTACTATTGGTCAATTGAAATAAAGCCAATTCCCAATCGGCAAAAAATTGCGGAGCCAAGGTTAAATCCGGTAGGTTTTCTGGTTTAAAAATATCACTATAAATCATGTTTACTAAACCCGTAACTTCTTGATAGGTAAAATCTTGATAGGCATACTTCTTTTTGTTTCTATGTCTGTATGCTAACGCATGATCATGTCTTATGGCAAATTCACCATCAACATATTTAAAAATGTCATCAATGGCATTATAGTACTTATGAATCAATTTTAAGTCTGTATTTACAAGGTCAGGAATATCATTTTCCATCATCCGAGCATAATTCATCACCATTCCCTTTATAAGTTGTTCTTCCACTCTAAAAAAACTGGGATCAATTAAAGATTTTAAATAGGTCATAAAAGACAACCTTCCGTAACCCGGTAAATAATGCCTCGCTTCTTTATTGAGTAGAGCATGCAAGTCTTCGTTTTCAAAATTGACCTTTTCTTTGTAATCCTTTAGCAAATCAACCACTTGCTCATTCACTTCATTATCAATGGCACCTAACTGCAAATGCAATCTGCCAAGAATATAGGCTATGTTTTTTTGTAACGCTTCTAAGCTGTAACGTTTATTTATAACACTTCTATTATGCGTTACATCAACCATTCTATTTTGAGGATAGAAAACATGATCAGAAATGCTTTCCGCTAGTTTTTTAGGCACCTTAGAACCTTTAAATTCAAGTACATTTAAACGTAAAGATTTATCTAAATGACGACCAATAACTTCGTCATAAACTTCTCTTGGTTCATATTGTCTACAAAATATAGGTGTACCACAAGCGGCAGCTTCTATTATAGGCAAGCCTCTGCCTTCGGTTTGGCTGGGTAATAAGATTAAAGAAGCAACATCGTAAAGCTGCTCAATATCTAAGGGTTTTTTGTGTTTTTTCTTAAAATCATTTTTATCAAATTCGCTAAATAAAAAACCGAGAAGTACTCTAGATTTGAATTCTTTAGGAAGGTCATTAAGAAAGTTATTAAAGTCCTTTTTTAAGTCTTGATAATAATGCTGTTGGCCATGTGGAATGGGACCAGATACAATTAATGATAATTTTAATTGCGGATTTGTACTAAATTTTTCAGCAAACGAATCATATGAAAATAAGCGTTTGATAAGCTTAAAATTAAGTTCGATAGATTTTCTACTAATGATCCGTGTAGGTTGTAAGAAAATGATATTATTGTTTACAAAATCGAATTTTCTTATGGTTTTGTGACCTAAAAGTATGGGTTTTAAAGAGCGTTCACTGTCGGTGTGATTTGCTGCCGTATGCACTGTAATGGTCTCTTTTTTATTGGCAAAAATGGTGGAGACTTGCATAAACGCTTTGATAATATCACGCTTACTCATTTGATGCATTTTGGTATCTACCGCAGTACCTAATAAGGCAACATTTGCGGGATTATGACCATTGATATCAATGAGATGGTTTTGCTGTATTTTATTAATATTTACGTTCATCCAAGAGCGACTTTCCCAAGGATAAATCATTTCTATAATTGAGAAAAATTCGCCAACATGGGCATTGTGAAAAAAGAAATCTCGTGGACCTTTTTTTAAGCCTTTCTTTTTAATATCAATGGCTCTATTACCGCCTTCCCAATAAAAATCGTGATTGTTATTAATAACAGGTATGCCTAAGTATTCTGAAATTAACACCGTAGCTAAAGCCAATGAAACATTACCTGGGTTAGAACATACATTGATTAAATACAATATAGAAATTTCATTCTCTTCAATATAGCTACCTAGTTTTTCTACTAAAACGAGCACTTCATTCCAAAATTTACCAATAAGGTTATTGTAGGCGGCACTACCACGTTCCATTTTTATTCTAAAAAAATCGTCATATAATGGCCAAGCATCAAAAGCTTCCATTTCTGGAATTACTTTTCTAGCGGCATCTTTCGGAATTAATTCATCAGCTTCTTGCTTTATATCTCCAGCAATAAAATGAATAGGGATGTTTGGGTAAATCTTTTTAAAGGTTTTGGCATATTTCTCTGTTTCTACAGTTATGCCATCTATGGTGAAGTAAAAGGTTAAAAAAGCAATGCCTCCTTTTTCAAGGTGAGCATCAAAAGAAGGAGTATCACCTTTAAATGCTGATGTTGAATTTTGTTCTTTAAATTTATCAATAAATAAACCAAGATCAAACCAAGTATTTATTTTTTCGTTTTTAAGTTTTTTTAATATTGTAGTGATTTTCTTAGTGTTCGTTTTAATCATTTATAGTTTTTAAAATGTAAATAGGTTGTTTAATTTTTCTTCTAAGACATCAAAAGAAAAGTATTTTTTTCCGAGGTTAAAGTTGTATTCGCCAATTTCTAAACAGCGTTTGGGGTTATAAATAATGTCAGACATTTGCTGAACGTTTTGGTTGGTGAGTATACCATCTTCTGTCATTACAGTTTCAAAACCTTTATTGCCAATATCTTGCATGTATACCGGTTTGTAGTTATTTACAAATATGGGTTTTTTAGCAAGTACGCATTCTACAAAGGCATTTCCGAAACCTTCATAGGTACTAAAATAAGTACAGGCTCTACCGTGAGCATAAACATCAGAAAGGTCTTTATGGTCTAACACTTTGTGTGCGGCAAAGATTACTTGACTGGACAGATTCAATTCATGAATCTGATCTATCAATTCATTATAATATTCTTTATTTTCATCATCATTATTATTACCCGTAATTACAAGTTTAAGCTTTTTGTCGTCTAGCTTATCAATTAATGAAATTGCGGTTTCAATACCTTTACGACGCACAATACGGGTTACTTGTAATAAGGCAATTTCATCTTGTGTAATGCCTAAATCTTTAAGGAAGAATTGATTTTCTTTGGTTGGTAGCCCATAAACACGATCAAAATCCATTACGTTAGGCACCAATGTGGCATCAATATTAAATCTGTTTTTAAAGGTTTCTACACCAAAAGTATTTATGACGGCGTGTTTAACATTGGGCAGTAGTAACGGAAAATTATCATCTACATAGGTGTTAATTTCAGGATGAGCTGAAACATAACGCTCACCGCGTTCCCAATGAAAATCATGATCGTGAGTTACAATAGGTAAGCCGGTTTTTAGAATCAGTTTTTTAATGGCAACGCCCATAGATAAATGACAGGGTAGTGCAGAAGCATTTTCTGAGAGTATGGCCTCAATTTTTTTATCTGTAACCCATGATAACATGGCTTCATAAACCATATTAGAAGCACTTTCTACATGTTCTATTAAGGGAGTGGGGTCTTTATCAGGTTCGTAAAATGCTTTACGCTGACCCCATTCTGCTTCAACGGAAAAAAAGGATAATGCAGGGTAAAGATAATCATGTTCATAATCCATATTCCAAGACTCAAATTCTCCTGACATTATGAATATTTCATGCCCTAATTTTTTTAATACCTCAATCCATTTCTCTGTTTCTAGAGCTACACCATCAACACCACCGATTCTACCAATAATAATACCTATTCGCATGTAAAAAATATATAAGTTCGTAAAGCTAAAGATACATTTTAATATAAAAGATGACGTGTTTAGAAGGCTTATGTTTGATGAATTACCAGTTCAAAAATATTTGTAATATTTAATTATGGCTTCCCAAATTTAGGTTGGTTATTTTGAGATATCAATAACTCTAAAAGTTACTAGATTGTAGTATTTTGTCTTTTTGTAGTCTTTTTACCTTATTATTTTTTGTAAAATTTAAAGAAATAGAAGGCAAAAAAAGAACTCTTTTTTGGAGGTTGTTTTAATTAGAATTTAGATTTCAAGGTATGGATTGTTGAGCGAGAAAAAAGGAATTTTTATTATTTTATTTAGCGTATTTTTTGTGTCATTAATTACTGCTAAGTTTTCAGCCAATATTCTTTGAATTTTTATTGGTTCTATAATTTTGGTCTTTTTTATCTCATAATTATTAAGGGTATGTTTTACAAAGATTTTATTTCTTTTACTAAGTTGGCAAGTTTATTTAGTTTTAGTTGGTTAAGTTTTACCCAATCCTTTTTATTAAATTCCAACGTATTGAACTTCTTTAAAGCACGATACATTGGTAATATAACCGACTCAAAATCTCCAGTCAATTCATAAATTGGATTTCGTTTATTTGTTTCTCCGCCACTATTAGAAATAGTCAGATAAATATCTTTTTTACTTTGCTTTAGTTCAAAGAAATAATATTCAGGTTCTAAATTCCAGCATATTTCTGTATCGTTTCCATTCAGTGCTAAAATAAGAGATTTACAAAGCTTGTCAGTAGGACTTTCGGGAATAATTGAAGCGTTAAATTCCAATTCAAAATCTGTAGCTTTTAATGTAACCGGAAGCCATCCATTTTCTGGGTTACCTAAATGCAGTTCTATTTTTCTTTGGTTGGTCAAATTACGTTAAGTATAATAAACGTAGGGCAGGTGATAAGCACTGTCGTTTCGGTTTATTACTTAGCTAAATATAAATATTTTGCTTTTATCTTTTCTATTATAAACGCCAAATTTTATATTTAGCGGACTTTGTAAATATGCACAGAACTTTCGGTTTAGCACAAACGCCCTATGTTTTTTATACATTGTTATGCAGCGTTATTTTATCCGTTTGATAACTTTTTCTAAACCAGATAACTCATCACTTAATTCAGATAAAAGGTGAGAATTCACATCAAACATTATTATTTTATCCTCAAAATTAGAAATAAACTTTTTGTCTTTTGATTCTTGACTCAACAAATACTTAATAAATAGCTCAACGGATTTTTTTCTTTTTTCCAAGCTACGGTTTCCATACTCGTCACTATCTGGGAATACTTCGCATAATTTATTGAAAAATTCATCATCATAAATTGGTGTATCTTGAAGAATTAAATCAAGGTAATAAAACTTATTGACCAATGATTTTATGTAGAACACTCCAACCGAAGTTATGGAAATCATAGATTCAGATTCTATTCTGAATTCTTCTTCAATATCTTCTGAATATTCTGAAGTTGATACAAGTTTGAGGTCGAATAACTCTTGAATCTCTTCTTCAATTATATCAATTGAGTAACCAGCCTTTATGAATTCATTAGTGATTATATTCACAGGGAAATACTCAATTTTTTTTGAAGTTTTTTTTAATTTATCAAACAAATAATTTAATAAGCGTAATTTGGTAAAATGATTCGTATTGTTTTTACTCGGATAAAAAAGATTTACAACAGTACTTTTATTTGTTTCATAATAATAATTAGAATCTAATGCAATTGATTTAAAAAACTCCCAAATAGGAATACCTCCTTGTCCAATATTATAATCAAACGACATATATTCAGTTATTTTAGAATGACCAGACAAAAGAAAACTCTTAAAATTTTCTAAACCTTGTCTTGTGTTTGGGTATGATGTTTCTTCTAAAAATTCCATTATACTAGAATTAGTATAATTAAACAAAGTATCATATAAGTTTTTAAATAAATGATCTAAACTACCTTTCTGGAATTTAACTTGTTTGTTTTCAGCATTTAATTCTATAGCTTGAAAATCAAATCTTGTCATTACATAATTGATTCTTTTTTCAAGTACTTTTCTATATGGTGGTGCGGTTATATGGTAAACAATTGATTGATATGCATTGAATGGAGGTTTGTTTTTCCATTTATAAAAATACCCTTCTCTCAGTGATATTATCGCGATAGATTTCAAACTTCTATTAATGCCGTTACCTAAAAGAAAAACCTCTTTTTGATCAGCTTCATTTAATTGATCAGCGTTATCAAATAATACACAAATCCTCTTATTGCATTTGTACAAAAGATAATCAGTAACTGACTTTAGGTGATTTATTGGGTCTTTTTGTTTTTCATCAATTAAATTTGCAATTGCTTCGTTGATTTTTTCTTCATTAGAAACGAAATATGACCACGTACCTTGTTTTTTTTTGTCAATGTCTTTTTTGTAAATTGTTTTTAAAACATTAATCTTAGTAAGATTTAATTCGGGATATTCATTTTCAAGTTGTTCAATTATTGCATTATAAATAAAACGTGTATCTCTAATTGTTTGACTAGTATAAAGTCTAAAATCTAAGTAAACTAATGGTCTGTTTTTTTTATGTTTTTTAGAAAGTAATACCTCTGTAAAATATTTTATAAAAGTTGTTTTTCCTGCCCCAGCTGTACCTATTAAGATTATTGGGTCAGGTAGAACATTGACATCTGTGAAAATTTGATCTTTTAGTTGTTCTTGAGTTTTTTCTGTATTTTGTACAGGGATAATTCTAGTGTCAAAAGTTGGTGGATTGTCTGCAAAAATAAACCCTAGTTCAGAATTATATTTTTTAACATCTTTATTTTCCACATAACAGTCCTTTAGTATTTTTTTGCCTTCTAAACTCTCGGTATTATATATTTCTTCAAATACTTTATTGATTATAGGAATTAATTGTTGACTTATTTGGTTTCTTACTAGTTCAAATTTTTTCCTTTTTAAACTATGGTCTTTTACAATTGTTTTAGCAATATTTGATGTTTTATTTATTTTTAATCTGCCATAGTTCGTGACTGATTCTCTATGTAATAAATCATAAAATCTATCAAAATTTTTCTTTATGTCTTCTATATCTTTAAAAAAGATACATTTTTGCTCTTTCCAGTCTTTGCCCAAAGTGTTTGAGAATTGTGCAATGATGAATTGTGTTCCATTTGTTATTACGCCATAGGATAATCCTCTTTCAAAAATATAACTTCTTATTTGGTCAAATACTTCCTTATTGCCCTTGTATATAGTTTCTAATTTAACTTCGTTACCTTTTTTTGGTAGTTTAAATTCGATAAAGTTTTTTTTAGCTTCAATTACAAATTGAAATGCAGAAGTTTTTAGTTCGTAATCAAAGAAACCAACTCTAACCCAACCTTCTCTTTCTATATCAAATTCAGTCCAACCAAGCACTTCAATTAATAGCTTGTCAAGAATTTTACTTCTCGTATCTGTTTCTGATAAGTCAAGTTCTTTAAAAGCAGAATAGTCCTTTTCGAATTCTGTAAGATTTTTATATGCTATGTCGTATTCTGTCATTTAGTCGTGTTTTTTTTAATGCTGCATAACGTTGTTGTATAAGCTTTGTTGCGTTGTTTAAGCAGTGAATTTACTAAATAAAACACGAACGGCGAAATTCCGAAGGAATTTCCCAAGTGAGCAAAAACTAGCAATAAAGTTTATACGGTGTTGTAACCAGTAGTTCTCTAAAGTTAATCTGTAAGTAATTTATAATTTAACTTTTAAACTTAGAGCATAAAAAGATTGTTCCTCAAAATTCTTTGAAGGGTTTTCTCCATTTGTATAGTCAAAACCGATTTTAGCTGACTTTTTGCCTTCTTGAGTTGTGAAAAATATATAATTGAAACTAGCAGTAAAATATTTGTGTTCTGACTTATTTAGATTTTCAACATTTTCTTCTAAATTATATCTATACTGCCAATCTATATTGAACTCAAATTTTTCTTTTAGTTTTTCCGAAGATGGAAAAAGTAATATATTAGATGTAACTCTAAAATATGCACGATAAATACTTCCTTTATCAGCAAGATCTTCTGTTGAAAATCTATTTTCATTTTCTATTCCTATATATGGTGAATAAGTGAATTGAAAAGCATTTCCAAAATCTACAATTGTATTTGGTATATAGAAGTATTTTGAATTTTTTCCTTTACCTTTTAAAAGTGGTGTGAAATAATAGTTTCCTTGAAAAGAGGATACTTTCTTAATTTTATCATCATTATATTTTATAGATGAAATAAAGATAGGTGTCCATTTTTTTATAGATAAATCTCGAAGTTGCCATTCTAGAGCTAATCCAGTTTGTAAATTATTTTGTTCTTTGTCTATTAAAGTATTCCTATGATACTCTATATATGGTGAAAGAGTCAAGACTTTTGTTGTATTGGGTAAGATATTAATTCCAATTGCAGCATTTAATAACCAAGATTCGGCTTTATCTTTTGGTTTTGAAAAAGTTACAATAGCAGCTTCAGCTTTATCATTTTTACTTTGAAAAGATTTTCTTAGCGTAATTTGTTCAAAAATATTATTTTCTGAATTTTGCCCATTAACATAAATTATAGAAAATAAAAAAAGTATTAGTGAGAATATATATTTCATATTTTAGATTTTATTAATTTTAAACATTCTGACACTTTTTCCAATTTTTCGCACTCTGTGACACTCACAATTTTATCAGAATCTAATTCCTTCACAATTCTTTGAAAGTAAGTCTTTAAAGACTTTTTATGATAGTTAGTTAAGCCTAAATCACTTTTTAGTTTATGGCTTTCTTTTATGAAATCTATTCCAAAACCACTTAAATCAGATAAAGCTTCATAGACTTTTCTTTTAATGAAACTATCTGGGTCATCTTTCTGAACTACCAAATTCACTAATTTGTTTAAGTCTTCTAAATTACTGTTTTGTACTAATTCTCTAAATTCTTCTAATTCAACATTATTTAAAGACAAGATTATTTTTTGTTTCATTATCTATAATTTTGGTTAATAATTTCTTTCAAAGATATTAATTTAGTTAAATTAGAAAATACCCATAAGTAGGTATTTTTGAATTGGTTACAACGGTCTAGTGTATGATTTCGTTGCGTGTTTAAGCACTAAAGTTAGCAAATAAATCACGGATAGAAAGTCCGCGAGGACTTTCGTAAGTAGGCTATAACTAGCAATGAATTATACACATTGTGCCTGTTGCACAAGTTAGTGATTTTTAGTATCTTGTATTATGCAAGGCAAAAAAAAATATCAAGAAAAACTGTTCACTCAATTTCTGATGAGTGATCGGATTCCCCCAGAGAATTTTTACAGACGTTTAAAGCAAGCATTGGACTTTCATTTCCTTTATGAATTGACGCGTTCTTATTATGGTGATAGCGGTCAAAAGAGCATTGACCCTACGGTGTTTTTTCCCCGAAGTCTCGGGGGTGTTTGGTTGGTTATTTAGAGAACATCATCAGCGATCGCCAGTTGATATCTCATTGTAGTTTGCGTATAGATATTTTATATTTTTTAGGCTATGATATTGATGAAGAACTACCATGGCATAGCACCATAAGTCGAACTCGTCAATTGTATCCTGAAGCTATTTTTGAAGAAGTATTTACAAGAGTTTTAATGATGTGTATTGAAAAAGGCATGGTAAGTGGGCATACTCAAGCGATAGATTCAGCTCCAGTCAAGGCGAATGCTTCCATGGATAGTTTAGAACTGAAAGTACCAGAAGAAGAGTTGGAAGAGCATTTAAAAAAAATCCGTCAACTAAGTGCGATGGATAAGGACAAGCCAATACGTAAAGCCAAAACCAACAAAGCGACCCCATCACAAAAGACTGTATCAGCGAGTAAACAAGAACTGACAGCTATAAAGTGCAGAAACAAAAAGTGGTCAAAAGACCAAGACCAACGTCCAGGAGCGGGTAATAAAGGTAGTAAATACACCTCAAACAAAACCCATTATAGTCCAACTGACCCCGATGCAAAAATAAGTGTAAAACCGGGCAAGGCACGAAAGTTAAATTATATGAGCCAATTAAGTGTTGATACAGGGCATCATGTAATTACAGATATTAGAGCGTATATGGCCGATAAGAAAGATAGCCAATACTTGCAAGACATTGTACCAAGATTAAAGAATAGATTAAACAGACAAGGTTTGATATGGAAAAACTGTGTTGCGGACACAGGTTATAGCCCCGAAGCGTCGGGGGAGAAAATTATGCTTTTTTAGAAAAAATAGGTTTAACAAGTTACATACCGCCACATGGCACCTATAAAGGAGGTCCAGACGGGTTTATTTATAACAAAACTTACGACCATTATGTTTGCCCATACGGCAAGATAGTTCCCTTTAAAAAAGTATTTAATGATTACAGAACCCACACCAAGAAGAAGGAATATAGGATATCATCTAAAATATGTAGGGCCTGTCCAATGAAAAGGCAATGTTTAGGTAAAACGGCACAAGAAAAGAAGTTTTCGGTAACGTATTATAGAGAAGAATATGAACGCAATAACCAACGGGTCAATAGTAAACGTGGTAGGTATATGAAATCTAAAAGGCAGAGTACAGTTGAACCCGTCTTTGGTACACTTACCCAATTTATGGGACTCAGAAAAATAAATACCATTGGCATACAACAAGCTAATAAGGTGATGCACCTATCAGCGATCGCCTATAATTTAAAGAAATACCTAAAATTTACCAGTAAAGTAGTAAGAAGTGATGCCAAATCACTTACAACCTATTTAACTCAAAATATTAACAATATATGGGATAAAATAAGCTGGTATAACCTTTTTAAAAATATTCAATTGAGGTAGAAAATTAAATTACAGCCGTTCTTAAAATGGTTGAAATCAAGTCAATTATTGATTTAAAAGGGGGTTTTTACTGCTTGTGCAACGATTACTTTTGTTGTGGTTAGTTTTTTATGCGCAATTTCAAGTATTTAGTTTCTCTATCACATTCAGTTTGAAATTCCGATTCAAGTTTTAAATAATAAACATTGTCTTGAACTTGTGATTCCTTTGTCCGCCAACCTTCAATTCCGATTACGAATTGCTTTTTAGTCCATAAATCCGTCAACGCAATTTCTTCTTCTCCATAAGAGTTAGAGTAGGAGATAGCTGTTTCTCCATTTGAAGTAAAAGGCTTACCCATTGTATAGCTTGTTAATCCATTTGATAAGTCTATTGATAGAAATCCAGAGCTTTCGTAACCTTGCACTTGAACTAGTCCATTATCGCAGTAAACTCCTTTAAAATCGTAATTAGAATATGCTTTTGATTGTGTCTTATTTTTACATGCTTTCAATTCCGTTGTTTTGATTCCAATATCAATATTGGAATTGGCTGGAAACACATAACACGAATCTTTAATTTTGAATATCTCAGGGTACTTCTTTATCAAATCCGATTCTGACATTGGAGTGAATTCAATATATTTTTCTGGATTCATTTTTACTTTTTGGTATTCCGAAATTTCAATTATTTCAAATTCCCCTATGAGTTGATTTGATAAACTTCGAATTTCGAAATCGCAATTTTGTCCCCAACCAATTTGGCAAACAAAAAGCAATAATAAAATTGATTTGATATTCATATTTCTGTTAAATCACAGTTCTATTGGTGAAGATTTCGACTTGTTTCAAAATTAACCACAACAATTGTATAAACGCAATACGTTCTTATTCATTATTGGATTTTCTTAAATTACGAAGCTAAAGAGAACAGGACTTCAATTGGGTTGGAGTAGGTTTTATTTAGCGACAGCCTTTCAAAAGTAGCTATAAAATGGCAATAAAGCAAATAGAAGATTTGGGTAGTAACTATGGTTAAGGTGTAGTGTGAAAAAATGGTGTGGTTTGGTGGTTTTTAATAGAGGACTTTGTTGTAAACAGTTATTTTTCCAAAAACCATTCATTGAAACAATTAATTCCGTTTAGGTTATTTACAATTTCAATTTTATTAGTACTTGTATTCGCTCTTCATATTTTTCTAATATTCTGAATTTTTAAACTATCGGTTTTGTCAACAATTGCTATAAGGTTTTTATCGCTATCTTCATTTATTTGACAATATCCAATTGTGATTAATTCAGGTTTATTCAAATTTGGTATTATTAAAGTATCCAGAATTTTATAAATTCTATTTTCATTTTTTGAGTCAAGAGTTATGCTTTTTAAAATTATAAGATTGTTTTTTTTATCTCGTAAATGAAGAATTCCATGTTTTAGTTCAGAATTATTTCCGTAAACAGTAGTATCACTTATTTTAGAATAATCTGAAAGTCTTTCTATTTCGTAGAACTTTTGAAATTCCATTCCTATTATAGAATGATTTTTTTTATTCGCTTTATTACCGCAACTAAATAGAACTAGAGATGTCAAAATAAATAGTAATTTTTTCATAATTTCTTAATTTATAACCAATACTTTGTTATCAAAAATTGTTCCGTTTAATTGTTTACAACAATTATTTAAACGTCCCGATAATTCGGAAGCGTTCATACTCGTTATGGTATTTTCTTTTAATTACGAAGCTAAAGTGAATTATAGTAATTGTTGGCAAACTTTTTTTACCATTTTGTAATTCCACAATAGGTAAAATCATTTGTAATTCCATAGTGAAATCTGTCCTTAATTTTTATAATCGTATTCTCAATTTCTTTTTGATTCAACGGAATAATGTAGTCCAATGATTTGCCCAAATGACCCGCGTATCTAAATTTAATGAGCTGATTATTTCTATTTAAGGCTTTACAATTCAAATTACTTAACTCGTTTTTAATAGTAATTAGTTTCTCTGGAGTTAAATCAATATAATCGAGTAACTGTATTATTCTTTTATCATTTTGATCAGTGTCAATGTAAAATTGCCATTCACTAAATGTTTCAACAGAGTCAGTATTATTTAAAGTTATTGAATAATCTTTATTAAATTTATAATCCATGGTTAAACTATCACCATCATTATAAATCTCAAGGACCAAAGGTGCGATGTCATTGTTTGAATCGTAGTTTTTACTGAATATTGAAAAACTGATTTGATTAGGTTCAAAAAAATGTAAGTTAGATACGTTTCCAATGCCCTCAATTAGTGATTTAAATTTTGCAAACGAGTCCTCATTTTTGTAGTAATTTTCTACAAGTTCAACTTTTCTTTGTTCAAGACGTTTGTTGTTAAAGTAGTCAAAAAGAAAAAGGTCATAAATAACATAGCTACTAATTGAGATAAAAATAATAAATAATAAAGTTAATATTTTTCCTCTTGTTGTTTTCATTTAGAGAATGTTTGCTAGCGTTTTGTGTATGATTTCTTTGCGTGTTTAAACATTAAAGTTAGCAAATAAATCACAGATAGAAAGTCCGCGAGGACTTTCGTAAATAGGCTCTAACTAGCAATTAATTTTAGCAACCATGTAAAAGCAGTATCCAAAGTTTAGTTAATAATTTTAAGGTTCAAAAACTTATTATTATGAAAACAAAGGATACTACTAGATCAAAGTTATTTATTGGAATTGACGTACACAAGCGAAGTTGGAAAATTCGTACTGCAACGGATCTTTTTGATGGATCATCGTTAACTATTCCACCAGATGCATTTAGTTTAAAAAAGTATGTGGATAGGCATTTTAAGGGATATACTGTTTATTGCTGTTATGAATCGGGTTGTTGTGGCTTTAGTCATTATCGACATTTTATTTCATTTGGATGGCATGCAAAGGTTGTTAACCCTGCAGATGTTCATCGTCCAGCCAAGGCCCAGTTTCAAAAGACCGACAAGATCGATGCACGTATGTTATGTAAAGAATTAAAGGATGGCCGACTCAAAGGAATTCATGTTCCTTCAATAGAACGAGAGCAGTTAAGATGTTTGTTTCGTCGAAGAAATGAGCTGGTTAAAGAACATCGAAAAATAAAGACTCAAATAAAGATGCAATTGTTGTATTTGGGGATTGAAATTCCAAAGCCATTTGACAATAGTCATTGGTCTCATAATTTTAGAGATTGGTTAAGAAATTTGACTTTTGAATATCCTACAATGGATTATTGTTTTGAGACACGTCTTATTACCTATGAATATATAGATAAGCAAAAGCGAGATGTGAGTACAAAATTACGTGCCTATTGTCGTAAGCATTATAAGAAAGATTATTATTTATTACGATCAGTTCCGGGAGTAGGAGGCATAGTAGCTTGTGGATTATTATGTGAATTGGGTGATTTAAGGCGTTTTAAAAATTTCAAACAATTAGCCAGTTATGTAGGATTGGTTCCCTGGGTACACCAAAGTGGAGATAATCTCAAAACTTCAGGGTTAACCCCAAGAGCAAATCGGCTAATGCGTAGTTATTTGGTAGAAGCTACTTGGCAAGCGTTGCGTTTTGATCCAGTTATGCAGGCCTATTATCGGTCACATTCAGGTAAAGATGTCAAACGCATATTGGTAAAAGTAGCGAGGAAACTCTTGAGTCGAATTCATGCAGTAATTAGAACTGAAATTCCTTATGAAGTAGGTGTAGTTAGTTAAATAAAAACATAAAACAAGCTTAAAACTCATTATAAAATTGGCACAAAAGATAGGACAACAAAACACCGTAGGTGAAACTCTAATACAGTTATCACATATTTATAGCAAGTTGCCTTGTTTGCCAAAATCATCATAGAGATGCTGGTGGATTCGCTAAAGACGGATACCACATATAGGATGCGGAGTTTTATAAAGCTAGCATTGAATTATTGATAACGCAAAAAGCGTAATCAACAGTTCAACACTAAAAATAATATCATGAATTAAAAAAAAGAAAAATATTGTATATTTAACCTAAGACTCGGGAAAGTGCTTTACATAGGATACGGTGTTACCCAACGTTTTTTTATTCGACTGTTTGTTTTAATTTCCGATTTTCGCCATTTAATTCAGTCAGTTTTCCTTTTTTCAAACGAAACTCCAAGCCTTTAAATTCAATCCATTTTGCACTAGACAAAGCAAAACTTATTTCATCGTCCTTATTTAGATTCCGAGAATTTAAAATCAGCGTTTCATTAATGTTTTTCCACAAGCCTTCTGTAAAATCTGAACCGTGTCCTTTATTTACCCAATATTTAAATGTTCTTTCCTCTTTTAAAATTAATTTAATTTCATATCGTTCTTTGCTTCTCCCTTGAAATTCGCCATAGAATAATTTTGTTTTTCTATTTGGTGGTTCAATTTCCATTAAAGAATACATTTTGCTATTAAATATTTCGATAAACTTCTTATCTCGATATGAATTGGCACAAGTGTGGCAGAATTTTAAATTAACAATTTCGATGTTATTTAATTGAAGAGTGTCAATCATTTTATTTGGACAACCAGAATAACCTCCAACAGCACTTACTAAAATTCTTTTTCCATCAAGAAATAATTCGGTCGCAATTTGATTAATTCTATTGTCTAACCATTGGTTGTCACTTTCGGACAATTTAAAATCTTTTCTAAATCCGCTGTAAATTTGAATACTGTTTATTGTATTTAATTCAGTTTGTAATAGATGACTTTCAGGTTTGTGAATTGAGTCAAATTTCAAGTTTTTCGGCACGTAATTAATTAAATCGGAATACTCTTTTTCATATAGAGTTGAGGATTCAGGGTTTTGAGCAAAAATTAATGTGCTGAAAATTAAGTTTAATATGAAAATGGTTTTTCTCAAATGTTGGGTAACATACGTATTACCATCCCGACACTTCGGGAGTGGTAATATCCATTATAGTTGCAATTGTTTTTAATTGTTTATAAGAAGCTAAAGTGAACAAGACTTCAATAGGGTTGGAGTAGGGTTTTATTTAGCGACTGCCTTTCAAATGTAGCATTAAAATGGCAATAAAGCAAATAGAATAGTTGGGTAGTAACTATGGTTAAGGTGTAGTGTGAAAAATGGTGTGTTTGGTTGTTTTTAACTCAGTTCTTTGTTGTGTGACGTACTTTTTAATTTCTCAAGAATCTAAACTTTGGATAGTATTTTACATCTTTTCCTTTTCCAATTAAGAGTGTATTGAAAATTATAAACGCAAAATTAAATGCATACATAAAAATCAGAAAGAAAAAGTTAAATTTCATACTTGATGCTATACTGCCTCCAGAAATAAATTCATCCGTATGCCACTTACTTGCCATATAAATTGTATTTAATATAAACCCAAGGAAAAAAAATATTGTCCAAGAAATCTCAAAGTTAATAATGTCTTTTCCTATTTTATTGATATCTTTTAATTTGTCTTTTTTGGAATTCCACAAAATTAAAGGGACTAGAATTCCAAGTAAAGGAAAGAAAAGAAAAGTAAGAGTAGATAAGTTAAGTGCTTTTAGATAACCTCTATCTTCTTTAATTGTCCAATCAATTAATTCATCTGGATTAACATTCAATGCGTTAGATATTCTTTTGAGAGTATCGCCCGTTGGTTCGGTTTCTCCGTTTTCAATTCGTTGGATTGTTCTTAAACTAAGTCCAGAATCTTCAGTCAACTCCTCTTGAGATAAACCTTTTCTTTTTCTTAATTCTCTTACTCTTTTTGCTAATTCTTTGTTCTTCATTTTTCCGAGATTTAATTATTTCGAACAAAACTAAATCGAATTTTATATTTAAGTAGCGTCATCTTTATGTCATCTTTACGTCATCTGTGCCAATTCCTCAATTTTAGTCGTTTTCGGGTATGACACACAACATATGTGTAAAGATAGTAAAACGTTAGTTTTATTCTCTTTACATAGTGTTAGTTGTTGTTAATCGGAACTCAAAGGCAGTTTCCTTTGAGTTAGTAAGTAAAATAACTTGCCTCTATGGATTTTAGCTAGAGCTAAAAAACGTAGAGAGGAAGACTGTACAGACCAATAAACTTGACTTTGTCATAATAAAACAGTACCTTGAACTCAATTCGACTTTATATCGTGAAACGATTGTAAATCAGGTTTTACTCGATTCCCTGAATCTAAAGTCGGTGTGGGTGAAAGTAATCCCTTTTCTTTATCAATGTCACGGTTATTTTACATCTTATTACTCTCCATAACCATTGGATTTTACGAACCTCCGAATTAATGACTATTAACAATTGTATAAACGCAATACGTTCTTATTCATTATTGGATTTTCTTAAATTAAGAAGCTAAAGATAACAGCACTTCAATAGGGTTGGAGTAGGGTTTTATTTAGCGACAGCCTTTCAAAAGTAGCTATAAAATGGCAATAAAGCAAATAGAATAGTTGGGTAGTAACTATGGTGAACGTGTAGTGTGAAAATTGGTGTTTACTTGATAGTACCTATGTGCTTTGTTGCGTGCTTCCCCTTTTTAATGGTGTTTTGGTTCTTGAATGTTAAAAAATTCGCTTTTCGTTTTGTCTAACGTCTGTGAAATCAGTTTGTAATTTTTTCTTGTTGGTTTTAAATTCACAAATTTGTCAATTATTGTTCTCTGCCTATACATGATAAATGTATTTTCTACATCTGGATTTATTTTATTCAAGTTTACTTCACTCTCCTCGTCAGAAAATGACGGAACAAAGGTTAATGCCATATTCTTTATGTTTAGTTGACTTCCCAACTTTGCTAAATCTTTTTGTCTTTTGTCTTTGTTGTAATCGTTTTCATTACCATATACAAAATAGACTTTTAAATATTTACTGCGATTTATACTTTCGAGTTCCAAGAATGACAACCATTTTTTTAAATTTTTCCAATTAGGATGGTTACCAACAAAATAAACTATTCCGTGAAATCTTCCATACTTGCACACAGGACAAGTTCTCGTTCCTTTATCAGGGCCATATGCGTGGAATGGTGTAAACGAAGGATTATCTTCACCGATTTCAAGTCCCGAATTTAGTTTAGCTTGATTTTTTTCAGGATAATTTGGAATGTTGAGGCCTAAAATAATATTGTGTTCTGCTATTTGTATATTCTTGTCAATCAATACTCTCAAAACTCCACTACCTCCACGATTTTCAAGTTTTTTTCTTTCATTTCCAGTCAACAATATATCATCGTCAAAAACAAGTCCATCAATGTAATACTCATCCTTAATGTTTGGTTCTTTTATTGAAATATGAATATGTGCAGGTATATCACGATTTGGATAAGCTACAGGTCTAATGGTATAAATGGAGTAATTACCGTTTTCGTCCGTTTTTACCCAACCTCTAATATGCCCGTTTTTTTTTGCTTGTTCGTCCATTCCCTCTCTTGGCGAATAATATCCATCAGTATCGGTTTGCCAATAATAAATGATCACATTTGGTGCAGGAATTTTACCACCTAGCCTATAGACAGTTCCTGTTATCAGAAGTTTTTGTCCTTTTTCAGACCATCCTGAACTTGTGTCTACGGACTTCATATTTTGTGGCATTCCGATGTACATTAGTTCGCAACCATCACAGCCACCATCAACAAGTTTTTTCTTTTCGGTTTTTACATTCGTTTGTTGCGTGTTGGTTTTTGTTTGTCCATTACAATTTGTCAAAATGCCTATAAAAGTAAGCAAGAAGATGAAACGCAATACATTTATTGGGTATCTAAGTGGTGGTGTTTGAACATCCATTATAATGTGTTTTAAGTTCCTTTTAACACAAAGGTAGTTTTGGAAATCTTCAAACAGAAGTTAAATGTGTTGAGACGATGAGTTTATGTTGTAACCCGATTGCCGTTTTTAAAGTTGCTTTTGAAATTGGCTACATAAGTTCTGCTCAACCTTAATTTAACTCCATTTTTTAAAAAGATGTCATAGTCGCCATTAAGCCTGGATTTAAAAGAAGCTACTTTGTTAAAATTGACAATTGTAGATTTATGGACTCTGATAAATGCCTTATTATCTAATTGTTTTGCAATGGATTTTAGCGTTTCTGTATGAAGATATTTTTTTCTTCGAGTTGAATTGAAATGTATGGTGTTTCCGCTGTAATTTGATAAATGTCGTTAACATCAATAACTGCATTATTCTTACCGTTACCAATAATTATTTTTTTGAGATAGGATTGTTTATTTATAGGAACCAATTCAGTTAGTTTATCAGAAAGATACTTATGACCAAAGACAAAAGCTGAATAAATTATAATAATTTTATATAAGTCATTAGCTAAAGTATAAGTCATTATTTTATGAAAGTCGTACCTGCCATTATAGAAAAGAACAGAAAAAAATAAAAAAACAAAAGGAAGAACAAATAGATGGACTGCTATTGGTGTAACTATAAAAAACGTTGTTTTGCCTATTGAATCTAATTGTTGCTTTTTGAGAATTTTACCTAATAAAACCAGGAGCGGAATGAAAAGAATCCAAATTGTTTTAAATAAGATAGATTCACTAATATAAAATGAATACCCATTTCTATTCGATTCTAAAAAATCTTGAAATACTGTAAGACTTATGATGGAAAAAAATACGGCCAATAGTATTGCTATATTTTTATTTGTGTCCGCTGAAAAGGTGTAATTCGTTTTTTTTTGTAAAGCTGATGGTATCATAGTTCTGATTTTTTTCAGGATTGTACATAACGCTTTGGCTTAGGTTTCGGTGTGAAATTATCTAACTTGTGCCGCCTTTTGGCAATAATTGACATGCTTTAGCATGAGAGGACTATTCCGTGAGCACCAAGCCATGGTTTAAAGATAGCAATTTTTGGTAAAAGCCCGAAGCTTCGCGGCTGACACAATGGATGATAGTGGTAGTTGTGGTTGTGGTTTCGTCTTATTCTTTATGTCCTAATTGTTTGTATCTACCTTCTAGCAACTCTTTATAGGCAGTTTTCATTTCATTTGATAGAAACGATCGATCAATCCAATTGAATGCTTTTGATTTATTCTTTATCATTCGATTAAAAGCTCCTTTAATCTGTTTAGGATTTAATCCTAATCCTTCTGCTAACTGTTCAAAGTGTTCACGTTTTAACTTCTTTTTCTTCCAAACTAATGTCAGTGCAAGTTCTTCTGTATCTTCTGGAAACACAATTGCAACATTCAAAAGGTCATAGGCAGGACACAAAATCCAACCAGAAGGGCTTTCGATCATCGAGAAGTTCTTTAAGTGCATATCGCTATTTCCTGTTAAAAAGGAGAAAAGAGCTACGTCAAAGAAAAAGGTTTTATCAAGCAAAGTGTTACTTGAATAGTGGTCTAATGCTTTTCCAATTTTCTCCATTGAACCTTTATACTTATCAAATGCTTCAGTGATCTGAAACATATCGAGCATGTGGATTTTTTCTCCAGTTTCTGTTCGGTCAACTCGTTTAGTTATATAGGAAAGTTCTCCAGATAAAATTCGAATCAATGATGATGGTACTACTCGAATTCCTAAAGCTTCACCTATTCGCATTGTTACATGTTCGTTTTCAGGCATTTCTGGAAATCTGTCAGTAGGTGGTTTAAATATAAATTGTCCACCTAATGCACCAACTACAGTCAGTCGTGTGTCCGAATTCTCCTTGGTTTCTTTGACCATAGACATAGATAGTTTCGGCTGAACCCCTGGGATAGCAATACTTCGCTCTACGACATTTTTCGCAAGTTCGTCCATTTGGTCAAGCGAATATTCAATTTTAGGAGGTGTTGGTGTTCCAAAGAATTCAATTGAACACTTTTCGTGAAAGTCCAGTTCATTTTCAACAGGTTCATAACAATATAAGCATTTATGCTCCATTTTCTTCTTCTGTTATAGGTTCCACACTTACTGCACCGATACAATTCTGACAGCAGGTCAGAAGTAATCCCATACGATCATTTTTATTGATTTTCCAGTTTTTGGAAGCTATATCTAACAACCACCCTTCAGGTATCAATCCTTCAAAAAAAGGAAAGAGTCGCTTCTCTTTATATGGCTTCTCTCTAACTGGCATAGTGAACGTAATGAAGTCATTTGGATGATCTTTGGCGTATTGATTGTTATATTGAAATTCATATTCACCCTATTCGTCTCCGTAATAATGCCAGCCAAATGGTTTTTATAAAATACCTTTCCCTTTCTCATTCAGCCCGTTTTTTACTATTAACAGGAGCTAATTCATGTCCAAACATATTAAGAACTAGATTTACCTTATCCATATTTAGATTCGTTTTACCCTGTTCGATTTTACGTACAACAGTTAGTGCTACTCCTGCTCGTTCAGCGAATTCTTTCTGAGTCAGATTAACTTCTTTTCTCCGTTCTTTGACAAACTCTGCTAATTGCTTCATTATATGCTTTTAAATATAATATTAAACAAATATATTAAATTATATGCAATTAGATATAATTTGATGCTAAAACATTAATTTATATGTTTTAGCATATAAATATAATATTCTAATCAAGATTTTTTAAATGACATACAACAATTATACAAGCATACTTGAACTATCCGTAAATATAATTAGAATTTAATTTACAAATTCAATGGTGTCAAGCTTAATGTTGTTACTATTTTGCAAGCGAGCTTTTAAAAGTAAATAATCTTCGTATTTGAGGTCTTTATCAAAAGTTAAGTGGACAGTTGTTTTCTTTTCTGGCGATCGTTTTACAAAATAATTATTCAAATTGTCTATTGAAATTACGCTGTCATTTATGGCCAACCCCTTTTGATTATAATCTATTACTACATGTTTATTCAGTGTGTCTTTTAAAAATGAATTTTTGTCAATGCTTTTATTAGTGTCAAAATAAATAACATCAAACTTAACCATAGATAAGAGGTTCGCATCAGAATCTACATAAGAGAAATAATTAAAATCGTCTTCATCTTTTTCATGTAAAGCAGGTTTCTCTCTTTTTTCTGTTAGCTTCTGTAAATAGGGTACCACTAAAGACATGGGTAAATTTTTGTCAATATTATAGATCCAACTTGTGGTGGCAATGCTGTTTTTTCTATTTAATGTAGCAATGGTATCACCATCTTTTTCTTCTGCAAAAATCCAAATCTGAGAATTGTCATAAATAGTATCTTGTATACCCGCAACATTTAATACAGGAATTTTTATGGTCTTTTTTGTACAGCCAACAACTGTAATTAATGTAAAAATAAATAAATATTTATATAGATTCATGAGTCATGTTTTTAATAAATGTTGTCGCAAATTTTTCGCAAGAATTAAGCGTGTCTTTTATATCGTCAAGCGTAGTTCTCGGGTTAATAAGACACATTCTCAATACCACTTGGTCTTGTAAAATAGTAGTAACCAAAACAGCACTGTGTGAATTTAATATTTCTTTGGAGATATACTGATTTAACGCATCTAATTCTTTTTCAGTTAAGTTTTGTTCAATCGGATTACATCTGAAGTTAATAATAGCTAGTGTTGCAGGTGAAACCACTTCCCATTTTGAACTTTTTCGTAAGAAATCTTCTACATTTTCGGTAAGTGAAATACCTGACTGTATGGCTTCTTTAAATTGATCTAATCCAAACGTTTTTATAGACATATAGAGTTTTAACGCTCTAAAACCACGTGTTAATTGAATACCATGATCATAAAAATTTATTTCAGATTCATTACCTTCAATATCTCGTAAATAAACGGGTTTCTCGCTAAACGTTTTACTTAACCATTTGTGATTTCTCACCAAAAGGCATCCAATTTCATATGGTTGAAAAAACCATTTGTGAGGATCTACCGTAAGAGAATCTGCTCTTTCAATGCCTTTTAAATAGGTTTTTCCTTTATCAGCTAAAATAGCAGCTCCACCATAAGCACCATCAACATGCATCCATAAATTTTCTTTGGCACAGATATCAGCTATTTCTTCTAAAGGGTCTACAGTACCCGTGTTTGTTGTACCAGCAGAAGCAATAATACAAAAAGGGGTATAACCTTCCAATTTGTCTTTAGCAATAGCATTTTTAAGCTTATTTAAAGACATTTTAAATTCCATGTCTGTAGGAATTATCCTTACTTGTCGTTCTTTAAAACCCAACACCCTGATTGCTTTAATATTTGAAGAATGGGCTTGGTCAGATAGATATATAGTGGCTTTTGAATACTCATTTTTACACTTAATTCGCCTAGCAGTAGTCAAGGCCGTTAAATTTGCCATTGAGCCACCACTGGTTAAAATACCACCACCTTCTACCACAGGAAAATGAAACATTTCTAAAAACCAGTTGATCACTACAATTTCTAATTCTGCTGCAGCAGGAGAAGTTGACCATCCACCAGAGAAAATATTAAAACCAGAAGCAATGGCGTCTGCCATAGCACTTATAAAATTACTAGGACTAGGAACAAACGAGTAAAACTTAGGATGTGTTAAAAAGTCGACATTAGTTAAAACGTTATCGACAACATCTTGTAAAACTTTTTCTGGTGAGCTGGGTTTATTGGGGATAGGCTGCTGTAGGAGTTCATCCATCTGTTTTCTATCGGCTAGACTGACTATGTTTGTAGAGCTTAAGTCTCCAAAATGAGAAACAATTAAATCTACAACTTTATAGCCATATTGTTGCATTTCCTCTGTGGTTAATGTGAGAGGGGCATGTGTTTTTTCGGGCATAAAATCTACTTCAATTAGTATATGAAAAAATGAAATTTGTTAGGTGTAAATTTACAAAAAAGTGAAGAAGATAGTAGTGAAATAGATATTAATATACCAAACTAATCAGTGAAATGAGATTCCTATAAATTAGCTAAGTTTTTTTTTCTAAAGTAAATAAATTGTCAACCTTATAAACAAAAACTATCTTTGTTCAGTATCAAAATATATACGATAAAATTGAACTATGGAGATTTTAGAAAAAGCAAAGAGAAATATAGAGAATAAGGGGTTTTTAGAAATAAATACACCAGATATTGATTATGTTGTTGAAATAAAAAGATTAAAAAAAGAAAAGAATGCCGTAATCTTAGCTCATTATTATCAAATTGATGAAATTCAGGCCATAGCTGATTTTGTTGGTGATAGCTTGTATTTAGCACAAAAGGCAGCTGAAACTGATGCAGATATGATTGTTTTTGCTGGGGTACATTTTATGGCTGAAACCGCTAAAATTTTAAATCCAACCAAAAAAGTGGTATTACCTGATTTAAAAGCCGGTTGCTCATTGGCAGATAGTTGTCCGCCAAAAGAATTTGCGGCATTTAAAAAAGAGCATCCAAATCATGTTGTGGTTACTTATATAAACTGTTCGGCAGAAATTAAGGCCTTAAGCGATATTGTATGTACCTCTTCTAATGCCAAAAAGATAATTGATTCTATCCCAATGGATCAACCAATTATTTTTGCACCTGATAGAAATTTAGGTGCTTATTTAAATAAGGAGACAGGTAGAGAAATGTTACTTTGGGATGGTGCATGTATGGTCCATGAAGCATTTTCTGTCGAAAAATTAATTACACTATATCAAAAGCATCCAACGGCTGAAATTATTGCTCATCCAGAATCTCAAGCTCATATTTTAAAAGCAGCATCTTATATAGGTTCTACTTCAGGTTTGTTAAATCATGTAAAGAATAGCGATAAAGAGACATTTATTGTGGCCACAGAGGCGGGAATTTTATATCAAATGATGTTAGATAATCCTGATAAAGAGATAATACCAGCTCCGGCTAAAGAAGATAATACCTGTGCCTGTAGCGAATGTATGTATATGAAAATGAATAACATGAAGAAATTGTATTTATGTATGCAGTATGAATTACCAGCTATTGAAGTTGACAAAGATCTAAGTAAAAAAGCCATAGTTTCAATTAACAGAATGTTAGAATTATCTAAGTAAATTCAAATGAAAAGTAATACAGAATTGTATAAAACGGATTTTTTGGTATTGGGTTCTGGTATTTCAGGATTAAGTTTTGCTTTAAAAATCGCTGAAAAATATAAAGATGCCACAGTTACTATTGTTACAAAAAATGAAATTGACGAATCTAATACGAAATATGCTCAAGGCGGAATAGCTTCTGTTTATAATCAATCAGTAGATACTTTTGAGCAACATATTGAAGATACGTTAGTTGCAGGAGATGGCTTGTGTGATGAAAAGGTGGTGCGTATGGTCATAAAAGATGCTCCGACCAGAATTCAAGAATTGATTGATTGGGGTACTCGGTTTGATACTAATAAGAAAGGAACTTTTGATTTAGGAAAAGAAGGTGGTCATTCACAAAATAGAGTTTTACATTATAAAGATATTACTGGAGGCGAAATAGAACGGGCTTTAATTGAACAAGTAAAAGAGGCTGATAATATCAATTACTTGACATATCATTATGCCATTGATTTAATTACAGAGCATCAAGCTCAAAAGAAAAAAACGAAAAGAAATTCTAAATTATCATGTTTTGGAGCTTATGTTTTGGATGCTAAAGCTGATGTTGTAAAAACATTTGTTTCTAAATTTACATTGTTAGCAACAGGTGGCAGTGGGCAGGTTTATACAACGACTACAAATCCGGAAGTAGCAACAGGAGACGGCTTAGGTTTAGCCTACAGGGCAAAAGCGGAAATATCTGAAGTTGAGTTCATTCAGTTTCATCCAACGGCATTGTATAACCCAGGTGAATATCCAGCATTTTTAATCTCTGAAGCTGTGAGAGGTTTTGGTGCCAAATTAAGAGATTTTAAGAAGCAAAAATTTATGCATCGCTACGACGATCGTGAAGAATTAGCTTCTAGAGATATTGTGGCAAGAGCAATTGATAATGAATTGAAAAGGAGTGGTGCGGCTCATGTATATCTGGATTGTACACATTTAGATTTTGAAAAGTTTCAAGCACACTTTCCAAATATTACCGAGAAATGTGCATCTTTAGGTATTGATATTCGTAACGATTTTATACCCGTAGTACCTGCGTCGCATTATATCTGTGGAGGCGTAAATGTAAATAAGAAAGCGAAAACTTCAATCAAAAATTTATATGCCTGCGGAGAGGTTTCTAGAACAGGTTTACACGGTGCAAACAGACTAGCATCAAATTCTTTACTGGAAGCTCTTGTGTATTCACATCGAGCTTTTTTAAATGCATCTAAAAAGTATGCAAAGGTGAACATGCCAGATAATATTCCCGTTTGGAATGATAGTGGTGTTGTAAAGAATATGGAAAACATATTAATTACGCACGATAGGGCAGAAGTTAAAACAATAATGAGTAATTATGTAGGTATTGTAAGGTCTGATGAAAGATTGTTAAGGGCAGAAAGAAGGCTAAAAGGCTTGTATGAAGACAATAAAAGATTGTATGATCATTCCGAATTATCTATAGACCTCTGTGAATTGAGAAACCTAATAACAACCGCCTACTTAATAACCCAATTTTCAAAGAATAGAAAAACCAATTGTGGAGGTTTTTATAATTTAGATTTGATTGGTAACTAAAAAAATCCCCTACTGTAAAGTATACAAAAGGGGATTGATATTTTTATTATAATTATGCTTTTTCTAGCATACTTTCTTTTTTTAGTTCTATATCAGTTACAATTTGTTTCAAGTTACGTTTACTCGTTTCAAGTTCATTGAAAATAGAAACCTTTGCATCTCTAAAGTTTGCGGTAACTGAATTAAATAAATTGTGATAATAGGTAATTCCTTCATTTAGGTTATTACTAAATTTCTTAAAATATTTTTCTTGTTTGGCATCCATCGAAGTTGCCGTTTCTTCCAATTTATTTTTAAGATATTCAATATAAATATTCAATTCTTTAATGAACATATTCGGTCTATCAGATCTAGAAATCATGTTTGCTCTTCCATAAATATGGTCAGTTATGTTTTTTAGACTCATTTTATCAGAGAAATATGCCAAATTCGGACCAGGACAAATAGAAACACCAGTGCCTTCTTTTTTGGTTTCTACACCATGGCTCAATAAAGAAGAGGTTCCTAACCCAACACAAACACAAGATTTTTCTATAATTTTAGTATATTCTTTTTCATGTTCAATTTCTGATAAATTTTGTTCAGCTAAGCTATTTAGTTTTAAGTGCTGATATTGTCTTGAAGCTGTACACAAGCCTTTTTTATCAAACTCATAGTTTAAGGCTACGTATTTTTTTGGGCATGCACTTCCAGGTCTATTTTTTGCGATATTTTTAAACTTTTGTTCGTCTTTTGTATTTCCTCTAAGGTTATTAAAAGGAACGCCTAAAGGAGAGATATTACTTAAGTATAAATCTTTTTCTTTTGCGTCTTCTAATTTTTCTAAGGTATCAACATCAACGGTTGTCGCTTCTGGAACTAGTAAAAATGGCGTACCCCATCCTACAGAATCAACTTTGTAATGATCTAATAAAAAGTCATGTTCTTCTGAAGTACCAACACCACCTTGGGCTGTTATTTTTAAAGCTAATGGTTCTTTTGGGATGGTTTTGTTTTTATCCGCTAATGCCTTTATTAAGAGTTCATGAACCGTTTGCGTAATTTCTTGTTTATGGTCTCTAAATTCTGCCAATATTGGGCCTAATAAATTTCCATCAGTTGCAAAGGCATGTCCACCACAATTTAAACCAGACTCAACGCGATATTCTGAAACCCAGATTCCTTTTTTTGCTAAAAATTTCCCTTGAATTAATGCAGAACGATAATCGCTAACTTTTAAAACAATCTTTTTGTCAACTTCACCTTTTTCATTTGGATAAAATGCGTCAAAGTTTTCAAGATAAGCATAAAGTCTTGGGTTCATACCTGCAGAAAGAATCACAGAGGCATTTAAATCGCTTTCTGCAAAACCTCTTAAGGCAGCATGAGCATCATTAAATTCAATGGGTAATTTTTCGTCACCAATATAATTGTCTTTGTCAACCTTGGTCATGATATTAACATCTATACTACCTTTGGTAATCGTAGTGTCAATCCATGTTCTTATGTCTTCTAGATTAAAATGGTGGGCTGTAATTTTTTTAAACTCTTTTTTTATGGAGGAGCTGTCTGGTAACCGATTAAAATATTCTTTTACATCAGCGGCTGAATTCTTTAATTCTTCAAATTTTTTGTCGACCAAATTATTCATCATATTTAAATAAGATGTAACTCGTTTGGCTCTGAAATCATTAATTTTATCAGTAATTGCAGTGTATGGAATCTCCAGTTTTTCACTATACATTTTCCTGAGTTTTTCAAGTAAAATGTCGTCCACTAAAGAAATAACAGAATCGATGCCTAAATGAGCAACTTTATAAGGGGTATCTATAGTGTAACCGATACCCATAACAGGTATATGAAAAGAGTGAGCTTTTGTCATGTTTTATGATTAAAATTTGTATAAACCTAGCAAAGTCAAAAATAGGATTAACAAATAAGCAAAAACATGATGATTATCATGTAATTATGAATTATGATTGATTTAACATTCAATTAAGATTTAAAAATTAAAAATCTTTTCTTTTTGATTTAAATAGGATTCTTAATATGGGAAAAACAACCCAAAGAGAAAGTACACTAAAAGAAATTACCATGCCGAAATTAGTACCGAAGAATTTTTGAAAAACAGCACCTGTATAGCCGAGTAGGGCAGAGATGTCTAATTTTAAAAGTATTAAAATTCTCGATAAATCTATAGGGTTAAACATGGTTGCTACTAAAGAGAATTTATCTAATGGATATTCTTGAAGCATTACTAGAGAAATTAAAAATAGCCCATCATAAATTACAGCTAAAAATAACCACATTAAAATAGCATAACCAAAGCCTTTAATTTTATTTTCGTTAGAAAGAGCAATATTAAATGCCAAGGCTACAAAGATAAAAGTCAAAAATGCACCAACCACTATAAGAGATAAAAAATTAAAAATTTCTGATGATTGTAGTAGTCCATATGCTAAAAATGGGATACCTAAACCAATCACTAAACTTAAAGAGAGTGAAATGGCCACTCCTAAATATTGACCAATAAAAATGGTTGATCTTTTTAAGGGTTGGGCTAACAATAACTCCGTAAACTCACGGGAGTTATAATAATACATAACCCCAAAAATGGTTCCTATTAATGGTGTAAGTACCACAATAATATTCATTAAAGTAATAACCGCTTTTGACACGTCATTATTTAAAAATAGTAATACAGAACCTAAGCCTAAATAGAATAAAAAATATACGTAACTCCAACTGCTACGCATTAAATCGTAAAAACTATATTTTAATATTTTAAACATTTTCTTTTGTTAAAATTGCTGCAATAGCATGTTCTAAATCGGTTTGTTTGGTCTGCTCTTTTATGGCAGCTAATGTTCCTTTAAAATAGATTTTACCATCTAATAGAAACACAATTTCATCAGCCATTTCTTCTACAAAACTCATAATGTGAGAAGTAATTAATATCATTTTACCCTTTTCTTTTTCAGCCAAGATTATTTTTTTAAGATTGAGTAAAGAAATTGGGTCTAAACCAGTTGTGGGCTCATCTAAGATAATTAGTTCACTATCAAACATAAAAGTCAGTAGGATGTTTACTTTTTGCTTCGTACCACCTGATAAGTTGCCTAGTTTTTTGTCTAGAAAAGGTTCTAAACGAAACAAATCAATAAATTCTTGATCAGCCGCAGGTTTAGGTCTTAGGTTTTTAACCATTTTAATCAATTCGTTTACACTTAAATTGCTTGGAAAATTGGCAATTTGTGGTAAATAATTGATGTTATTCCTATATTGATGTTTTTTTAAGACACTTTTTCCTTGAATTTCAATTTCCCCTTTATTGGGAATAACCATCCCTAAAATACTTTTAATTAATGTTGTTTTACCGGAGCCGTTAGGACCTAAAACTGCAAAAATGCCACCTTCAGAAGTATTGGGGTTAATGGTCAAGTCTAGCCCTTTTAAGACTTCAACCTTTCCAAATTTTTTATATAAATTTTTTATTTCTATCATTTAATAGGAGTCATTAATGGTGTACTGTCTACCAATTCATCAGGTGTGAACACTGGTGACACTTTTTCTGAAAAATTGATAATATCTACAAATAAACTTCGCAATAATATAATTGTTTCTGGGGTTTTATTTACGATATAAGAAAATAGCTTTACAGGACGATAAGGAATGTCACCTATGCCATTTTTATCTAAATCGTACCCCGTATATGAGCTCCAATAATTACTGTCAAATTTATTATCGTTCATATTGCTGTTGTATGAAATGTCAAAAGAATTGTTTAAAAAATTATTTTCCTTAAATATATTGGCATAACAAGCACCAGCAATTTTTACAGACCAACCGTTGCTTATAAAATTATTTTTGAGATAATTTATTCTGGTAGAACCTTCAACGTTAATACCAATAGTGTTTTCTTGAAAAGTATTGTTTTCAATTTCGGCATCATAAATTTCTTTTAAAAGTAATCCGTAAGATGCAGTTCCCCAGTTTTTGGTAAATGTGTTGCCAGTCATTTTAATAAATTTGGAAAACATAACAGCAACGCCGGCACCATTATTCGTAAATGTATTGTTATGGTATTCGTTATGGTTTGAAAACATAAAATGTAAACCATAACGCATATTGTCATAGCTTTGGTTATTGGTAACCTTAGTTTCTTTGGTAAATTCTAAATAAATACCATCTCTTAAATTATGTGCTTTATTTCCATCAATAAGCATATTTGAACAATTCCATAAATGAATGCCATTACCTGAGGCTGATTGATCTATCGCTTGACTTGAAACATGATTTTTAACGATTTTTCCATGATGAGATTTTTCAATTAGAAAACCAAAAAAGACACTCTCTAAGGTATTGTTTTCAAAAGTGAAATGGTTACTCTGAGAAATATAAACGGCTGCATAATCTTTGGTATAACTTTTCCCTGGGTTTTTAATTACCAGTCCGGTAACAGAAACACTGTCAGATTTTACAATAAGTACATATCCTTTTTTTTCTCCATCAATTATTGGATTACCCTCACCAATTATTTGTAAAGGCTTGTCAATTATAACATTGCTTTCTAAGTACGTACCCTTTTGTATCGTTATTTTATCATGTGGTTTAGATTTAGCGATAGCATCTGTAAGTGAGTTAACATCGCAAGTAGCACATACCTCTATAGATTGAGTATAACTATTTGAAATTATAAAAAGGAATAATAAAAGGGGAAGTGTTTTCTTTAGCATTTTACTATCTAATTATCAAAAATCTAGAATTTTTATGAGCAGTAACGTAATGCTCAATGTTTTTTTCAAAACTATAACACTGATGTTTAGCTAAAGTAACAATTTTATTTTCAATATGGAAATCGATTTTTCCCTCTAAAACAACAAGAAGAGTAGTTTTGGGTGATGTATGTGTTGGAAAAGTTTCACCTTTTTCTAAGCTTATTAACAACGTTTCAGTACTATCTGTTGTAAAGATTTTAGTAACGTTTAAACCTTTAATAGGGATGTCTGTAATACTATTTTTATTCATTTTTTAGATTTAAAAAAGCTGCCCTAAATTTAAAGTTTAAGACAGCTTTAGCTAATTTGAGTGAGTATTTATTTACCTTGAGAACCAGACTGATAACGTGCCAGTAGCTCTTTCCAGTTATAGCTTTTGTCTACATCAGTTTTGATAAGCTTTGCTACATCTTCTTTATTTTTGAAAGCAGATAGGTTAGCTCCCATAGGACTTTTTATTGCAGGAGAAATTAAAAAGGTTGCGGAATTGGCATCTATTAATGTTGTGGGATTTAGATAGTCTGTAACCAGAAATAATTCCATTTTGCTTTTATCTTTATCCTTCATGTCATTTAACATACATTCAATAGCATCATATTTAAAAGACTTCCCTTTTTTAGTAACAATTTGAGCAGCATGTGTTTTATCTACAATTGTCATTTTACAAAAATTGCAGGCATCTTTACCATATTCAATTTTTGAGGGTTCAATAGCACATGAAACCAATATCAGAGATAATGAAAGTAAAAAAAATAATTTTTTCATTTTTGTCTAGATTTAACTATTCCAATTATACCGCTCTCATTACACCACACAATGAGTGACACTCGAACAGACACTGTTTTATGCCTTTTTATGCTCTTTTTTTCCTACAAAAAATGCAACTATTGTAAGCATCATTCCTACAAACATCATGTAAGCACCTGTGTGCGGTAATGAAGTAACATCAAAATTTAACATTTTTTGATACCCTAATAATGGTGGTTTGTATGTCATAGGTGTTCCATCAGGATTTATTACTTTTATAATAGCATGTGGATCTAAATCTCCACCATACTCAGTTAACCATTGGTTGAAATCATACATACCTAATACCCCTAAAATGGACATAAGTATAAACCAACCGATAAACCATTTATAGGAAACTTTCCCCATAAAACCTAAAATACCAATAAGAACTCCTAATGCCACCATACCTCCAATAACTTTAGGAAAGGCGGAGAATTCCCACATTTCTTCTGGTTTAGGTATTACTTTCATACCAATATAATGGTTTAAGCCATCTATATTTTGTAAATCAAATTCGGAAACCCCCTTGATACCATCAATATAAATATCCATACCTAACGGTTCAGGATATTGAGGTGCTCCTAACATAATATTCCATAAAGGAAATTTGAATAGGCCCATTAGTAATAAAGAGCCGATAATCATTATAATACCTGCTTTTTTCATCTTATTGTAATTATGCTCCTTTTGGAGTGATTGGTAGAATGAGGTAATCTATAAGTAAAAACAAAAAGGCTGTACGAAACTAAAGGATTGAAATTTTCAATACAGCCTTTTCAAACTAAAATAATTGTTTATTCACCGTCTAAAGACCATGATAGCTCTATATCTGAATTTGCTGGTGATACTCTGACATATCCCTGCATTTCTTGATGCAATGCACTACAGAAATCTGTACAATAGAAAGGCCAAACACCTACTTGTTTAGGTTCCCATGTAAGGGTTTTTGTTTGTCCTGGCATAATTAGCAATTCAGAATTGTTTGCACCGATCATAGCAAATCCATGAGGTACATCAAAATCTTGTTCGTGGTTTGTGATATGGAAATATACTTTATCACCAACTTTAACACCTTCAATATTATCTGGTGTAAAATGAGATCTAATCATTGCCATAGATATATGTACTTCTTTACCATTTCTAGTCACTTTGGCTTGATCTGGAGAAGTTATGGCATATGGATGTTTGTTCTCATCTAATCTGTAGATTTTTTGTGAATTACCTTTGATTAGATCAGCTGGAATACCTGCAGCATAATGAGGTTCACCATGTGTTGGAAAATCATAAATTAACTCCATTTTTTCACCTGAAATATCATATAGTTGTGCTGAATGCTCTAACTCAGGTCCAGTTGGTAAATAACGGTCCTTCGTAATTTTATTCATGGCAACCACGTATTTTCCGAAAGGTTTTCTAGAATTTCCACCAGGAATCATTAAGTGACCTACTGAATAATAAGTAGGTTTTCTATCAATTACTTCCCAAGTACCTATTTTCCATTTTACTACTTCAGAAGAAATAAAGAATGTAGTATACGCATTTCCTTTATCATCAAATTCTGTATGTAATGGGCCTAAACCACCAGATTTTACAACACCAGCTAAAATATCTTCATATTTTAAGATTGGAATTCCATAAGCATCACCGTCAAATTTTTTGTTTTCAATAGCATCTAACATTTTTGCAAATGAATGTACTGTTAAGTCTGCTGATAATTTACCATTACCGATAATGTATTCTCCTGAAGGAGTTACATCACAACCATGAGGTGATTTTGGAGTAGGTAAGAAATAAATAGCTCCAGGTATATCTGCAGGGTTTACAGTCAATACTTCTTTTTCCATAGTAGAAGTAGCCGTATGTGTATGCTCATCATAAACGTTGTGTGCATAATTTGCCGGCATTTTAGTACCACCACCATTATTTACATATTCTTCAATTTTTTTCCAATTGATCGCAGCAATGAAATCTTTGTCATTTTGAGAAGCATTTACTTCTAATAATGAGTTCGCTTCTTCTGTATTGTAAGTAGTAAAGAAGAACCAACCATGAGACTTATCTCTACCAGGGTGAGAAAGATCATAGTTAAAACCTGGCATTAATATTTGAAATTTAATACCCATTCTACCCGTTTCTTTATCTACACTAATAAAAGATAAAGCTCCTTTAAATTTACCTTTATATTCATTAATAGGTAAATCAGCTTGAGGAACAGGAACAGAAAAACGTGTACCTGCAACTACATATTCTGTGTTTTCAGTTATAAATGAAGAACTATGGTTACCTGCACTATTAGGTACTTCAATAATTTCTTCAGTTTCAAAAGTTTTAAGACTAATTCTAGCAATACGTGGTGTATTGTTACCATTTATAAATACCCATCTACCATCTAAAACACCATTGGTTTGAGAAATATCAGGGTGGTGAGAATCATCCCAAGGTACCATACCAAATGAAGTATTTAGCATTGGTTTAGTTTCTTCAGAGTAACCATAACCTGTGGTTGGAAACTGAGAAAAAACAGGAATCTCTTTAAACATTCTACCAGAAGGTAAACCATAAACAGTAAGGTTACCACTATAACCTCCAGACATAAACGCATAAAACTCGTCATATTCACCTGGTGCAACATACACTTTTTCGGCGTTACTGCTATTTAAAGCACTATTGTTACCCGAAGATTTACCATTATTATTACCACAACTGCTCAGTAAAACAGAAGCCGAAAATAACAGCGTCATTATTTTAAGTATTGATTTCATATAAAGTTAATTTAAAGTTTGATTTATTTATAATGTTCTAAAATATTCTAAGACAGCTCTTGCTTGTTCTTCCGTCAAATTCTGATTTGACATTGGAGACAAATATTCAGCTAATAATGCTTTTGCAATAGGATCTTCTTTAACCATTCCGTCAGGATTCAAAATCATATTCATAACCCATTCTGGACTTCTTCTTTCCAATATTCCTTTTGGAGCAGGACCGATAAACTTTTTTTCAGCTTTATGACAAGCAGTACACATTTTTTCATATACTTCCTTACCTGTTTTTGCTAATTCTTGATCTACTTCAGCAGCTAAGGTTACACTTGTAATAGGTCCAATTCCTTTATTTTGCATTGGATCAACTTCTACAACCTCTTCTTTTACGACTTCTTCTTTTGGAGCCTCAGTACTATCCTTTTTTGTTTTGTCACCACAACTTACCAATACAGCAAGTGAGAGCACAAATACGCTTAAAATTACTTTTTTCATTATTTTAGTTTTTAGTTTAATTATTTATTGAATTGAAACGCTTATTTATCTTTAGGTACAATCACATCTCCTATGACGTGAATCCAACCGTTGCTAACTTTTACTGTTTTTAATATTTTAGTTCCGCCAACATAAAGACCATCATCCTTTTTCACTACTTCTAAATATTCTCCGGAAGCCATATATAATTTACGACCCTTTTTAGCTTCTTTTTCTAATTGTGTGTCTGGATAATTTGCCGGAGCTACATGGTTTTTTAAAATAAAGGCTAATTTTTCTTTGTTTTCGGGCTTTACTAATGTTTCAACAGTACCTTCTGGTAATTTACCGAATGCTTCGTTGGTAGGAGCGAAAATTGTTAAAGGACCCGCATTTACAACTGAGTTTTCTAAACCAGCAGCTTCAATAGCCGTTACTAATGTTGAAAAATCAGGTAATGATTGAGCCACTTGTAATGCATTTGCATCAGACACTTTATCTGTAACAGAAGCTTGACCTTGATTTTCTGATGCTTCTGGTGAAGCTTGTTCAGTAGCAGCTGGTGTTGTTTCTGTGCTTTCTTGTTTTTCATTTTTACAAGAAATCATGATGGCGATGATTAAAATTGGAATTAGAGTTTTAAGTTTCATAATATAAAGTTTGTTAATTTTGTACAAATATATAAGTAGTGCTTAAATGAAAATATGACATTTGTCATATAAAAAGATATTATTATCTTTTTACTTTGTTATCTTGTTAAAATTATAAAATATGCTTTCAAAATCTAGTACTTACGCCATTAGAGCAGTACTGTTTTTATCATTAAATTCTGATGATGAAAAAAAATATAATCCAAAATCAATTGCTGAAATAATTGATATACCAGCTCCTTTTTTAGCTAAAACCTTGCAAGAACTTACCAAAAGAAATATTATTTCTTCAAGAAAGGGTAGGAACGGAGGTTTTTACCTTACGGATGCTGATAGACAAAATTCAATGATATCTATAGTAGCTGCCATAGATGGGTTAGAAAAATTTCAAGGATGTTCTTTAGGTTTACCTGTTTGTGATAGTGAAAACCCTTGTCCAATTCATCATTTAGTATCACCCTTAAGAAATAAATTAGTAGGGGAACTCACAAACAAAACAATTGCAAGTTTCTCTAAGGAAATAAAAGAGGGACATACACACCTTTTTTAATCTTCTTTCCGCTAGGTTTAACTTTAGTTTATAATCCTTAAAATTAATTTATAAGCTACCATTTTTACCTTATTCTCGGTCTAAATTTTTGCATCTTAATATCATACTGTCAATGAAAATAATTTGGTATTTGGCTTGTTACGAACCATTCGTAAATCAAATGCCATACATATATTTCTTACAAATGCCCTTGCATTTTCAGGAATAATGAGTTCATCATCTAAAATTACAACTAAGCCATCTTTTTCTAATTCCTTTAAACGGCCTAATGTTTCTGAAAGCTCCTTAAATTTCATATTGTCATTTTTCCAAGAAGTTTTAAAATGACACATAATGTTTAGTATGTGTTTTCTGATTATTAAATCTTCTTCGGTTAATAAATGACCCTTTAAAAGAGGAAGTACTCCTTTTTCAATTTGATCTTGATATGCTTTTAACGTTTTCTCATTTTGTGAAAAACTATACCAAGAATCGCTAATGGCAGACATGCCCAACCCTATCATTAATTGTGTTGGATTTGTAGTGTATCCCATAAAGTTCCTGTGCATATTAGCATCTTTAAAAGCTCTAGAGAGGGAATCTGTTGGTAATGCAAAATGATCCATGCCCGTTTCAATATATCCTAGGTTCAGTAACATATGTTTACCCATTTCATATAGTTTTCGTTTTTCATCACCATTAGGTATATCTGAATCTTTAAAACCTCTTTGACCAACACCTTTAATCCATGGTACATGAGCATAACTATAAAACGAAATACGTTCAGGTTTTAATTCTTTCGTTTTTTTTATGGTATCTATAATGTCGTTAATGGTCTGAAACGGTAATCCGAAAATAAGGTCGTGGCTAATAGAAGTGTAGCCAATATCTCTAGCCCATTGCGTTACATTTTTTACATCTTCAAAAGACTGCTTTCTATTGATCGCTTTTTGAATTTTTTCTGAATAATCTTGTACACCATAACTCACTCGAGTAAAACCTAAATTATATAAGGTTTGTAAATGTTCTTTGGTAGTATTGTTAGGATGACCTTCAAAACTAAATTCAAAATCTCTATGTAAATCAACTGTTTTTAGAATGGTTTTTATCAACAGTTCTAAATTTTCCACATCAAAAAAAGTAGGAGTCCCACCACCTAAATGTAACTCTTTTAACAACGGTTTTTTATCAAATTGTTGCAAGTAAAGTTGCCACTCAGCTAACAACGTTTCAATATAGGGTGTTTCTAATTCATGTCGCTTCGTAATGTATTTATGACAAGCACAAAAAGTACACAAACTTTCACAAAAAGGAAGGTGTAGATATAAACTAATTCCCTTTGAAGAATTGCTTTCATCAAAAGACTTTTTAATGGATTGCTTCCAGCTATTTTCATCTATGCTATCTTCATTCCAATAAGGAACTGTAGGGTAACTAGTATATCTTGGACCAGGTACATTATACTTTTGAATTAATGTTGAATTTGGCATAGGATTAACTTATTTTCTTGTTGCCAAAATTAATGTTGTTATGATGGAGATACAATGATAAATGTCATATTTACAATACGTTGTAATTTGTATTTTTATAAGAGAAAAAATATAATTATGAAACGGATACTATTATTAACAGATTTTTCAAAGAATGCTAGTAATGCTATAACATATGCGATGCAGTTTTTTAGTGGAGACACCATTACGTTTTATGTGCTCAATGTGCAGAAAGTTTCCAAATATATTACAAGTGATTTAATTGCATCTCCCAAAAAATCTATTTACGATTCTGTCATAAAAAATCCTAAAAAAGCATTAGAGATTTTAGTAAATGATTTAAAGAAAGAATACGCTAATGAAGACTATACTTTTGAAGGAATTTGTGATTATGATAGCTTTGTCAGTGCTATAAAACAATTAGTAGAAATTGAACATGTGGATATGATTGTGATGGGAACAAATGGAGCTTCAAGTATAAAAGAAGCTGTTTTTGGTTCTAATACAATTCAGGTTATTGAAAAAGTTGATTTACCTATTTTGGTTATTCCTAAAAAGCACAAGTTCTGTAAACCATCGCAAGTTTTATTTATCAATGAAACAGAAATAAGTTTAGAAAAGAATATTGTAAAACCATTACTTGGTATAATATCAAAATTTAATTCACATCTGAATGTATTAACAATGGTTAATCAGAATGAACAAGATAAATATAACCTTCAAAAAGAGACCTTAAATTCATTTTTTAAAGACACCATACTGAACTTTTATACGGACCAAAATAAGTCAATTGAAAATGCCGTTGAGCATATTATAGCAACAAAAGAAGTGCATTTAGTTGCTAAAATTATACATGTCGAATCTTTTTTTAAAAGAATATTTACAAAGGCGAGTATGACAGAGATAACGTATGCTAGTAAAATACCTTTATTGTTTTTGTAAGTTATTTCAAGTGCTTTTTTAAAGTAGATTCTTTAAGGAAAAAGTGTTGTGAAGTTCGTATTAGCAATAAAAGATAGTAAAGGTTCTTAACCTAAAAGGTTATAACCGATACTATCTTTTAAGTCCTTTTCATAGAAATAGGTCCTTTTCATAGTAATTTTTTTTGCTCTTTCTTTCTCATTTGATCTTCTACAATGCTAAAAATTTGTTTTTTTAATAATTTAGAATTTTTAATATAGGCATTAACTTTAAATTCTAAATCTTGATGCATTTTTAAATAATTTGGATTGCTGGTAACACTACCTGTGTAAATTAGTTTAGATAATAGGTTTTCCTGATATTGAATCAATTTCATAAATGCATTATATGATTCTTTTTCTTGAGTTATTTTTTTTATTATTTTATTGATTTCATCAGACAAACCAGAATCAATAATATCAATATAATAGGTACTTAATAAATCATTAAAAAAATGTAATTCATCATTAATAAAACTTACTTCAGAAATCCAAAGTTTTGAGTCATCATGCAATTCTTCAATGCTTTTAACTCTGCCCAACCAATCTTTTTTGATTTTAGTTTCCATTTTAAGTTATTTATAGTGTTATAAAAATTAGAATGAAACAGAAGTATTTGTTAGCCTCTAATTAAAGAATTAGTATAGTACTTCTATCAATTTTTTTTGATGATGCTTTAGCTTCTTCCATTTGCAATAAATAAAATTTAAAAATTGCCTAATGTATAAGCTTTAGAATCATGAATACTAATATACTTATAATGATTCTAATTTGAAATGATATATATCAGTTACATAATTAGATATCAAGAGGTAAATTTTTCTTTTGTTAAAACTATTATAATTGGATTTCATAAAAAATGATCCGGATCAATTCGTGAAAATACCGGCGTTAGTAATTTTGATTGAATTACAAATAGATACAATCATGAAAAATTTAATTGTTTTAGTGCTGTGCTTTTTTGTCAATCAGATTTTTTTTCACCTTTTAATGAGGATTTGGCAGCTGTAAAAAAAATGACTCTAAAATTTTACCTCCAAGTTTTTTCTCCAATATTATTGCTTCTAGTTTAATTGTTATAAAAAATAAAAATAGGATGTTCATTTATGTTAGGTTAAATTATAAAACAGGTGAGTATTAACTTACCTGTTTTATAATAAATATTAATGAGGAAAAATATTTTTTAAAACGGTACAATACCATAGGCCATATTTAAAAGGAAAACACCTACTAAAAATAATAGCATATATAATAGCTGTAAAAATTTAATATTTATAATGTTTATCCAATTGATGGTTTTGTCAGGAAAAACAAATAAAGACAAACCAATTAGAAGTGATATATATCCAATAAATGTAATTACAATCGTCCAACTATCTTCCCAAATATTGTGAAATAAAATATTTAGTAAGCCAATTATAATGGCTATGAAAGCCGTAATTATAAGAAATTTTTGATCTTTCAAATCTTCAAAGATTTGTTTGATCCTTTTAGGGTTTAGACTTAATATCAAAAAGAAAATAATTAAATACCATCCCCAAAATTTTGCTAAAAAAATAGATATATTTTCCATAATTATTATGTTTTTTATTCATGTAATACGATAAAGGGAATCTTAGTTCGATAACTTATCTCTTCTACAGTTGGCTTAAACATAACTTGCTGAAAAAGAGTTAAGTTTTTTGCTACCATAAATATCATATCTATATCTCTGCTTTCTACAAAACATTCAATACCTGCTTCAATTTTTTTATTACTTATTCTATGAAAACTATGGGGGATTGTACTTAAAACTTCCTCTAAATATTCTTTATTTTCTAATTGGAATTGTGTTAATTCCTCATTTTTTTTAGCAACATGGACTACTCTAATAATAGTATCATGTTTTTTAGAAAATTCTAAAATATCACTTATAATTTTGGTGTGATAAAATATGTTATAGTCAGTCGGAAAAGCTATTTCTTTAGGGGGCTTAAATGTTGCTTTTTCAGGTATAACCATTACAGGTATTTTTACCTTTGTAATTAAATCGCCAGTATTACTGCCAATTACTATTTTTTTAATACCAGAGGCACCTTTAGTTGCCATAACAACAAGGTCAATCTTTTTTTCTTCAATTTGCCCCCTTATGGAATCAATAAAATAATCGTAACTAGGTATGGTAATAAAAGTATGTTTGGTATTTAAATCTATTTTCTTAATCCTATTTAATAGGTCTTGTAAATCAGATTTCGATTGCTGTAATAGTTCCTTTTCTACAGAGCCACTGAAGGGGAGTGGGGGCGTTTCACCACTTGCATAATTAATAATCGGAGTAACATGTAGTAAATAAAAATTACATGTTGATTTTTCAAAATACTTTATGGAATATGCGATAGCATTCCATGAATTTTCCGAAAAGTCTGTGGGGATTAAAATATTAGTCATCATTCTATTCGTTCTATAATTTACATCTAAATTAGACGTGTTATAGATTTTATACAATGATATATATCAATTTAAAATCAATTTTTAATAAACTTGTTTTAATAAGTCAATATCAATTACCTTTATATTTCTTCCTTCAATATCAATGATACCTTCCTTTTTTAAACGTGTTAATGTTCTTATAAAAGTCTCGGTGGCAATACCAGCTACACTAGCCAAGTCACTTCTTGAGATTCGAATACCATCTTTTGGATGTTTTTTAATTTTTTCAGCAAACTGTAATATCGTATTTGCCGTTTTTTTTCTAACAGAACTGTATGCCATTTGTAATAATTGACCTTTAATTTCGGTTACATTTTCTGTAGAATAGTCCAACAACTCTAATGTTAAGGCATGATTTTTTAATAAAAGATCTTTAAAATCATTTTTTACCAATCTGAAAACTTGTGTTTTTTCGAGAGCTATTGCAGATTCTTTATAAGGCCTATTGTGAGATAAAGAAGTTAGCCCAAAAAAATCGTCCCCTTTGTGTAATGCGGTAATTAATTCTTTGCCTTGTTCATCAGTTTTTGAGGTTTTTACAACCCCTTTATATATTAAATATATATAATTTGAATGATCTCCTTCTCTATATATAGTTTGATCAAGGTTATATGTAACTTCTTCTGCATTATCAGAAAAATAGTTTTTAAGCTGATCAATTGTTTTTAGATTATCATCACTATTATATGATTGTATTAAGCTTTTCAAATCTGAATTCTCATTTAGAAGTGCTACTTTGGCAATTCGACTTTCTATAGCACTAATAAGTTCAGCTTCATTAAAAGGTTTGGTCAAATAATCGTCAGCACCCATATCCATTCCTTTTCGAATATCGCTATATTCAGTTTTTGCGGATAAAAAAATAAAAGGAATATGCTGTGTAGCAATTGTTTTAGAAAGTACATTTAATACTTCATAACCATTTATTTCAGGCATCATTATATCACATATAATTACATCAGGTAATTCTGTGATTGCTTTTGTAATTCCCATTTTACCATCTGCAGCTGTAAAAACCTTATAATTAGACAACTCTAACAGTTCTGCTGTGTTTTCTCTGACTACTACGTCATCTTCTATTAATAAAATTTTTTTCATTTTTCAATTATCTTTGGAAGTTCAACTATAAATGTAGATCCGCTATTTTCTTCACTTTTGAAGTTTATTGTTCCACCTAAATTTTCTAAATGTGCTTTTATAATATTTAGACCTATGCCTGTACCATGATTATTCAATACATTTTCAGCTCTAAAGTAACGATTAAATATGTGTTTTTGGTCATTTATCGGAATTCCTATTCCATAATCAATAACCTTTAAAATTAAATTATTTTCACATTCTGAAACTTCAAGATTAATGTCTGTGTTTTCAGGTGAATATTTTATGGAATTATAAATTAAATTAGATAAAATTAATTCTAAAATCCGCTCATCTTGATGTAAGTTAAATTCATCACTATTTTGAGAAATATTAATTCTTTGTCCGCCTTTTAATAACATATTTGCATTATAAACCACTTCGTTTACGACTTTACTCAAATTAAAATCAGTAAATTTATAAGTTACTTTTCCTAATTCTAAACGTTCAATAGATAAAAAATCGTTAAGAATATTGTTAAGGTAATGTACTTTACTCGTAATTATATTTAAGTGTTTATCTCTTTTTTCTTGTTGTTCAGTGAGCTTGTATTTTTCTAGTAAAATAGTTGATGTTAAAATGCCACTTAATGGTGTTTTAAATTCATGCGATACTAAAGACAGAAACTTTGTTTTAAGTTCGTTTAGTTCTTTTTCTTTAGTCAAGGCAATTTTCAATTGTTCGGTCCGTTTTGCGACGGTATTTTCTAACTTTTCTGTATAATTTTTTCGCTCAGTAATATCTAAGATTATCGCAACGAGTAATTCATGATCTTCAGATGAAGATAGTTGTAAGTGTACCTCAATAGGGTACGTGGTGCCATCTTTTCTTTGATGGATGGCTTCAAATTCAATTTTTTCTTTATCCTTATGAATTAGAGGAGCTATCAATGTTCTAAAATCATTTTCGGTAATTTCAGGTTTTATATCGAAAGGGGTCAATTCTTTAAGTTCTTCAAGAGTATAACCTATATTTTTTTGTGCTCCTCTATTAGCATTTAAAAATTTTAATGATACTTTATCGAATATAAATATTTCATTTAATGATTCATCAAAAATAGAAGCCCAATGCTTAAGTTCTTGCTCAGCATACATCCGCTTTGTAATATCATTTTGGATTCCAATAAAATGAGTAACAACACCATCATTATTCTTTATAGGCGTTACAGACAGGTCATTCCAAAATAAAGTACCGTCTTTTTTATAATTACGCAGAATTGTACTACAACTTATTCCTTTTTTTATAGCCAATCGAATTTGCTCTATGCTTTCTTGATCTCTATCATCAGTTTGTAAGAACCTGCAATTTTTATTTATGATTTCAGATTCTGAATACCCGGTGAGTTTAATAAAAGCGGAATTGCAATAAATGATAGGGTTGTCATATTGTAGTGCATCGGTTATAACAATACCATTAGCTGCTGACTGCAGAGCTTCACTTTTTATGAGTAAATTTTTTTCATTTTCCTTTCTTTCGGTAATATCAATCAATAAAACCATGTTATAGGTTTTACCATAAACCGTAAAAGGATTTAAACCAATTTCAGTAGGAAAAATGGCACCATTTTTTCGTAAGCCATAAAGTTCAATACTATCTGAAATTTGCCTTTTCTCACCTTTTTTAACAAACTTTTTGAAGAGTACTTTTTGAATTTTATGATATTTTTTTGGAATTAGTTTTTCCAAATATTTTCCTATTAATTCGGCAGAGGTATAACCAAATACTTTATTGGTAGACGAATTGGTTGATACAATTTTTTGATCATTATCAATAATGATAATACATTCAGAAATTGCTTCAGATAGAATGCTAAATATATCTTGATTTTGTTGAAACATTTTACAAGATTTTTTATAAGATGATAACTGTAGTAAAGTTACAAAAATTCCTTCAGCATAATAATTATAAACGATTAAACTATAGTGGTGGTTTTTTAGATGATATGTATCATTTTTAAAGGCTTTAGGATCTATTAACTTTAGTACAAATATTAATTAATTCTTAAATACTATGAATTTAATAGAAGATATTAAAATTTGGATTTCTGAAAATCCTTTTGTTGTGGGAATCGTTAAATACTTATTATGGGTGCTTTTTATTATTATCGTTATAAAATTGACGAGGAGAGTTTTAAGAAGGAGAATTTCAAACACAAGTGCAAGGTATAAATCTCAAAAAGGCATTGAAATATTAGGATATATATTATTAATTCTTTTATCCCTTTTCTATTTTTCAGGTTCAATGAAAAATTTCACTATTGCTATTGGTGTTTTTACGGCGGGTATTGCTTTTACATTACAAGAATTGATTTTAAGCTTGGCCGGATCTGTTTATATTTTTTTAGTTAAAGTGTACAAACCTGGAGATAGAATTGAAATTAATGGTATTAAAGGCGATGTAATTGATGTGGATAGTATTTATACCACCATGATGGAAATTGGCCAATGGGTAAGTAGTGATAATTACAGTGGTAGAATTGTAAAATTGAGTAACGCCTTTGTGTTTAAAGGCCCCATATATAATTATTCTCAAGATTTCCCCTTTATCTGGGATGAGTTTAACTTACCTATTAAATATGGTTCAGACATTGAATTAGCAAAACTTATTGTTATTAAAATAGCTCGTAAAGTATTATCAGATTATACCTTAAACTCAAAGGCTAAATGGAATGATGTTGTAAATAAATATTATATAGAAAATGCTGAGGTAGATCCAACTTTAGCGATAACCTTAAATGATAATTGGATACAATTCAATCTTAGATATATTGTTGATTATAAGAAACGCCGTGGCACAAAAGATGTATTGAATGATGAAATTAGAAAAGAAATTTATTTGACTAATGGAAAAGTAATGTTAGCCTCTACGACATTAGAATTGATAAAAATACCTAAACTAGAAGTAGATGTAAATAAAACGAACTAATACATTTTGTTCAACTGATATTGGTCATTTTAAAACAGCTAATTTCTTATTATTTTTAGTAAAAATATTAAAGGATGATACAGCTAGTTAAAGATAAAGAGTTAATTCAAATACTCAGTTCCAATTATATCGGTTTCCTAGGGTATATATTTCAGAATAGGCCATTTGTTGTACCTATAACCTACTATTACTGTAAAGAGAATAATTGTATCATAGGGTATACTGAAGGTGGTCAAAAAACGATGGCTATGCGAAAAAACAATTTTGTTTCATTGGAAGTTGCAGAAATTCAATCGCCTAGTAATTGGAGATCTGTGCTTGTACATGGTGAATATAAGGAATTGTCAGGTGTTGATGCAAAATATTATCTGCATGATTTTTCTATATGTATAAAGGATATAATTAGAAAAAAAGAACTGAAAGACCTTCATTTTATTAGTGAGTTTTCAAGTAAGATTTATGATGATGGGGAACCCATTGTCTTTCAGATTAAAATTAATGAAATGACAGGAAGGAAAAGAAAAAATTAAAGTCAATTTTGATTTATTTTACGTGCATGCTTTAACATATATATAATTCTAACTATCTAAATTTCCGAATCATGATTACTAAAGAATTACAACAATTAAGATTAGAGAATAATTTTAAACATTTTTATATAAAAGTTTCAAGCTTTATACCTAGTCTTAAAGATTTTATAGCAAGAAAGCTAAATATTGCGGAGGATTTAGGGGTAATAGATAAGAATTTTTTTAATCCTAATGATATTTTAGATGATGTATACCTTGACGTATTTGAAAATTTCAATAATAAAATTGCCAAAAAGGATTTAAGAAGAATGCTTTTTGAAAAAAGTGTTGAAAAAATTGATGAAATAACCATATTAGGTCACCAATTTGAAAATAATATCAATATTGGTGAAATATTAAAAGAAGAATTGCAAACCATGGATGAAAGGTATACTACTGATGGCGATGGTGATTTTATTTTGTATGAGGAATTAGATGATATTTCTTACCATCAAAATGATTTTAAGCCTAAACATATTATCTTAGATCAATCCATAGAAAAACTAATTACCAGTAAACTAAATTTAGAAGATTTGACATTACAATCTGCTAAAAAACGAAAATTATTAGGAAGCCTATTTTTTAAGATGCCACCAAGAAGTAAAGCCATTATTGAGTTGTATGTTTTTGCAAATCAAAGTGTGAGTGAAATTTCTGAAATTTTAATTATAGAAGAACTGATGGTCAAGAAAGTGGTGAATAAAGTAAAAGAAAAATTTAGCCTTATCCTTTAGATAAGTTCTGTCTTGTTGACTATTTTATTAAAGAAAGGACTAATAACCTCAATGATTATAAATGATCTAAATCATTTTATTACATAAATATCAGTGGTAAATTTGTATTGATATGAAATCCAAATCAACACAATTAGCGACGAAATTTAAATCTTTTTTTGAAGAAATAGGTGACCTGGCATATTTTGCAGGTCGCTTTTTTAAAGAAGTCTTCACGAGACCTTTTGAATTTAAAGAATTGTTACGCCAATGTTATAATATGGGTAACCGTTCGTTGTTATTGGTGGGTGTAACGGGATTTATATTAGGCTTGGTTTTTACACTGCAATCACGCCCCACTTTAATGGAATTTGGAGCTGAATCTTGGATGCCCTCCATGGTCAGTATTTCTATAGTGAGAGAAATAGGACCTGTTATTATTGCACTAATTTGTGCAGGAAGAATTGGCTCTGGTATTGGTGCTGAACTAGGCTCTATGAGAGTGACAGAACAAATTGATGCCATGGAGGTTTCGGGTACAAATCCCTTTAAGTATTTAGTGGTAACACGTATTTTAGCTGCTACACTTATGCTTCCTTTACTTATTATTTTTGGTGATGCCATTGCTTTAGTTGGCTCCGCAATAGTAGAGAACCTAAAAGGAGAAGTATCATTTTTACTTTATTTTAATAAAGTGACAAATGCACTAGAATTTTCTGATGTTATTCCAGCAACTATCAAAACATTTTTCTTTGGTTTTGCCATTGGTTTGGTCGGTACATTTAAGGGGTATTATTGTAAAAAAGGAACTGTTGGTGTTGGCGAAGCTTCTAATTCAGCTGTAGTTTATACTTCTATGCTCCTTTTTGTAATAGACTTTATAGCTGTTTTTATTGTTGATATATTTTTTGAAGTTTAAATATGGAAAAAACAAACAACAGAGAACCCGTTTTAAAAATAGTAGACTTGAAAAAAAGTTTTGGAGATAACCATGTGCTTAATGGATTTTCTTTAGAGTTATACAAAGGTGAAAGTTTAGTGATTATGGGAAAATCAGGTTCTGGTAAATCAGTAATGATTAAATGTTTAATGGGCTTGTTAATGCATGATAGTGGTCTTATTGAAATTATGGGCCATGATCTGTCTAAACTCACACAGAATCAATTAAATGACTTAAGATCACAAATAGGGTTTCTTTTTCAAGGTAGTGCTCTTTATGATTCTATGACGGTACGCGAAAATTTAGAGTTTCCGCTACGTAAAAACAAAGAAAAGTTTAAGCAAAAAGATGCTTTAGTATTAGAAGCATTAGATAGTGTTGGTTTAGCTCATGTAATGGATTTAATGCCCGAAGAACTCTCTGGAGGTATGAAACGTAGAGTTGCTTTAGCAAGAGCTATTATTCTAAAACCTAAAATTATAATTTATGATGAACCAACGACGGGATTAGATCCGATAACCTCAAAAGAAATTATTCAATTGATGAGAGATATTCAGGAAAAATATGGAGCTTCATCGTTAATAATAACGCACGATGTTGATTGTGCTCGAGTAATTGCGAACAGAATGATTCTGCTAATTGATGGTGTAAATTATGCTGAAGGTAGTTTTGCAGAATTGGCATTATCAACGGATAAAAATATTAAAGCATTTTTTAAATAATGAAGCTATGCAACAAACGAAAACACAGAAATTTAAATTGGGTTTATTTATAATTGTGAGTACACTATTATTAATAATTGCTCTTTATTTTATAGGGAATAAACAAAATATTTTTGGTAAAACATTTAAAATAAGTGCCGTGTTTAATAATGTGAACGGCTTACAATTAGGTAATAATGTTAGATATTCGGGTATTAATGTTGGTACCGTAAAAAGTATCGAAATGATTAATGACACTACAATTTGTGTAGACATGATTGTTGAAGATAAAATTTTACAACATTTAAAAAAGAACGCATTGGCAGCGATTAGTTCTGACGGTTTGGTGGGTAGTATGATTATTAACATTGTTCCCGTAAAAGAAAGTTCGGAAGCATTAATGTCTGGAGATACGATTAAATCATTTAGCAAAATTTCAACCAGTGATATGATGTCAACTTTAAATACTACCAATGAAAACGCAGCACTACTAACATCAGATTTACTAAAAATAACCACCGAAGTTAATCAAGGAAAAGGGACCCTAGGGATGCTAATCAATGATGAAAGCTTGGCGTTAAACATAAAAGAGACTTTTTTAACATTAAAATCCGCCAGTATTAGTGCTTCAGAAACTATAGATAAACTTAATAAAATTATTAATTCTGTAAATTATAATGAGAGTGTGGCGGCTGTCTTATTGAGTGATTCTATATCAGCAAAAAAAATGAAATCTATCATTCAAAACCTTGATTACTCTAGTAGTAAAATAGATTCAGTACTTACTAATATAAATAATGTGGTTATAGGGATAAAATCAGGTGATGGAGCACTCAATTATATGATTAATGATACTGTTTTTGTTAAGAATATAGATAGTACTATGATGAACCTAAAGGATGGAAGTACCCTTTTAAATGAAAATTTAGAAGCGTTAAAGCATAATTTTTTATTCAGAGGTTATTTCAAAAAATTGGAGAAGAAGAAACTGAAAGAGAATAATAAAGACAATTAGAAAATACTACAGCGTTAAATTATAAGGTTGGTAGTAGAATTACAATTTATAATATCATAGGTGAACTATAGAGACTTATCGTCTTAAATCTAGTTATTCATTTTTTTGTATTAAGTTTTGTTCTTCTAATACAAACAATACTAAATTAATATAATCTTTTACCGTTTCATTTATGGAATTAGGGTCAATTATATCAATATAACCTTTCCAAATGAGCGTTCTTTCTTCTGTTTTACAAATACAATACAATGAGGTTTCTACATGATATACTTTATATTCATCATAATAATTTCTATTAAAATATATTTCTTGATTATTGTAATAATCATATTTAAAACCATAGTTTGTGTCTTTATCAAATTTATTGAAAAATGCGGTACGGTCTTCTACACCAGCAACTTTGGTTAACAAAACGCTGTCAAACCCATCTTTTATTAGGCTATCTTCTAGCATAATTAAGTCATCTTCAGATCTTCTGTAGCTCATAAGAGATTCATCAAATAGCTCGTAACTTGTCACCGCTTCAACACCTCTCGATTGATATTTTTGTTTTAATTTTTCTTCAAATTTTTGTCTAGCTTCGTCATTAGAAGTCATTCCTATTATTAATATTTTGGCAGGTGCGAAAGAGTCAATATCCGGATTTTTCCAATTGTTAACGAGTTCAGCCGAAGAACAGCTTACTAGTATAAACCCAAGTAGTATACTGATTATTTTTTTCATAATAGTGCTACATTTAGTTTTTTAAAAATAACACTATAATTTTATGACTGAAATGATATTAATCAGTTTGGTACGACATGAATTGGTTAAGTATCGTGCGTTAAATTTACACAAAAGCACCTATTAAAATAATATGATTAAGTTTTGCTAATGCTCTATAATTAGTTTTAAAGAAGCTTAAACCACACTAAATAGGTATTACTAATAGAGGTATTGCACTGTGAAAGCTTACTTTTTTTATGACAGCTTCCTCAATTAATTTTTTAAGGAATTTTTTTTCAGAATTTACTAAGCAAACTAAATCAGAATTGTGGTTTTTGCTGAAATTCATTATTGATTTTGCAACTTTACCATCTAATTCGGTTTGTTCAAAAGAAACGGTACCATCCTTGAATAATGCTTTGATATCTTTTAAATTATGAAGTTTCGTTTTATCTAAATCATCACCTTCCTTGACATTCAATAAACAGATATTACTTTCATGAATCGTTTGCAATTCAATTAAAGAAAATAGCTCAATGGAGTAGAATCTTCTTTTTAAATCCGTGGCAAAAATGATATTTTTTAATTCTGTAAATTCATAATCTTTTGGCACCGTTAATACGGGGCAAAGTTCTATATGATTAATAACGCTAACGGCATTACTTCCCATAAAAATCTCCTTAGCACCAGTAGCACCAGTAGTGCCCATAACAATGATATCAATATTGTAATTTGTAACAACTTGTTTAATTTGAAAAACTAAATCACCAGCTTGAGAAATTGTTTGGTATTTGTGATCGTCATTTAATAAATTTTCATCTAAATAACGTTGAATTTTTTTCAGTCCTTTTTCTGATTCATCTTTTAATACCCTATGAAGATGCGTATCTCTATACTTAGACATTCGGTTACTAGTTCTAGAAGTACCCGCTTGGTAGGTATGTAAAATATAAAAATGGGCAGGAACAGCATCGTACAATCTAATGGCATAGAGTAATGCATCCCAGGCATTATCAGAAAAGTCGGTAGGTATTAAAATATTTTTCATTAGTACTAATTTTAATTGAACAAATTGTAATCAGTATTTTAACAAATAATACGTTGTTTTTGAATATATTATTCAGGTATTACTAAAAGTGGAATTCTAGGATGAAAAGCTAATTTTTTTATCACAGGTTCCTTTAGTACATTCTCAATAGGACCATGTTCATAATTTACCATGGCAAGCATGTCTATCTTATAATCTTTGATAAACATAATTATGTTTTCTGATTTTTTTGAATTGTCATCAATGTAATGAAAATTGTATTTCTGGTCGGCTAAATATTTCTCTAGTCTTTCTATATTATGCTTTTGAGCAAGCGTTAAACTTTTTTCGACATTGATATGTACAATTCTTATTTCAGAATTATATAACGTGGTCATGTTTTTAAGTGTCTCCAATTCTCTATCCGTATACTTCCGGTTATAATCTGTTGGAAAACCAATTTGTTTTGGAGCAACAAAACTATATTCTTCTGGAATAACTAAAATAGGACAATTTTTTACTTTATTAATGACTTCAACGGTATTACTGCCCGCAAAGAATTCAACAGCTGCAGTACATCCTTTAGTACCCATTATTATGAGCTCAATATCATTTTGTTTAATGGCTTTATCAATGGCGGTATGTAATTTGTCATTGCTTATAATATTCTTATAATCATGTTTTGTATTTGCATTTTCCCGTTTAGTTTTTAATTCTAATTCTTGCATTTTTTTCAACCCTTTTTTATATGATTCCTCAACATAATGTGGTGTTATATATGTTCTAGAAGTAGAGTTGATAAAATTAGTAGAATGTAAAAAGTAAAAAGTACATACCTCATTTTTATAAAGCATTAATGCGTATTGTACGGCACTTTGTGAATTTTTAGAAAAGTCGATCGGTATTAATATGTTTTTCATGTTGTTTAAATTAAAAATTAGAAGGAACAACCAAGAACGGAACCGTTAAATGAAATCCAATTTGATTGATCACTTTCTTAAAAAATAAGTTTTCTAAAAAAGTATGTTTATTTTTAATCATCATTAACATGTGGACATAAGTAGATTTCTGAAATTCATTAATTGCTTGTGGAATTTCTTGATCTTTTACAGAATAAAATTCTTTATGTATTGAATTTAATAAATTATCTAATTTATTTTTATGTGTGTTTTCTTCTTCATTTAAATCTCTATTTAAAGAAACATGCAGTATATGCACTTTAGAGTTGTATATACTGCTAATTGTTTCTAAAATATCTAAATGTTTAGCCGAGTAATCAATTTTATAGTCCGTAGGAAAAAGAATGTCTTTTGGTTTTTCAAAGAAAAAACCATCAGGTATTGCCAACACGGGGCATTTGACTTTTTTTATGGTATGAATGGTATTTGTGCCAAAAAGCACTTCTTCAACACCAGAAGCTCCTTTTGTACCCATAATTATTAAATCCAAATTCTTTTGAGCTACGAGCAAATCAATTTCATCGGTAAGGGTGCTAAATGAAGAGATTAATTCGAATTCGTGTTTGGGATTGTTATATTTTTCAATTACATATTTTTCAAGATCATTTAATGCCTCTAAAGAGTTATTCCTTATAACATCAACTACATTACCTATATAAGCACCGCTACTCATTTGATAATCGTAGTTATAGATAATAGGCGTATAGGTATTTAAAATATAAAATTTACACGGTTCATTATTAAATAATTCTAAGGCATAATTAATAGCATTTTTAGAATTTTCAGAAAAGTCTGTGGGTAAAAGTATATTTTTCATGATGATTACTATTTTTTCAAATAAACATTAATTGTGACTAAAATAAAATGACCTAAATCAGTCTTTTGATTTCTAAATCAAGAAAGATTTAGTTTTAGACAATTACTAACATTAAAACTAATCAGTGGATATTTACCATAATCATTCATTAACAATACGGTATCTTTATTTAATAATTTTTTTATAAATCCACCTTTCTTACGATCAAGCATCGCTATTAAATCAGCATCATTTTTTTCAGCATATAATCGCAATGAATTAAAAACGTCATCTGAAGAAATTACTTCAAAGTTAATTTTTTCATATTTTATTTTATTGGCAATCATTTCTTTAAACCATGCCATTTGAACCTCACCAGGGTATTCATTTTTTAAAGAAGCATGTACTACTTTTATTTCTGATTTTAAAGGTTCTGCAATTTCAGTTAATTTACAAATAGCATGTATGTCATCTTCTTCAAAGGCAGTAGCATATACTATCGTTTTTATTTTTGAGATTCTTTTTTGGTAAGGTATTGATAGTATAGGGAACAAACTTTTTTCTATCAAATTTTTAGTGGTATTACCCATTATAAAATCCTTTATAGTACCATTACCTTTGGTACCAACAACTACAAATGTTGAATCTAATTCTTGAGCTTTTTCGATAATTCCGTTTAAAACGGATTTATTTTCAACAGCTTCAACAGTTATATTTTTTAAATCATAGCCTAAATTATCGATACAAAATTGTTCTAATTTGGAGGCGTGTTTTTCAAAATAGTTTACACCAAAGTCTGGTTCAGTATCTCCAACAATATTTAATAATGTGGATGGATAGTGAAACACATGAATTACCTTTAATTGGATATTCATTTTTGTACTTAACTGATATGCATATTGTAACGCGGTAACAGAATACTTTGAATAGTCAGTAGCGTAAAGTATATTTTTCATGGTATCTACTTTAAAAATTGTAAGGTAAATTTAGAAGTTAAAACCTATAAAAAAAATGATATTTATCATGATAAAAATAACATCAATATTTAGGGTAATTGCAATAGGTAATCTCTAAACAATAAATTCTCTGTTTTTTCTTTGCATTTATTTGATATTCTTATTGTTAGATTGAGAAAAAATCAATACTTTTGCACTCCTTTTTACGAGTACAGATTTAGAAAGGAATTAGAAAACAAAAATTAATATAAACTCTTTTATTGAGGTTGTCGTTAAAAATCTGAATTTCAGTAAAATACAAAATTTATTAGACCATATGTCTAAACTACAAGAAAAAATAGATCAATACACAGAAGAAGTTAACAAATTAGGTTTAAAATTAGATACTAATTTATTAGCAAGTGTAACCAAAGGATTAGGTCCTTCAATCTACAAAGTTGATGCTGAAAAAGTATCAAGTTCTGACACAAAAGAATTAGATACTGTAAAGAAGAATTTTTTAATTAAAAAATTAGGATTAGAAGATACTCCAAAATTAGATGAAGCTATCCAAAAGGCTATTGAAACAATAGGATCTTCAAACAGAAATAAGTACAGAGCTATTTTCTATACTATTTTAGTTGAAGAATTTGGAGCACAAGCAGTATACGCTGAAGATGCAAAAGAAGAAGTTGAAGCTCCGAAAGAAGAAGTAGCAGCTAAAGAGGCTCCTAAAAAAGAGGAGAAAGCAGCTGTTGTTGAAGAAGTAAAGGAAGAGGCTCCAAAGAAAGAAGAAAAAGAAGTTGTTGCTAAAACTGAAGAAGTTAAAGCAGAAGCTCCTGCTCCGGAACCAACAAACACTCAAGAATTTTTAGATAACTTTAACTGGCATAAATACGAAGAAGGTATTGAAGCAGTTGATGAATCAAAATTAGAAGAATTTGATAAAGCACTTAAAGGAACTGTAGGTTTTGTTGAGGAGCGTCAAGTTATAGATGGAGAAGTTATTAGATTGACTGATAGAGAAGCGATTATTGATATCAATTCAAAATCAGAAGGTGTAATTTCTTTAAACGAATTTAGATATAACCCAAATTTAGCAGTAGGTGATACTGTTGAGGTATTGGTAGATAAGCGTGAAGATAGTACTGGTCAATTAGTATTATCACACAAAAAAGCAAGAGTAATCAAGGCTTGGGAACGTGTTAATACAGCACATGAAACTCAAGAAGTGGTTAATGGTTACATCAAATGTAGAACTAAAGGTGGTATGATTGTAGATGTTTTCGGAATCGAAGCATTCTTACCAGGTTCTCAAATTGATGTTAAACCAATTAGAGATTACGATCAATATGTTGATAAAACAATGGAATTCAAAGTGGTTAAAGTAAATCACGAATTTAAAAACGTTGTAGTATCTCACAAAGCATTAATTGAAGCTGATCTTGCTGAACAGAAAAAAGAAATCATTGGCCAATTAGAAAAAGGACAAGTATTAGAAGGTATTGTTAAAAATATTACTTCTTATGGTGTATTTGTTGATTTAGGTGGTGTTGATGGTTTAGTTCATATTACAGATTTATCTTGGAGTAGAATTAATCACCCAAGTGAAGTACTTGAATTAGATGAGAAAATAAATGTAGTAATCCTTGATTTTGATGATAACAAATCTAGAATTCAATTAGGATTAAAACAATTACAGAAACATCCTTGGGAAGCGTTAGATAATGAACTTAAAGTTGGTGATAAAGTAAAAGGTAAAGTTGCTATTATTGCTGATTATGGTGCATTTATTGAAGTAAGTCAAGGTGTTGAAGGATTAATTCACGTTTCTGAAATGTCATGGTCTACACATTTACGTTCTGCACAAGATTTCGTAAAAGTAGGTGATGAAGTAGAAGCAGTAATCTTAACTCTAGATAGAGAAGAGCGTAAAATGTCTCTTGGTATGAAACAATTACATCCAGATCCTTGGACAGATGTAACTACTAAATATCCTGTAGGTTCTAAACATACTGGTACGGTAAGAAATTACACTAATTTTGGTGTGTTTGTTGAGTTAGAAGAAGGTATTGACGGTTTAGTTTATATTTCTGATTTATCTTGGACAACTAAAGTAAAACACCCATCTGATTTTGTAAAAGTTGGTGATAAATTAGAAGTTGAAGTATTAGAATTAGATGTAGAAGGACGTAAATTAAATTTAGGTCATAAACAAACTACTGAAAATCCTTGGGATGCTTATGAAGATAAGTTCTCAATTGATTCTGTTCATGCTGGTGAAGTAACTTCTGTAACTGATAAAGGAGCTTTAGTTTCTTTTGGAGATGATGATGTTGAAGCATTTGTGCCTCAACGCCACATGGAAAAAGAAGATGGATCTAAAATCGTTAAAGGAGATAAAGTTGACTTTAAAGTTTTAGAATTCAATAAAGAATATAGAAGACTAGTAGTTTCTCATACCGCTAACTTTAGAGAGCAAGAAGAGAAAACAGTTAGAGCAACTAAAAAGAAAATGGACGATAATATAGAGAAATCTACATTAGGAGATATTTCTGCTTTAGCAGCTTTAAAAGATAAAATGGATGCTGATAAAAAGTAATCATTAAATCTTAATAAATTTTAAAAGCCGTCTCAATTAATTGAGACGGCTTTTTTATGTAGTAAAATGATTTTTTACTTTTTATATAATAAAGATTTACCTTTAAATACTTCTTTAATTTTTTGTTTCAATTTAAACAGCGAATGCTTTATCAAGTAGTTGTATAAATTATGATAATCTTCTGATGAATTACATTTGTTTATGGTTACCATTTCTTTTGGTAGCTCCGCATCCATCTGGTCGCATAAAGATGCCACATAATCGAACATATTATACTCTGTTACTGCTTTAATCTTAGCGTCTTTTAGGTAGGCTTGTTTTTTTTCAAAAGTATCTTCCTTGATTATTTTATCAATAATGGCAACTGAAGCATCAAAATCATGAATATCGATGGCTTGATAGGATTCTTTATTAAAATAGTCAGAGAGGTTTTTACAACCATAATAGATGGGGAATGTTTCCGCTAAAAAACAATCGGAGATTTTCTCAGTCCAATAATAATTTTCTGATGAATTTTCTATGGCGATATGATATTTATAAGGTGATAAAACATCCCATTTATCATCAAAATCGTTGAATCCATGTCCAAATACATCAATCTGATCTCCATAATATGCCTTTAACTTCTCAACAAACTCAATTCTTTCAAGATGACCTTTTGTAAATGCCTTATTACTTGTTATCACAGAGATGAGTTTCGTTTTCTTTACCGACTTATTGTTTAATAAGTCGTTATAGGTCAATGAATATGAAAGTGTATTATCTTTTAATTTTTTAAATCCAACAAACCACGGAAGTATGGCAGGGCCTAAAACTAAATTTTTATGTTTAGTTTGCTCTTGACAGGAACATACAGTCCCAAATTGTTTTATATACCCTTTAGGATAGACTAGAACTGATTTAGGTTCTGTAGTTAATAATATTGTATTTTCTGGAGCTACTTTGTAGGTTTCACCTGCTCTTACACCTTTCCCTTGTACAACCCAAAAATCCGGTTCTTCAATTTCTTCATCAATATAAAACTGATAACGCCCATCAGTAGATATTCCTTTACCATCTTTTGTTTGTCTTAGCATTATTTTGCCTAAACTTTCACGGTATGGAGTAAATTTTACTTTATACATTAATGTGATTTTTCAATGTTATCTGTTCAATAAATAAAACATTAGCAATTGCAAATGTATGTAGAAATTAGACCTGTAATCAACATTTTCTTCCTTTAATAATTTTTTTTTTTGTTATTTTAGTTGATAAAAAGATAAAGATAATGTACGTAATTTATGAAAAAAAGAATAAATATTTTGATGATTAGCCAACAAATTGATTTGAGCATATCTAAATACGATTGCTTTCTCTATTGGGAAAGAAACAAATTAGGTTGGATGATGTAATATTGATTCAATGATAATCATAACTAAAGCATCACCATATTTAAAGCTCAACGGTATTTATGAGTTTGTAGCGTTGAAAGTTTAAAACAACACCATTACATAAAATTTACTTAGGCGTAAAACTCAATTCTTTTAACAAGTACTGCAAATAATGAAAGTAGAGAAGGAGACAAGCCTGTCTATAAAAAGTATACTAGAATGAATTGATTATTTTTTAATTTTCTATAGCCCTATCCAACAAAGCATAATGCTTGCTCGTATCTCGCAGATAATTATAACTTTCAATCTTACCTATAAGTTTACCATTTGCATCTGTTAATACAACTGTTGGATGTACACTTTGATTAAACTGTTTACTAAGAGCTGTATTTTTCTTTTTTTGATCATTGGAAACAGCACTATTTCTCAAATCAGAATTTACTCTAACTAAAATTAGATGGTTTTTAGCAATATTTTGGAATTTTTCGGTATAGAAAAAATCTTCATTTAACATCTGACAAGAATCCGTTCGGTCATGTCCAGTAAAATAAATTAGTATACCTTTATTTTCAGATGAAGCCAATTTTTTTGCTTTAGCAAAATCGGTTTGCCAATTTAAATCAATTGACTTTTTATTTTGTGCAATACCATTTGTGTTGTAAATAAATAAAACTAACAATATGTAAACTATCTTATTCATTTTATTCTTATTGTTCATTATTGGCCTTTATATTTCTTTTTAATCCAATCATTGCGGCATTCAATTCAAACCCTAATAAAAGTATAATGGAATTAAGCCAAATAAATAGCATGAGCACGAGTAAGGTACCTACAGTTCCGTAAAGCTCGTTATATTGTGCGAATTTCCTGACGTAAATTCCAAAAATATTAAAGTTTAGTAAAATTAATAAGGTGGTAAGTACAGCTCCTGGCGAAAAAAAAGAAATTTGTCTTCCTTCTTTAGTACCAAAAAAGTAAAATAATGCGACTGTTATTAATATCATGGCTAAAACGATAACATATCTACCCATATCTATCCAAAATAAATCATCAGAAACATATCCTTTCTCTTTAAAACTACTGATTGCAATTTCAAAGTAAATAATGACTGCAACTGTAACGAGCAATAATAGTGCCAATACGATTGATATAGCCATAGATATCAAAAATTGCCTGATCATTGATCGTGTTTGTAATTTATGGTAACTGTCTTCAAAACCACCAAATAGAGCATTGATACCATTGGTCATTAGAATTATGGACATAATAAAACCAAAAGACAATAAACCACTGTATTTATTATTGATGATGTCGTTAAGTACGGAGTCTACAGCTTCAAAGGTTTGTGGAGGTAATGCTTGATGGATAAAATCCATAAAACCAGCCTGAAAACCCTCTATCGTGATGTAAGGAATTAAAGTTAAAATAAATAATGCAAAAGGAAATAAGGCCATGAAAAAACTAAAAGCAATTCCACCAGCTCTTGCTGTTAAGGCACCTCTAACAATCCCTAAAACGTACATTTCAAGAACGTTATATAAAGACATGCCTTCTAAGCCTGGAACCTTAATCTTTAAAAAAAGTTTAACGAACCAACTTAAAATAGGTATTTTTAAGAGTTTTTCCTCAGTTGTCATATTTGACTAATCTAACTTAGCATCAAAATTTGTATGCCATTTATCCTGAACTTTTAAAACCTGTTCAATTACATCTCGTACACAGCCATTACCACCTTTTTTTTGTGAAACATACAGTGAGATATTCTGAATTTCAGGAACAGCATCTTTAGGGCATGTAGGCAAACCTACAATTTCCATTACAGGATGGTCAGGAATATCATCCCCCATATATAATACATTTTCAGCTTTAATATTGTAGGTATTTAGATATTCATTCAATTGTTTTACTTTTTGATGTGCTCCTAAAAAGATGTCGGTAATACCTAAAGCTTTCAATCGTAATTTGACGGCTTCGTTGGTGCCACCCGAAATTATACAGACATTAAACCCCTGATCAACTGCTGTTTTTAATGCATAACCATCTTTTATATTCATTGATCTAATTAGTTGGCCGTCAGGGAATATCATTACATTTCCATCTGTTAAAACGCCATCTACATCAAAAATAAAAGTAGTAATTTGAGGCATTATTTCTTTATAACTTTTTTCCATAAGTGTTTTGTATTGATTGGGTTAATAGGTTGTAAATTTCCTTTTCATCGTCCTTTAGCAATTTTAAATGATTTGATATTGTCTTTTTATCATTTCTAACAGCAGGTCCTGTTTGAATAGACACAGGCTTATTATTTTTGATTTTAGTTGCTGATTCTAAAATTAGTGGATGTAAAATTTCAAAAGGGATATTATTTTCATCACAAATATCATTACCAATTTTGTACATGTAATTCACAAAATTATTCGTAAAAACGGCAGCGAGATGAATATATTTTCTTTGGTTTGAATCTATAGTGTAAACATTATTAGAAAGTAACGAAGCCAGTTGCTGTAACTGATTAAAATCTTCCTTTTGTTTAGTTTCAATACAAATGGGAATGGCTGTAAAATTAATAGGTTTGTCTTTCGTAAAGGTTTGTAATGGATAAAAAACACCTCTATTAGAAGTTTTTATGGCATCTATTGAAACACTTCCGGAAGTATGTACCACCAATTTATCTCTTACCAATAATTGCTCTGAAAATTCAGCAATAGCATCGTCAGATATCGCTATAATATAAATATCAGCCTCTTTAAGGTGAGCTAAATTGGAAGTAGTATCAACTGTCTTTTTAAATTTTGCTAAAGCAGCGGCATTTCTACCATAAACCTGTACCAAATTAACGTTTTTTGTTTGTAAGAATGCATCGATTAGATGATTGGCAAGATTACCCGTTCCTAATAGAATTACTGAAATCATCTCCTGATTTTGAATTTTTGCGGTTCACAATAAAACGTTAAAAGTAGTAATTTACACACAAAATTAAGTATCTTCGCCCGAGTTTATTTGCATCTTATATACGTATGAAAAAAATATACAATATTCTCTTCTCAACCCGTCTTACTGCTATTTTATTTGTTGTCTTTGGTGCCGCTATGGGTATTGCAACATTTATAGAAAATGATTATGGAACCCAGGCTTCTAAAGCCTTAGTTTACAATTCGTGGTGGTTTCAATTAACCATGCTCATTTTTGTAGGTAATTTTATAGGTAATATATTTAGATATAGATTACTTCGCAAAGAGAAGATTTCCGTTTTAATGTTTCACTTAGCTTTCATTGTTATCATAGTGGGTGCCGCTATTACAAGATATATAAGTTATGAGGCTATTATGCCTATTCAAGAAGGTGAAACTACTAATTTAATGCTGTCAGAGAAAACTACGCTTAATGTTCATGTAGATGATGGTAATGAAGCAAGAGAGATAAATAAACTTTATTATTTTACTCCAGAAATTGGGTCAGAAACGCGATTTATACCGATGGTTTCTAAATTTTTTAATTTTTTAAGAGGCGGTAATAATTTTTCATTGAAAGCTGATTTTAGAGATAAACCAGTAACGGTTAATTATGTTAGTTTTCTACCGAATGCCTTTGAGAAATTTGAAGAAGATACCTCAGGCGAAGAGTTTTTACACTTTGTAGAGTCGGGTGGAGGTGGAAGACACGATCATTATATCAAAAAGGGTGAAGTTGCTAATATTCACAATGCCTTAGTTGCTTTTGAAAATCAAACAGAAGGTGCTGTAAACATATTTACAGAAAATGATACACTGAGAATTAAATCGCCTTTTGAGGGTAATTATATGGTTATGGCTACCCAAGCAACAGGTACTATTGTAAAAGACTCTGTACAAGTTTTTAATTTAAGAGCGTTGCACAACATAGGTAGTTTACAATTTGTAGTTCCTGAAAAAGGTATAAAAGGTAAATTAGTGGAAGTTTCATCTGAAAATAAAGAGGAACACCCTGCCGATAAGTTAACCATAGAAGTAGTTACCAAAAACGATAAAAAAATAGTCGATTTATACGGTTATAAGTATGCCGCTACACCACCTGAAATGTTTTCTATGGATGGGTTAAACTTCAGAATTTCTTATGGAGCTAAACAATTACAATTGCCTTTTTCAATTAAACTTAACGATTTTCAATTGGATAGATATCCAGGGTCTAATAGTCCCAAATCATATGCTAGTGAAGTAACTGTAATGGATAATGGTGAAAATTTTGATTTTAGAGTTTTTATGAATAATATTTTAATTCATAAAGGGTATAAATTTTTTCAATCTAGTTATACTATTACTGATGAATATGAAGAAACACATCTGTCTGTAAATCATGATGCCGTTGGTACTTGGGTTACTTATTTAGGGTATTCACTGCTTTACACGGGGCTGATTATGATATTGTTTTCAAAGACTTCACGTTTTGCAGATTTACGTAGAATGTTGAATAAAATTAAAAAGAAAAAAGAGGCTCTGACGATATTGATATTGATGTTTAGCGGATTGACTTTTGCACAAGGAAGTCATATTCAACATGGCATGTCTAAGGTACAGGTAGATTCTACATTAACCGCACAAAAAGTTTCTGTTGAGCACGCACAAAGATTTGGAAGTCTAATTATTCAAGATGAAAACGGTAGAATGAAACCCGTAAATACTTTTACTTCTGAATTGTTAAGAAAAGTAAGTAAAAAGGATACTTACAATGGTATGAATGCTAACCAAGTGGCAGTTTCTATGGTTACCAATCCTAGAATTTGGATGTCGGTTCCTTTTATTTATGTAAAGTCAGCAAATACGAAATTACGAGATATACTAGGTGTTCCAGAAGATCAAGAATATTTACGATTATCAGATATGTTTACCGATAGAGGTGAGTATAAATTAAGTCAAGAAGTTGAAAAAGCTTATAAAAAGAAGATTAAAAATAAATTTGAAGAAAGTGTATTGAATGTTGACGGTAGGGTTACACTATTATATCAGGCTATAATAAATGGAAGTATTTTTAAATTTTTTCCATTACAAAATGAAGAAAACAACAAATGGTTTTCATATGTAGAACATAAATTAGCTGGGTTTACAGGAACGGATTCTTTGTATGTAGCTAATATTATTCCGTTATATTCAGGAAGTTTAAAATTGGCGACATCAAAAAAAGATTATTCTAAAGCCAATGAATTTTTAGAAAGTATTCATAAATACCAACATAAGTTTGGTGGAGCAGTAATGCCTTCTGACCGGAAAGTGGAATTAGAGATTTTTTACAATAAATATGACATTTTTAAGAGTCTGTTTATGTATTACATGTACGGGGCATTATTCTTGTTTATTGTAGTAATGGTTCAAATTTTCAACGGCTCCACACTTGTCAATAAATTAGTAAAGGCCGGTATTTTTATAATTGCAGGGTTGTTTATTTATCATACAATTGGGTTGGGTATTCGTTGGTATATTTCTGGGCATGCACCTTGGAGTAACGGTTATGAATCAATGATTTATATCGCTTGGGCAACCATGCTTTTCGGATTATTATTTGGTAAAAAATCAGCACTAACTGTTGCGGCTACTACTTTTGTAACTTCAATGATTTTAATGATCGCTCACTGGAATTGGATGGATCCTTCCATTGGTACCTTAGTTCCTGTATTAGATTCCTATTGGTTAATGATTCACGTGGCTATTATAGTAGCCAGTTATGGACCTTTTACCATTGGTATGATTTTAGGACTAATTTCTCTAGTTTTATTTGCTATCACTACAAAGAACAATAAAAGGAAGATAGACTTAGCGATTAAAGAAATTACTGTAATTAATGAAATGTCAATAACTATAGGTTTGATAATGTTAACCATCGGTAACTTTTTGGGTGGTATGTGGGCCAATGAAAGTTGGGGGCGTTATTGGGGCTGGGATCCAAAAGAAACATGGGCTTTGGTAAGTATCATGGTCTATGCATTTGTGTTGCATATGCGTATTGTACCAGGGTTAAGAAGTCGTTTTACTTTTAATATGGTAGCCGTATTTGCATACACTACTATTTTAATGACCTATTTGGGGGTAAATCATTTATTATCCGGGTTGCATTCGTATGCCACGGGAGATGCTGCACCTATCCCTAATGAAATTTGGGGTTGGTTGATTGTTTCTGCAATAATTAGTATTTTAGCGTATATTAAGTATAAAAAATATTACAAGAAACCCTCATCGAGGGATTTAAAAAAATAATAAAACTCTGAAAAAAGTGAAAAAATTAGCGATAATAGTATTGGTTTTAACGCTGGTAAGTTGTAAAGAAACTACTAAAGATACCAAAGCGAATAGTTCAGAAAAAGATACCATTGCCAATCAATCAGCAATGGCTGTAAATCAGGAAAATATGGAAGATATTTATCAATTTAAAGTAAAAACCTTAACGGAAGATGATTTTGATTTTTCAACTTTAAAAGGGAAAAAAATATTAGTGGTAAATACAGCTTCAAAGTGTGGACTGACACCTCAATATGAACAATTACAACAATTGTACGATGCGTATAAAGATAAGAACTTTGTCATTGTTGGTTTTCCTGCAAATAACTTTGGGAAACAAGAACCAGGTACAAATACTGAAATAGCTGAATTTTGTCAGCAAAACTATGGCGTATCTTTTCCAATGATGTCTAAAATATCTGTAAAAGGAGATGATATGCACCCATTATATCAGTTTTTAACAGAAAAAGCCAAAAATGGTTTGGAGGATTCTGAAGTTTCTTGGAATTTTCAAAAATACCTAATTGATGAAAGTGGACACGTAGCTAAAGTTATTGATCCTAAAACATTACCAACAGATGATGTTATCGTGAAATGGATTAAAGGATAGAAAGAAGCTCAATCATTGGTTTTACATATAAACAATAATATAACGTCTCTTCGAGTGTTTTTAATGTTGCGATAGCATCATAAAAAATGTATCGAGAAGTGGTTCATACTCCCAACGAAGATTTATACCAAAACTTAATTATTTCTAATAGCATCACGCAGGTTATTGGCTTGGTTTTATTGTAAGTGAAAAACAACAATATAACGTCACTTCGAGTTTTTTTAATGTTGCGATAGCGACATGAAAAATATATTAAGAAGTGGTTCATACTCCTAACAAATATTTATACCAAAACTTAATTATTTCTAATAGCATCACGCAGGCTCCTTGCTTGGTTTTATTGTAAGTGAAAAACAACAATAAAACGTATCTTCGAGTGTTTTTAATGTTGTGGTAGCTACAATTAAAAATATATCGAGAAGCGATTTAAGTTGAATCTCCTAAAATTTCTTGATACAAATTATTCATAATTAGTAATAAACAATTCGTATCGGATGTCTTTCCATAAATATTTATATTAGGATAAGTTTTTGTAAATTACACTTCTTTTAATTTACAAAAATGACAACGAAAAAACTAGGTGTAAATACTATTTGCACACACACAGGAGAAGTAAAAGACACGCAATTTGGTGGAGCAATTTCACCGATTTATATGACAACTTCCTATCCATTTATGGATGTGGATGTAAAGCGATATCCGAGATATTTTAATACACCTAATCAAAAAGCCGTTGCTGATAAAATAGCAGCTTTAGAGCATGCAGAAGCAGGTATGGTTTTTGGCTCAGGTATGGCCGCAATCAGTACAACACTATTTGCTTTTTTAAGTCATGGAGATCATATCGTTTTAGCAAATGAGATTTATGGTGGTACGTTTAACTTAATAGTTGAAGAGTTTGATAAAATGGGAATTGAATATTCTTTTACAGAGGGAATTGAAGTCAATCATTTTGAAGAAAAAATTCAATCTAATACCAAGATAATTTATATCGAAACACCTTCAAATCCGTTGTTAAGTATTACGGATATAGAAGGCGTTGCTAGGCTTTCAAAAAGTCAAGGTATAATGACAATGATTGATAATACCTTCGCTTCACCTATTAATCAAACACCATTAGATTTAGGTATTGATGTTTCTATACATTCAGCTACAAAGTATTTAGGCGGTCATAGTGATATTAGTGCAGGTGCCGTAGCTTCTTCAGAGCGAAATATGGACATCATTTGGAATAAAGCCAAAAATTTAGGGGGACATTTAAATGATTTTATTGCCTATTTATTAGAAAGAAGCATTAAAACGTTAGGCGTTCGTGTAGATAGACATAATTCAAATGCACAGTATATTGCCGAGTATCTAGATATTCATAAAGCGGTTGAAAAAGTATATTATCCGGGATTAGAATCTCATCATAATCATGACATTGCAAAAAAACAAATGCATGGCTATGGAGGTATGCTGTCTTTTGAATTGAAATCGGATTATAATGCCGTAACTTTTCAGAACAACCTAAAACTAATAAAGCCTAGTATGAGTTTAGCAGGGGTAGAGTCAACTATATTACTGCCTTCACTAACTTCGCATGGATTATTAACTGCTGAACAACGAATGGAAATAGGTATTTCAGATAATTTGTTGCGTTTCTCTGTAGGAATTGAAGATGTAAATGATATTATTGCGGATATTGAATTGGGGTTAAGAGGTAGTGAGTTTTAATAATAAAAGAAATTTAATGCATGAGGTATTTGGATTTTATTGAGGTGGGGTCAAAACGGATTATTCTAAATAAATTATTTATAAAAAACATGAAACTAAAATTTTCAATACTATTACTAATAGTGTCATGCACCATTTCTTGGTCTCAACAGAAAGTTGATAGTACAAAGATAGTACGTGTGTTGTCGTTTAATATATTACATGGAGCAACAACAAAAGGTGATTTTAACTTAGACCTTATCGCTAAAGTAATAAAAGATGCTAACCCAGATTTTGTGGCCATGCAAGAAGTCGATAATAGGACAAATAGAGCAAAAAAATACGATTTAGTAACAGAGTTAGGATGGCGAACAAAACTGAGCCCGTTATTTGGAAAAGCAATGGACTATGACAATGGTGAATATGGTGAAGGTATTCTGTCTAAGACTAGCTTTTTAAGTACTAGAAATATAGCATTGCCATATTATGACGATCATGAACCTAGAGCCGCCTTAGAGATAACAACTACATTAAGTACTAAAGATACTATTTCTTTTATTGGCACTCATTTAGACCATTTAAATGATGAAAGGGATAGGGTATTACAAGTAGAAAAAATAAATGAAATATTTTCAAAGAATAAGTACCCAACTATTTTAGCTGGAGATTTAAATGCAGAACCCAACAGTACACCAATAAACATATTAGAAAAAGTATGGACAGCGGCCTATGATAAAAATAATATTGAATATACATATCCATCAGATAATCCAGTTATAAAAATAGATTACGTACTGTTTTATCCTAAAAATAGATGGAGAGTACTAGAAACTAAAGTTATTCAAGATACTGTGGCATCTGATCATTGTGCGTATTTAGTAACCTTAGAATTGTTGGATGAGTAAAATTCAGATAAAAAAACAACTATTTTTAGTTTTGTAACTGTAGCTCTACTTGACTTAATTCTATACAGCTTTATTGTTCAATATCAACCGCAGAAAAACTTTCTAAATTTAATGCTGTATCAAAACGTACATGAACTTCAATAGGTCTACAACACACTTCACAATCTTCAATATAGGTTGTGTTTGTTATGGATCTATCCAATAACATTGATATTTCTTCCCAACAATAAGGGCATTGAAAAAAGTGTTCAAACATTTTAAAAGTCAGTATTTAATAAATCTCCACTTAATTGTAATACTTCTAATTCAGCCAATTTAGCGTCATATTTCGCACTGTTTTTTGCATTCTTAGCATTAATGAGGTTTAATTGAGCTTGTCTGAATTCTATCGATGTTATTTGACCTAATTTAAAACGTTCTTCCGTTCTATTGAAATTATCAGTATTGGTTTGTACGTTTTTTTCTTGGGTCTGTAAAATGAATAATTTATTCAAATAATCATCATAGGCATTATTAAAAGTACGTGCAATATCAAGTTCCGTTTCCTCTTTAAGAAATTGTTGATTTTCTAGATTTATTTTAGCGTTATCAACCAATGTTTTAGTTCTTCCACCATCAAAAATATTCCAGGATAGTGTTAGACCAGCTGACAAACCTGTATTTGTTGAAGTAGCTAAAAAAGAGGCCGCATTATTATTGTTTTTATTCCAACCATAAGTGCCGTTTAATCCCAATGTTGGTAAATAACCAGATTTGTTTGCTTTGATCTGAAATTCACTAATCGTAATGTTTTTATCTAATTGTAACATCTCAACATTATTGGTTTTAACTTTTTCAAATAATGTTTCTTTATGTGGTGTTAACGTAAAATTCACTAAAGTATCAACTGTAAAATTGGGAGCAGTATTTTTCCCTAAAACAACATTTAAATCACGTTTTGCATTTATCAAGGACTGTTTTGTGTTTAATAGATTGATACTATCATTATTGACATCAACTTCTGCATTTAATACAGCTAATTTCGTGTTTTGCCCATATTCAAATTGATACTGTACCCGTTGTAATCTATCTTTAGAAATAGCAAGACTTTGCTGAAGAAGTACATGATTTTCAGTTAATTTAGCCACGTTATAATACACTGAAAATAATTGTAAAATTGTGTTTTCAATAGTTTGACGAGCTTGTAATTCAGATAGGTTATATTGTTCTTTTAAGCTTTGGTAATCATAATGCCTACCCATTCCATCAAAAAGCACATAGTTTAAGCTAACAGATGCGTTATAGCGATCACTTTCAGCTCCAGTCAAATTAGTTACTCTTCCATCTGCATAAACGGCTTCTGTATTGTCTAAATTATATGTAGCTCCAGCATTTCCTGCAACAGTAGGTAAAAAACCTGAATTATAAATACTCTTATTGTTTTCCGAAATTTTTAAATTGTTATCGGCAATTTTAATTCCATAATTATTTTCTAACGCCATTTTTACAGCTTCAGCTTTTGAAATGGTTTCTTCTTGTGCTTCTACTGCACTAACAAATAATAAGGTGATATATATAAACTTAATGTATTTCATTATTTTTTGTATTTAATTCATCATTATTGTCATCAAACTTATCCATTATTTCTTCTATTTCATCGTTCACCATCGTATCATCAATTAGCTCTTCATGTTCACTTTCTAGTTCAATAATAGCTCTTTCAACCTCTTCTCTTGTTACATTTTCGCCAGTACGCATCCATTTTACAAATACTTTTAAATAATTAAAACTAGATAACATTAAAGGTAGCATTACAAGTGTAAGTACAGTTGCAATACCAATTCCATAAGAAATGGATAGTGCCATTGGTTTTAAAAATTGAGCTTGACGACTTTTCTCTAATAACAATGGTGCTAAACCAGCAATAGTAGTTAATGATGTTAGTAAAATTGCCCTAAATCGTGATCTACCTGCGTGAATTAAAGCGTCATCATATTTCTCACCTTCTTTAAGGTAGGTATTAAATTTACCTATAAGTACCAATCCATCATTAACCATAATACCAATCAAAGCAATGATACCTAACCATGATAAAATGTTAATTGAAAAACCATGAAAGAAATGACCCCAAACCACACCAATTAAACTAAAAGGAACCATCAGGATTAGTAAAAGGGGTTGACTATAAGACCTAAATGTAAAGGCAATAGTTATATATATCAACATTAAAATAATAGGTCCAACTATTCTTACAGAACCTACCGTTTTTGCAGCTTCTCTATTCTGTCCTTCATAGGATGCTGAAACCGACGGGAATTTCGAAAAAATATGAGGCATTACATTAACCTTTATATCTTCTAAAATGTCAGTAGCACTTTCTTCCGGATTTTTTGTATCCGCATTTATTTGAATTTCTCGTTGTCCACTTAAATGGTTAATGGCAATGTCTCCTCTTTCAATTTCGTAGGTGGCAATTTCTCCAAAAGGGACTCTTGTACCCGATGGTGTAATCAACCTCATATCTTCTAAATCCGTTAAAGAAGATCTATCTTCTTTTTTATACCGTACCCAAACTTTGATCTCATCTTGTCCACGTTGAAAACGTTGTGCTTGATAACCAAAAAAACCAGCCCGTATCTGTGCTGTTACGGTTTGGAGGTTTAGCCCTAATATATAGGCGTTATCCTTAAGTTTTATTCTTATTTCTTTTATACCCAATGGGTCATTATCTGAAATGTCTTTAAGTAGGGTGTTTTTTTCTAACTCACCTTTCAATTCAAGTTTCGCAGCTTTTAGCTCTGTAATATTATTACCTAATAATGAAACAGAAACAGGACTACCACCAAAATTTCCACCAGAACCAAAGGTCAAGCTTTCAACGCCTAAAACCTTACCTACTTTTTCTCGAATAGCATTTGTTATTTCGGGTGAACTTACATCTCTTGATTCTCCCGGCAATAAATTTATTGTAAGTGTACCATTAGAAGTTCCTGGTCCAATACGTTTTATTATATTTTCTATGACCGAGACATTACCTGTCTGTTTTTTGGTATATTCTTCATTTACCTTCCACGCAGCAACTTCTATACTTGATATTATAGAGTCTGTTATTTTTTCATTCGTACCTTGCGGCATTGTAAGGTCTATAGAAACCCTGTCACTAGCAACAGATGGAAAAAAAGAAGTTCTAACAATTCCTCCACCTAAGGCTCCAATACTAAATATTAATAGGGCAATTGGAATAGCAAAACCTAATAGTTTATGCTTTAAAAAGAATGTTAAATAGGGAATGTACATCCGCTCTCTTACATAAACTAAACCAGCATCAGCTTTCTCATTTATCATTCTAAAAAAGCCAAATAACTTACCTGATTTAGCACTAGAATCCATCAGAGCTTTTGAATGTGCAATATGAGCTGGTAAAATAATCAAGGCCTCAACTAACGAAACGGTTAGCGTTAATATTACCACAGTAGATACTTCACTAAAAAACTTACCCATTCTTCCGTCTAAGAAAAAGAAGGTGGAGAAAGCTAGTAGCGTGGTTATAATTGCTGATACTATTGGAGGGATTACTTCCATGGTACCATCTATAGCAGCTCTAATTGGTGATTTCCCCTTATCTTTATAATGATGATAGATATTTTCACCAATAACAATACCGTCATCTACTAAAATACCAATGACGATAATCATACCAAAAAGTGATAATACATTAATAGTCACCCCTAATTGAGCAGCAAAAATAAACATTCCTAAAAAGGATATTGGCAAACCAACGGCCACCCATAAAGCCAAACGGATATTTAAAAATAATGCTAAAAACAGTAGTACTAAAAGCACACCAATGATCCCGTTTTCGAGCAATAAATCTGTACGTTGATTTAGAGTAATAGAAGCATCACTTGATATGTTTAAGGTAACATTATCGTGTTGTTGATTGAATTTATCTATATATTCTTTTACCGCATCAGCTGACGAAATTAAATCTTCATTGTTTGTATTACTAACAGAAATGTTAATTGCGACATTACCATTATAATAGAGACGGTCAGGGGTTTCATTCCAAATGTCTTTAATTTCAGCAATGTCATGAAGTCTGATTATGTTTCCAGAAGGATCTGTTCTTACAATTAAATTAAACAATTCTTCACCGTAATAAAATCTATTTCTAGCACGGATTAAATAATCTTCTTCAGAGGTTTTTATGTTTCCACCTGTAATAATTAAATTCGAATTTTGTACAGCATTCGCTACTTCAACAAATGATAAATTATATGCTCTTAAATCATTTTCGCGAACTGCAATTTCAATCTCTTCATCTGGAAATCCAGATAAACTTACTTGTGAAATACCCTCTATCGCTCTAAGGTCATTTTCAACAGTTCTGGCATATTTTTTTAAGGTTTTTAATGGAAGGTTTTCTCCACTTACTGTAAAACTAATAGTAGGCCTTATACTTTCAATTTTAGCGACAACTGCAGGTTCCATGCCGCTAGGGAAGGAGGGAACACGATCTACTGCATTTTTAACTTCCGTCAGAATAATGTCAATATTTCTTCCTCGTTCTATTTCAACTGTAACAGTAGCTGAATTTTCACGAGATACAGAAGTAACTCTGTCAATACCCACCAGACCTTTTAAATTATCTTCAATTTTTAATACAACCCCTTCTTCCATCTCTTGAGGTGAAGCACCAGGATAAACCAAATTAATATTGATAATTTCAGAATCAACCAATGGGAAAAAAGATGATTTCATTGAAAAAATACCAATGGCACCAAAAATCACAAAAGCCCACATTACTACATTAACAGCAACTGGATACTTAATAAAATAAGTAATAATTTTTTTCATGTGTTTATTTTATTGTTTTTTTAACGGTCATCCCGAAGCGTCGGGACTGTTGGCTATTCATCATTCACGAGGGTGATAAAGCTTTCAGCATGATCGTTTTATGCTATTTTTTTTCAGTATTTACCTTTACAGGCATTCCATTATAAGCACCTGATACTGGATTGGCTAATAATTGAGTATTATCGGGTAAGCCTTTAATAATGACACTTTCGGCTTCAAAATAGACAGGGTTTACACTCTTTAATTCTAAAAGAGTGTCATTTACAACATAAACACTGGTATTATCAATTAAAAGTTTTCTATCGATTTTATAAGCATTATGCTCTGATTTTGCAGTTAAATCAGCTTCGAGATACATGCCTTCTTTTAATGACTTATCTTTAACTTCTATATAAGCTTTTAGCGTTTGAGAAGTTTGGTCTATTTTTCCATTTACACGAATTACTTTACCAGTAAATGATTGGGTATTTTCTAAATCATGTAAAGAAACCGCGTTTCCTACTTTTAATAAATTACTAAATTCAGAACTTATGTTAACTTCCATTTCATAAACACTAGGATCAATAAATTCACCTAATTTCTGACCAGACCTAATTAATGTGCCAGGTGTAACTAAAGCTTCTGTTAATATCCCATTATATGGAGCTCTAATTTGATATTTTCCTAACTTTACTTCTAGGTTTTTAACACTGTAATATGTTGTCGTAATATTTCTCCCTGAAATGAAATATTTTTCTTTATCAGATCCATATTCTGGGAGTTTTGGTGTCGCTTTATTCAAGTCAAAACTCTGAAGGTAAGATTGCCATTTTTCAAACTCTTTTGGAAAATCTAAACGAATATCTGGCATAATAGAAGTAACTAAATTGTATAAATTACTTTTTTGTGACTGTAAACTCGCATAAAATTCGTCACTATTTATTTTTAAGATAATTTGACCTTTTTGATAATTAGTACCGGCTTTAAAATCTTTTCCAACAGTACTTAAAACACCTTGTACCTCAGAGTAAAGTTCAATTTTATTTTTAGCGACTAAATTTCCACTAGCAGAAATAATGATAGGAACTTCGCCGTTTTTAACCGTGTCAATAGCAACAGTTTTTATAATTTTATCAAACTTAGGTTTAGGTTTGTTTTTATTTTTTATGAAATAGTTGGCCAGGAGTATTGCACCAGCTAAAAGGATAACACTCAAAATAATTGATAATATTTTTCTCATTCAGAACAGTTTATGGGTTAGTTAACCATTTATGCAAAAATAGTTAATAATAAAAAAGTAGAATGATTAGATTGTTAAAGTTTTCCTAATGAAATTCTTTCTTATCTTTGAACTCTATAAAATAAGTATATGAAATTAGACATTTTAGCAGTAGGGGCACATCCAGATGATGTAGAATTAGGTTGTGGAGCAACAATAGCGAAAGAAATTTCATTAGGAAAAAAGGTTGGCATATTAGATTTAACTAGAGGTGAATTAGGAACAAGAGGTTCCGCGGAAATTCGTGATAAAGAGTCCTCTGATGCAGCGAAAATATTAAAAGTTGAAGTGAGAGAAAACCTTGCTTTTAGCGATGCTTTTTTTGTGAATGATAAAGCACATCAAAGAGAAGTTATAAAAATAATCAGAAAGTACAAGCCCAACATTGTTTTGTGTAATGCTATTGACGATAGACATATTGATCATGGTAAAGGGAGTAAACTGGTTAGCGATGCTTGTTTTTTATCTGGTCTACGAAAGATAGAAACTGAAGTTGACGGAAAAAATCAAGAAGCTTGGAGACCAAAACATGTATACCATTATATACAATGGAAAAACATTGAGCCGGACTTTGTTGTTGATGTATCTGGATTTATTAATAAAAAAATAGAAGCTATTAAGGCTTATGCCTCGCAATTTTATGATCCAAATAGTAAGGAACCAACTTCGCCTATTGCTACCAAAACATTTTTAGAAAGTATTGAATATAGAGCCAAAGATTTAGGGCGTTTAATAGGTGCAGATTATGCTGAAGGATTTACGGTAGAGCGTTATGTAGCTGTTGATAATTTAGATGATTTGATATAGGCAACAGGTTATTCATAAATATTATAAAAAGTAATAATGGATAGATAGGAGTCAATTAATATCCTATTTCGAACACTTTCTTTATTTTTTATCAAATTTTTCAACTACGTTTTTTGCACGTCTGTTGCCAGAATCTATTGCTAGTGCTTTTTTGTAATTAACTATGGCTTGTAATGTATCTCCACTTTTCAAATAAGCTTCCCCTAAACTATCAAATACATTATCGCTTTTTGGGTGTAAAACAGCATTGATTTTTAGTACGTTAATGGCTTTTGGGATTTCATTTCGTCCAAGATGATAATAACCTATAGCGTTCATCTCATTCTCGTTTACGGCTATGTTTAATGAATCTTTTTGTTGAATAGCTATATAACCAGCTAATGCTTCTTCAAAATTATCGTTTGCTAGATATTCACTAGGTGTTAATTCATTTTTCTCTAATTTTTTAAAATTAAATGTGATTTCAGCACCTTCTTCTTTGGGAAGTAATACCAAATATTCTTTTTGATCTTGAGGATTTGTTTTAAAAGTGATCTTTTCGTTCATTTCTTTTACGAAAAAGATATCATCATCAAACTTCATTGGTTTTATGTCTTTAATTCCTTTCCAGGTTAATAGTAAAACCTTATCCTTAAAGTAAACTTCAATCACTTGATCAGAATCGTATAAATAGCGTCCAGTTACGTTTTCAATAAAAGCATCACTATTTGTTGGTTTTGTACAATTGATACTAATTATGAAAAAAAAGAAATATAAAAATTTAGGTTTCATCTAACTTTAGTTTAGTGGTTTTATTAGTTAGTAGCACAAATTAGGTTTAAAGTTACAAATTTTTCATTTTTTATTTGAACAATACTACAAATAGATTATATTTGCATCCGCTAAGCTAGAAATGGTTTGCTGAATATATTAAATGGTGGTTGTAGCTCAGTTGGTTAGAGCATCGGTTTGTGGTACCGAGGGTCGTGGGTTCGAGCCCCATCTTCCACCCAAAAATAAGGCTTCTTAGAAATAAGGAGCTTTTTTTGTTTATGGTTCATATTATTTTTGATTTGAACCATAATAAATAAGAGAAAATAACCAGACAAAACTTTAGCATTTTATTAAGATTAATTTCAATAAATTTGTAGACACCCAAAATAATAAATATGAGAAAATTTTACATTACATTTAGTGCTTTTTTAGCAATAACTTCTTTTTATGCTCAAAGCAATACAGATACTTCATTAGATAAGGCGGTATTAAAACAAGCTTTACGTTATGCAGATTCAGACGTTGCTAAAAAAAGCATGTATGATATTATAGCAAAAGAAGGCGACAATAGTACTTATAAAGACAGTTTAGCTTATTTATATTTTAACGACAGAAAGTATCCTTCTTGCTATATGGTATGTGCAGATGTTTTGAGTAAAGATGGTAGTAAACAACAAATTTTGGAGATGCAGGCTGTCTCTTTAGAAAATATGGGAGCTTATGATAAAGCAGCTCAAACCTATGCTAAGTTAACCGTAAAGTCAGGCAATAACTACCATGCTTATAAATTAGCTAATTTGTATTTTGCGTTGAAAAAATATGATGAAGCAATGTCAGCTGTTAAAAAAGCACAGGAATTAAAAGATACTGGTGAGATAAAAGTAAGCTATGCGGTAAATAAAAATTACCAGCAACAGGTAGCATTATTGGCTGCAATATCAAACTTAAAAGGACTGATTGAGTTTGAGCAAGAGAAGTTAGATTTAGCGAAACTTAGTTTCCAAAAAGCAGTGGAAATTCAAGAAGATTTTGTCTTAGCAAAAGAAAATCTTGAAGCTGTAATCGCTGGTAAGCAGGTAAAGAAAGAGTAACAACTGAGTACTCATTAAAATAAATTAAAAAAAGTTGAATTAGAATCTTAGATTTTAATTCAACTTTTCTTTTAAATACTATAAGTTATAATAATATGTAAATAGAAAAGCATAAATAGATAATAATTTATCGATTGCATAAACCTTTCCAAATTACAAAACCACTAAAATTGAATTCAATTTTAGTGGTTTCACCTAATTTTATAAATTAATCTAATATAAGAATAAGATCATCATCATCTTCTAAACAACCAGTCGGCATATCTGAATCTTTTGAGACTATCAAAGGTTTACAATTACTATCTAGTATGATTTTTCCTTCATACAAGCAGTTACCAGGAGGTCCTAAAACACTAATGTATTTGGTAGTAAGTCTGTAATAGTTATCGACAATCCAACCACCATTCCCATCGGAAGTAGTATTAATAATCTTTTTTGCATTTAGCATTTTTATAGTGCCTCCAGAAGAAACGCAATTTATATTAATATAAAAACCAGAAGCCGATCCTCCCCAAGAATTAACACCTTTTTTGTCATAATCTAAAGGATCAACCGGAGAGACAATCATATTCCAAGTACTTCTTACTCCATTCTGTAATTGAGTAGGAGAAGCTCCACTAAACCAACAGGTTACACTACCGAAATTTCCATACCACTTATTATTTCCATAATAATGAAGTTTGGTGTCGTCGTAATCAACTGCTTTAGTTGAAATTGGTACGTCTAATTGCAATTCGTTGTCTGGCTCATTAACAATGTCATTTTCGCAACTATTAAAAATAAACATACTTAATCCTAGAAATAAAAAAATAATTTTTTTCATAATATATAATGTTTAGCGTTAAAAATATAAGTATGAAATATAGAAATTTTTTAAATAAAGAACAAGTAAATATTGAATTATTTTATAATTCAGCTTTTTTTTAAATTACAGAAAATTAGTTTTTATATCATTTCTCTCAACTATTATTATCATAGAAATTAGATTTTGATTAAAATTATAATAGTCATTTTTATTAAAGTTTCTCTCCCAAATATTTCGATGTATAAGATTCCTTTACATTAACTAAATCTTCAGGTAACCCTTGAAATAATAGTTGACCACCCGTTTTTCCTCCGTCTTTACCTAGGTCAATAATATAATCAGCACATTTTATTAAGTCTATGTTATGTTCAATCACCACAATAGAATGTCCTTTTTCAATTAAGGCATTAAACGAAGCAAGTAGTTTCTTAATATCGTGAAAATGTAATCCTGTTGTGGGTTCATCAAAAATGAATAAAACCTTATCTTTTGTAACTCCTTTTACTAAGAAAGAAGCAAGCTTAATTCGTTGAGCTTCACCACCTGATAGGGTAGAAGAGGCCTGACCTAATTGTACGTAACCTAACCCTACATCTTGCAACGGTTTTAATTTGGTGACAATCTTTTTTTGTTCATGCTGCTTAAAAAATGCAGTTGCTTCATCAATTGTCATTTCTAAGACATCAGAAATAGATTTATTTTCAAATTTTACTTCTAGTATTTCTTTTTTAAATCGTTTGCCTTTACAGGTTTCACAAGGTAAATGTACATCTGCCATAAATTGCATACCAATGGTTACTTCGCCTTCTCCTTTGCAGGTTTCGCATCTACCACCATCTACGTTAAAAGAAAAATGTTTTGCTTTATAACCTCTTATATTAGATAATTTTTGTTGTGTAAATAAAGCTCGGATATCATCATATACCTTTATGTAAGTAACAGGGTTTGATCTACTTGAACGCCCTATTGGATTTTGATCTATAAATTCGACACTTTTAATAGTAGAAAAATCACCTTCAATATCTGTAAATTGTCCTGGTTTTTCACCATGATTAAATAATTTTTTCTGTAAGGCAGGATATAGAATATTTTTAACTAAAGTACTTTTTCCACTTCCAGAAACTCCAGTAATTATAGTTAACGTATTCAATGGAAATTGAACATCAATATTTTTTAAATTATGTTCTCTTGCTCCAATTACTTTTATGTAACCAAGACCTTTTCTTCTTTCTTTTGGAACTTCAATTTTTAATTTTCCCTTTAGGTAATTTGCCGTTAACGTGTCGGCTTTTAAAATTTCATTATAAGTGCCATATGCTACCAATTCACCACCAAAAGTTCCTGCTTCAGGTCCAATATCAATAATGTAGTCTGCCGCTTTCATAATATCTTCATCATGTTCAACAACAATTACAGTATTACCTAAATCGCGTAATCCTTTTAATACATTTACTAAGCGTTCTGTATCTTTAGAGTGCAAGCCGATACTGGGTTCATCTAAAATATACATAGAGCCTACCAAACTACTACCTAAGGAAGTAGCCAAATTAATACGTTGGCTTTCACCTCCAGAAAGAGAATTAGATGCTCTATTTAAACTTAAGTAATTTAAACCTACATCTGACAAGAAAAGTAATCTGTTATTGATTTCTTTTAAGAGTCTTTTCGCAATTTGTTGATCATGTTCCTCAAGTTTTAGACCTTGAAAAAAATCAAGAACTTCATTAATAGGAAGGTTTACGAGATCTGTTATTGTAGTTCCACTTATTTTAATATTGGCAGTTTCTTGTCGTAATCGTTTACCATTACATGTAGTACATTTTGTTTTGCCACGATATCTTGAAAGCATTACTCGGTATTGAATCTTATAGGTTTTTTCTTCAATATGTTTGAAAAATGTATTTAACCCATGAAAATATTTGTTTCCATCCCATAGTAATTGAATTTGCTCTTCTGTTAATTCAAAATAAGGTTTGTGAATTGGAAAATCAAATTTATAGGCATTATCAACTAAAGCTTCTTTATATTCTAAAAAAGATTCTGTTCGCCACGGTACAATAGCGTCATCATAAATTGATAATGATGTATTTGGGATTACTAAATCTTTATCTATACCTATTATATTTCCGTATCCTTCGCAAGCTGGACACGCTCCATATGGATTGTTAAAACTAAATAAATGTGTATTTGGTTCTAAAAAAGAAATTCCGTCGAGTTCAAACTTATTGTTAAAGATATTTTGATTGTTATTTGATAAATCTTCAATTACACATTCGCCTTTACCTTCAAAAAAGGTAGTTTCAATGGCATCTGCCAATCGGTTGTAAAAGTCTTCATCGTCTTGTACAACGACTCTATCAACTACCAACTGAAATTCTTTTTGATTTTTAGGTTTAAAGTCATTGATTCTAACAACGTCATTATTAACTTTAATTCTAGAATAACCTTGCTGCTCTAAAATTTGTAGTACCTTTTCTAAGGTTCTATCTTCATCTATATATATAGGTGCTAATAATAATAATTTACTACCATTATCATATTTTTTAACATGATCAATAACATCAGCAACGGTATTTTTTTTGACTTCATTACCGGAAATTGGTGAATAAGTTCTACCTATTCGGGCAAATAAAAGTTTAAAGTAATCGTAAATTTCAGTAGAAGTACCTACCGTAGAACGAGGATTTGTGCTATTTACCTTTTGTTCAATCGCAATTGCAGGAGCAATACCCTTAATATATTCAACTTTGGGTTTGTTTAATTTGCCTAAAAATTGTCTTGCATATGACGATAAACTTTCTACATACCGACGTTGCCCTTCTGCATATAAAGTATCAAATGCTAAACTTGATTTTCCAGACCCAGATAAGCCAGTAATAACTACTAATTTATTTCTAGGAATAGCCACATCTATGTCTTTTAAGTTGTGTAATGCAGCTTTTTTTATAATTATTTGTTCTCTTGGATCTAAGTTGTCTATCTTCACGGAAGCCCTTTAAAATATGAAATAGCGACAAAGATAGTGACTTATTTTTGTAAAAAAAATATAGTACGCCATAAAATAATATTAAAAAAAGTTTGTTTTATTAAAAAGAATGTCATTATATTTGTCCTGTTGTATCTAACCAATGTAACAAAACAATTAGGAACTAGTTTCCCCCTTAACTAAAAAATAAACGCTTATAGTATAGTTCTACTTTTATAATTAATTAACGAAGTCTCATAGCTTCATTGACAAAAAAAGGGAATTATGCAAAAACAAAAGTTGGACGATAGCGTCTTAGTTAAGAACTACATTAATGGTAGTGAAAGATCATTAGAAATATTAGTTGGTCGTCACAAACAAAAAATCTACAGTTTTATTTATTCTAAAGTATTAGATAGAGATATCGCAGAAGATATTTTTCAAGATGCTTTTATTAAAGTAATCAAAACTTTAAAATTAGGTAACTACAACGAAGAAGGTAAATTCTTACCTTGGGTAATGAGAATTTCTCATAACTTAGTTATTGATCATTTTAGAAAAAGTAATAGAATGCCTTCATTTAAGAATACTGAAGAATTTGATATTTTTTCAGTATTAAGTGATTCTTCTTTAAATGCAGAGAAAGAAATTATAAAAAATCAAATTCATTTTGACGTTAGAAGGATAATTGAAGAATTACCTGAAGATCAAAAAGAAGTATTAATTATGCGTATTTATAGAGACATGAGTTTTAAAGAAATCTCTGAAAATACAGGTGTTAGTATCAATACTGCCTTAGGTAGAATGCGATATGCCTTGATTAATTTGAGAAAAATTATTGAAAAGAATAAAATAGTTTTAACTAATTAACAATAATGTAAATATTTCTTCGTTATATACTTAACCCTAATAATTAATTTTAGTATATATGAAGAAAATTTACACTGAAGAATTGTTAAATACGCAATTCGCCCCCAAACAAAGTACAATCTCATTTATTTTGAATTACTCAAAATCAATTGAAGTAATCAAAAATGAGGATGACAAACAAATTTTGTTTAATTTGAATTAAAAAGGAAAGGCTTGTAAGAAATTACAAGCCTTTTTTATTTATTATAATAGGCATTGAGAACACTTTTTCTGCCTATTTTTTTTGTTATTATATCTTTTTCTAAATCCCATGCTCGGGCAGGAGAATATTCTCTAGCGTAATATATAATTTGAAGATGTAATTTATTCCATATTTCTTTTGGAAATAAGCGTTTCGCATCTTTTTCTGTTTGAACTACATTTTTACCATTACTTAAATTCCATCGATACATTAATCTATGAATATGCGTGTCAACAGGAAATGACGGAATATCAAATGCTTGACTCATAACAACAGACGCCGTTTTGTGACCAACAGCTGGTAGTTCTTCTAAATCTTCAAAACTCTGCGGAACATTACCATCATGCTTTTCGATTAATATTTTAGATAAACCGTAAATCCCTTTCGATTTCATAGGTGAAAGGCCAACAGGTTTTATTATTTCTCTAATTTCCTCAACACTTAACTTAACCATATCATAAGGATTATCTGCTTTTTTAAATAGGAGAGGAGTGATAGTATTTACCCTAGCATCAGTACTTTGTGCAGATAATAATACTGAAATTAATAATGTATACGGATCTTTATGTGTTAATGGAATGGGTGGTTTTGGATATAATTTTTCTAATTCTGTTATTACAAAATCTACACTTTCTTTTTTAGTCATTTTTAATTAGCTTTGATAAAACTTATATTCAACAAAAATAACAATAATGACGACATTAAAAATAGGAGAGAAGGCACCTCATTTTGAAGCATTGGATCAAGAAGGCAAAACTCGTAAATTGGAAGATTATAAAGGAAAGAAATTAATCTTGTTTTTTTATCCAAGAGCAAGTACACCTGGATGTACTGCTGAAGTTTGTAATTTACGCGATAATTATGCAACACTTATTGAAAAGGGTTATGAATTATTGGGTGTAAGTGCAGATACAGCAAAAAAACAGGAAAATTTTATAAAAAAAAACACCTTACCTTTTCCTCTGTTAGCAGATGTTGATAAGGAAGTTATCAATGCCTATAAAGTGTGGGGGCCTAAAAAGTTTATGGGTAGAGAATTTGATGGCATTTACCGAACTACTTTTGTAATTGATGAAAAAGGAATTATAGAAAATATTATAACCAAAGTTAAGACTAAAGATCACGCGGCTCAGGTTTTAGCATAAAAGAGTATAAAAATGAGTAGAAAAATCAGAATTAACAGAAATAAAAAGCAAATTGTAAAACTTATTATTTTAATATTCTCGATAATAGTAATTATTCTATTTTTGAATTTTATTTATAGTAGTTTTTTCGAAAGTTAAAGAATAGTTTAAGAAATTTAGAAGTCAAACATTGTAACCGGTAAAACTAAAAAAAAATGAAAAAATATTTATTTTTAAGTCTGCTACTATTAGTTTTTGGTTGTAATAATAAGACTTTAAAGGAGGATGTAACTATTAATATAAAACCGAATATTGTATTAATTGTAGTGGATGATCAAGGGTATGCAGATTTTGATCCTTTCGAAAATAAAAGTGCAGATATTTCTACACCCAACATGTCCAGAATTGCAAATGCGGGTATGGTTTTTACGCAGGCCTATACTACGGCTCCAGTTTGTAGTCCTTCAAGAGCAGGGTTAATCACAGGAAAAAATCAATTTAGATGGGATAAACATGCAAGTTGGGGGCCTGGTTTACCAGATAGTGTTAAAACTATTGCAGAATATTTGAAAGAGGCAGGTTATGCCACTGCTAGAGTTGGTAAAAATGATTTAGGTCAAAAATTTCATAGAAATGATGTGCGTGAATATCCTTTACATCATGGTTATGATGAATTTTTAGGTTTTTCAGCTCATGCCCATGATTATTGGTTGAATTCACAAAAAATTAAAGATAGAACTCCTGATCCATATGGTACCAGTGCTCTTCTAGGTCCATTAATGCATAATATGGGAGAGAAAAGTTATGAAGAAGGGTATTTAACTGACATTTTTACGGATGAAGCAATTGATTTTATAAAACGTAAAAAAGACACACCTTTTTTCTTAACATTAGCGTATAATTCAGTACACCATTTAATACATCAAGTACCACAAAAATATTTAGATAAATTTGATGTAAAACCTATTGCAAACTATGATCCTGATAGTTTGGTTGCCTTTGATAAACGGAAAACAGGTTCCTATTCTGCATATTATGATAAATATTCGCGTTTAGGGGCTATTCAAGATGAAGATCTTAGAAAATATTATTTGGCAAATTTAAATTGTTTAGATGATAATATTGGTCGTGTATTAGACGTATTAAAGTCTGAAAATTTAGATGATAATACAATAATTGTTTATGTTTCAGATAATGGAGGTACTCCATTAAATGGAGCTAATAATGCACCACTTACAGCGGGAAAATATTCTATTTGGGAAGGTGGAATTAGAGTGCCAATGGCAATTCGATGGCCAGGTAAAATAGCAGGAGGTAGGGTAGAAGGTAATTACGTGTCTGCCTTAGATATAATGCCGACATTGTTAGAAGCTAGTGGAGTTCAATTAAATGATGACACTATTGATGGTATTAGTCTTTTAAAGCCAGAGAAAGAGCGTTTGTTAGTTTGGAAATGGCAAAAGACTTGGGCGGTAAGAAAAGGGGATTGGAAACTGACAAATACAAATGAAAATAGTTGGAAAGGAAGACCATCAAATTTATATATAAAACCCATAGTCAATGATCTTACATTAAAATTATTTGATTTAAATAAAGATCCTGGTGAGAGAGTTAATCTTGCTGATAAATATCCTGATAAAGTAATTGCATTAGAAACCGCATATACTAATTGGATGAAACAAAATTTAGGAAAATACTAAAAAAATAAAGCCTCGAATTTCGAGGCTTTATTTTTTACTTATTTATTTTTTTTGCAAACTTTCTAGTAGAGTATCCAAAAAGACGATGATCTTTTATAAGTTCAGCTACACGATGAGGAATCATTTCTTCCCAACCTTCTTCACCATCGGCAATCATTTGCAATACATTTCTAGAGAAAATATCTAGTATTTCAGGGTTAAAGTTTTCTATATCTAACATCTTACCATTGTACTTAAAGAATTTATACAATTCTTTCATACGAGGATGTACTTTTAACGTATCACTAGTTATAAATTCGCCCGTATCTTGGTCTTTTAATGGATATAGATATACTTTTAAATCTTTAAAGAATAATTTACCAAAAGCTTCCAAAATACCACCACTTAAGTGACGGTAATACTTCTCATCAAAAATCTGAACTAAGTTGTAAACACCCATTGCCAAGGCCATTCTTGCTTTCGTAAATTGAGCAAAATATTCAACCAGTTTATAATATTCTTGAAAATTGGTGATCATAACGTTTTGACCTAAAGAGCAAAGTAGTTCAGCTCTGTCTAAAAAGTCACGTTCATTAATTTCACCTTCGGCTCTTAAATTAGCTAAGGTAATTTCAAATATAATTTTAGCATTATCTTCAGAAACCGTTTTCTCGTTTAAAAACATTTTTTGAGCGTTTTCAAACATATCCATATTCACTTTGGTAACGGGTCTAAAGCTACCACGCAATGCTAAAATATTCTTTTTATATAATACTTGAGCAGGTAATAAATTGTTACCATCTGGTCCAAACATTACGGCATCAGTCATTCCGTTTTTTACCAACTGAAGACTCATCAACCTATTGTCTACATACATAAAACGAGGTCCAGAAAAATTAATCATGTCTATTTCAATTTGGTCTTTGTCCAAATTGTCGTAGAAAGATTTTAATAATTCTTTCGGTCTATCATTCATGTAAAAAGCACCAAAAATAAGATTTACACCTAATACGCCTAATGTTTCTTGTTGTAAACGGGCATCATTTTGTTTAAATCTAATGTGTAAAACAATTTCATTATAATCCTCAAGCGGATCTAATTGAAATTTAATACCAACCCATCCATGTCCTTTAAACTTTTTAGCAAAATCTATTGTCGCAACAGTATTGGCATACGAAAAGAATAGTTTTTCAGGATGTTTAGATCTACTTAAGCGATCTTCCATTAACTCAATTTCATGAGTCAACATTTTTTTTAAACGAGGCTGAGTAACATATCTATTGTCATGCTCAATGCCATAAATAGCATCAGAAAAATCTTTGTCATATGCTGACATCGCTTTGGCAATAGTTCCAGAAGCACCACCAGCTCTAAAAAAATTACGCACAGTTTCTTGACCCGCACCTATTTCGGCAAAGGTTCCATAAATATTGTCATTAAGATTAATTTTTAACGACTTTCTTTTAATGGAAGGGATATTCGCAATTTCTTTATCACCTTTTAAAGTAACTGACATTTCTGGCTATTTTTGTTTTACAAATGTAAGAACTATACCTTAAATTTGTTAAAAATTAAACGTTATTTTTGTAAAAAGATTTGATATGAACATTACTTTTTTGGGTACAGGAACTTCTCAAGGCATACCAATTATTGGTAGTAATCATCCAGTCTGTTTATCAGATGATACTAAGGATAAAAGGTTGCGTAGCTCTATTATGCTTGAATGGGGTAACTTTAGATACATTATTGATTGTGGTCCTGATTTTAGGCAACAAATGTTGAGAGAAAATGTTGATGCCATTAATGGTATTTTATTTACTCATGAACATGCCGATCATACAGCTGGTTTAGATGACATCAGACCTTTTTCACATAAAATGGGTAACGTCCCATTATTTGTTCCAGAAAGAATTATTGGTAATTTAGAGCAACGTTTTTATTATATTTTCACAAAAGTAAATAGATATCCTGGAGCTCCAAGTGCAGGAATTCAAGTTGTAGAAAATGAGGTGTTTACACTAGGAGAAAAAGAAGTGCTTCCTGTTGAAGTAATCCATGGAAAATTACCCATTTTTGGTTATAGATTTGATGATTTTGCTTATTTAACAGATCTAAAGACAATTGAGGATAAAGAAAAAGATAAACTTAAAAATTTGGATACTCTTGTAGTGAACACCTTAAGAAAAGAGCCACATCCGACCCATTTAAATTTAGAAGATGCCCTTAGTTTTATTGATGAGTTACAACCTAAAAGAGCCTATTTAACACATATCAGTCACAATTTAGGTTTTCATAAAGAAGTACAAGAGCAATTACCAGAAAATGTATTTTTAGCTTATGATGGTTTAAAAATTAGCGTGTAAGAAAAACATTCTAGATTGTATCCTGTTTTGATTTAAGTCGTGCTTTTTTTACTTCAATTTTCTTAAGCATCCAGTCGGGGTAGTTACTATCGTCTTCTGCCTCATATATTCTAATCTTTTGATTTTCGTCCGGTTTTAGTAAATCTTCCTGTTTGCATCCTAAAATTTTTGCAGCAGTTTCAACACCTGAATAGCTCGCTCCTGCAACACCATGAGATAAAACACTTGAACCGCATAAATAAAGATTTTCAATTTCGGTTTCCGGTTTATATGCAAAAGGTCCAATTTGCTTAAAACTCTTTTCTGTACCATAAACACTACCGTTAGTAGTGTTGACATAATATTGATTTGTTAATGGTGTGCCTAAATCTTTATGTATAATGTTTTCTGAAATACCTGGCACAACTTTTTCTAGACTGTTTGTTATTTTGTCCATTATTTTGTCCTTAAAAGCTAAGTATTCAGAGGACCTGTCGTTGTCCTTTTCATTCTTAAATTTATCAAAAGCTTTATGGTTAATATATGTTATTGCTTCTATAGTATGGTAACGACCATCGAAGCTGGCAGGGTCTTTTAGGGTTGTACAACTTATAAAAAGACCAGAAAATTCATCTCCTTCTAAAATATTTATTTTTTGCATATCGTCATGCAAATCATCCATATCTTTATTTGGCAAAAGCCAAATGTTTCCTGAATCTAAACCCGCTTTTTTTACATCCATATCCACCGTTAGAAATAACATTAAAGAGGTACATGAATATTTAGTCTTCGTTAAGCGTTTTAAAAGTTTGGCACTAATATTTTCTTTACCTACTAAATTCAAAAAAGTAATTCCAGGATCAGCATTTGAAATGATTCTATCCGCAAATAGCTTTTCTCCATTTTCAAGTTCAACACCAATTGCTTTTTTTTTGTTGTTGTTGGCTAGTAAAATGGACTTTACACCTTGTTGAGTTTGTACCTCACTACCATGTTTTTTAATGCTATTAGTCATGGCTTTTACAATTGCTCCGCCGCCGCCCATTGGGTAATAACTCCCACTAAAATAATGTCCCATAACGGCACAATGTAAAGGAAATGGAGCTTTTGATGGTGGTAAACCATGATCGCCATATTGTATATATAGGATTTTTTGTAATAACGGATTTTTAATATGCCAATTCATAACTCTTTTTAAGCTGAATAGAGCAAATTTACCCATGTGCCTCGTTCTATAAGGTACTGTTAAATGTTGCCAAAAGCCTTTTAATTTCGGAATGAGTTGCAACTCAGTAGTTACATTTTTAACAAGGGTTAAATATTTCTTTATTTGTTTTTCCTCCTTTGGAAAACGTTGAGAAAGAGAAGTGGCGAAATCATTAATATTTGCAGGATAATCAAAACGTTCATCACCAATCCAACAATGTTCAAAACCATTAGGGTTCATTCTATAAAAAACCAAATCATTTGCAATACCCAAACCTTTGTAAAGTTCATTAGTCGATTCTCCTTCACCTAGTAAACCTACATAATGAACACCAGGTGTAAAACGGTATCCGTTAAGGTAAAAACTATGACACCAGCCACCTGGGACATCATGTTTTTCTAATACTAACACTTTTTGTCCTGCTTTGGCTAAACAAATTGCCGCAGAAAGTCCACCTACACCAGAGCCAATAATGATGGTATCTAATTTTGAGTTTTTAAGATTTTCCAGTTTGTTTTTTTAATTGATGAATATGAAGTTTACTAATCTAAAAAATTATTGTCAAATGAAAAAGGATTTTCGTTCGACGTATCAATAGAAACCTTTAAAGCGTCTGCACCTCCTGTAATTTGTACGCGAGTAATATTTTTTTCCTCATAAGGATTGTCTTTAATCCAAAAATGGCCATCACCATTAACGAGTAATATAGGTTTAGTAAAGTCTTTGGCTGCAGTTCTAAATAAATCAGTAAATGGTTTAAATTTATCTGCACCAGCCTCAACCATATTGGCATGAGAAAAAATTACTATAGCTTCTATATTATTTTTATTAGTGTCGATTAATTGTTGCACCCAAATACCATTTTCTGTTAAACGTGTTTGCCACTCGTCTGCATCATGCACTGAACTTCCAACAATATTTAGGCCAATAAATAAGACGTTATTCTGAATCCAGTTAAAGTTTTCTATCCTGTTGGGTTGGTTCGTTACAGTGTGTTTGAAATTCCAGTTTTTATTGAATTGTAAAAAATAGGTATTCCAAAATTCTAAACCTTCATTTGGATTGTCACAATCGTTATATTCATTATCACCTAAAACAATAAACGTAGGTGCTTTAATTTTTTTTAGAATAGTATTGACGTCTTTATATACATTTTCCTCACAGGGAACACTTCCTTTTTTTATATCACCAACATGAACAACAAATTCAGAGGCTTCTTGTGCATTGTGTTTTTCAATTAAATTGACTAAACCTTCTAATTGAGAATCACCATAAGGCACATCTCCAATTACCGTAAAAGCTATTGGTTCTGCATCCTTATTTTCAATTTTATCTTCTGCTTTTTCGCAAGATGATAGGAATAAATAAATGATTAATAAAAAGATTAAATTTTTCATTTTACTTCTTTTATGCTGTTTACGAAGTTAATCATTTTATCCTAACCGTTATTATTACTGCTAATTATGATAGTAATAAGTGAAATATGGGTAAAAACAATGGAGTATTAAATTTCCTTTACTTTGGATTGGCTAGGAAAGATTAATTGCTAAATTCTGGCTTCGATCCATTGCTTTAAACTATAAAAATTCTGAGGAGCTACACCATGTCCAACTTGATATTCTTCATAGCTGTTTTTAATACCTAAATTATCTAAAAAGGGTTTTGTTTTTCTCGCCCAGTCAACAGGAATAACTTGGTCTACAGTACCATGAGAACTATAGATTTCTAAATTTTTAAAATTAGTATGGTTTAAATTTTCTGGAAGTAATTCGTTATTTATGTAACCACTTAGTCCAACTACATATTGTACTTTTTCAGGATGACTCAATGCTACGGCATAACTTAAAATGGTACCTTGACTGAAACCCAATAAAAATACTTTATTAGGGTTGACATCAAAATTGGCGATTACTTCATCGATAAAGTTGTTGATTATCTCTTTAGATTTTAAAGCTTCGTCAGTGTCCGAAAATTTACCGTCAGTATTGTCAAAATGTATTGTATACCATGCATATCCGCCAGGTCCCATAGTTAAAGGAGCTCTTGCACTTATGATTAATAAATCATCCGGTAATTCATCGGCAAATGAAAATAAATCTTGTTCATTGCTACCGTATCCATGAAGTAGTATTAACAGTGGTGGGTTCTTAATATTACTTTTTGGTTTTCTTACTAAGTATTCTAAAGATAAATTCATTGATTTGATTTGTAAAGATTAATGGCTTTAATAGGAATAGAAAAACGTTGCTAAAATAAGATTAACTAGTTAAATTATCTTGATTTTAAAATAGTTTATAACAAAAAAAACCACGCTAAAAGCGTGGCTAAAATATAAATTTTTAAATTAATTTATCCTATAGTTTTGAACCATTCTTCGAATTGATCACCTAAAACAGGTACTTTCGATAATTTGCCTTGAGAAGCTCCAATTGCTCCCATTACCATAAGTACTAATGGTAATAAACCTATATAAAATCCTAAACTACCTAATGGTAAAAATCTTAAGATTATGTTTAGTGCTATACCTATAAGTATAATACCAAGCATTTGTCTAATGTGAAATGATGCGAATGCATTTTTTTTGTCGTTATTCATAACAAAAGCAATAATTGTACCTATAAAAGTAATGTAGGCAATTATACCCATTGTTTTTCCTTCGTCGATTGTGTTTTGATCCATAATTTATTTTAAATTTAAAGTATTAGTTAATTGGTTGCAAATATATTAATATTAATTGATTACAAATTTGTTATTGGCAAAAATGCCATAAACTTTTCCTTTTAATTGTTTACCTATAAATGCAGAGTTTTTTGATGTTGAAAAAATATTTTCTTCGCCAAATACATACTCCGTATCAGGATTAAATAACGTAATATTTGCTATTTCTCCTTTTGCAATTGTCGGATTTTCAATTTTAAAACGCATTCTTGGTGAATTTGTTATACAATCGATGGTTTTTTCTAAAGGAAGCACTTTATTTATAGCGCCAAAAAAACTCTCCATACCAATGGTACCATTTTTTGCATTTTCAAATTCTACTTTTTTGTTTTCTATGTCAATCGGGTTATGATCAGAAGTTATCATATCAATTGTACCATTTACAATTCCCTTTTTTAAAGCATTTAAGTCCGTCTTTTCTCTTAATGGTGGTTTCACTTTATAATTGGTATCAAATTCGTTTAGTTCACTGTCATTTAAAAATAAGTGATGAGCACTTACACTACAGGTTACATTAAGTCCCTTTTTCTTAGCTTCAGCTATTAATTTAACGGACTTCTCCGTAGAAATAGTAGGTATATGTAGTTTACCACCAGTATACTCCAGTAAAAATAAATCTCTAGCAATTTGTAACTCTTCTGCAACTGTTGGTATTCCCTTTAAACCTAATTTAGTAGACATAGCCCCTTCATTTGCAACACCATTATTACTTAAGGAATTGTTCTGTGGAAAACTCATTACTAGTCCGTCAAAGTTTTGGGCATAGAGTAGTGCTATTTTCATTAAATTTGCATTGCTAATTGATTTGTTGTAATCGCTAAATGCAATGGCACCAGAATTAGACATATCAAACAATTCAGCAATTTCTTGACCGCTTGCCTGTTGTGTTAAGTTAGCAATAGGATATAGATTAACAATATTTCCCTTCGCTTTGTTAATTAAAAACTCAACTGCAGATTTGTTATCAATTACAGGATACGTGTTAGGATTCACAGCAACGGCTGTAAATCCACTTTTTGCGGCTACGTTTAATCCGTTTGGTAGATTTTCACGTTCTTCGAAACCAGGTTCACCAAAAGAAACACTGGTGTCAAACCACCCCACTGAAATATGAAGATTTTCTAGCTCAATTTCTTTTATATTATTGATGTTTTTAATAGTAGACGAAATTTCAGTAATCTTACCGTTTTCAATTAAAATATCTTGTGTTTTAAGATGAAAAGGACTATGACGGTCAATTATTTTTGCAGATTTTATGAGTAGATTCATGCGTTCTAAATAAGTTTATGCGTTTTCTGTTTATGCTTTTATTTGTGTAGAGAGATTATACATTATTAGCCAATCAACTCAATGAGCGTACTTTGTTATAGAAATTTTAGTAATAGAATTTCAATGATTAAAAATAAAATTGCAGCTATTAAAAACCATTGCCAATAGCTCGTTACTTTGGTTACTTCAGATAAATTTACAAATGCTTCTTTTACATTTGAAGTGTAATTTATATTTGTTGCATCACCGAAATAATCTTCTACGTTTATATAATTTAAATTACCTTCTTGTCTATTATAATTATATGCAATTTGCTTAATTGATGTATTATTATGCAAGATGGTTGTAAAACCACTTTGTATCGGATTTGTTTCTGTTGTAATGGTAACTTTGTCAGAATTAATTTGTTGTAATGGAATATAGTCTTCTTTCTCATTGGAAACATGTAAAACTTCATCTTTAGACAGTTGTATTGGGATTTCAAACGTATTTAAATTTCCAATTGTGTAATATAACTGTGATAAATTATGACTGTACAATCCAAAATTATAAAAAATTGGTACAATTAATGGAGAGTTTTTGAAATTAGAATTTTGATTTGAAATTGGAGCAGCTAGCCAGTAAGTTTTACCTTTATTAGTGACTGTTTGAGAAATAAAAGAGTTGCCATCTTCAAAATCTACAATGGAAGATGCTCTTGTGAAATTACTTCTAAAATGACTTTTAATATTAGGATATTGGAAATTTTTAATTTGTTTTTCAAACACTCCCTTTAATAAAGGATGGGAAAAATTTATTGTTGTTACAGCGATTTCAGAATTAACCTGTCCTAATACTTTGCCCATTTTTAAGCTTGTTAAAGCCGCATTATATGAATTTAAATTCATATTTAATGAAGGAATAATAACCAAGCTACCTCCATTGTTAGTAAAAGATTTTAGAGTTGAGTTTAAAGCAACAGAAATACTTTCTAACTCGTTAAGTAAAATTAAATTTTGTTGATTTAAAGTATTGTAATCAAGATTGTTTAGTGTTGTTGACGTAAAATTAAATTCGTCACTAGTGTAAATTTTAGATAAAAAACTATTATCACTACCAATGGCGGTTACATTAATTTTTTCGGGCCTATCCATGCTAAAGTATAGTTCATTATCGAAAGTTAGGTTTTCATCGTCAAGTTGCAGTTTACCATTAAATTTTCCTGAATTGGGTATATTAAAGTTGATTTTACCAGACGCCTCTTCGGCGAGATTAATAGCCGATTTACCAGCTAATAACTCGTTATTATACAAGCTAACGGAAATGTTTTCTTTTGAGTTTCCATAATTTTTCACAAGCGTTGTTAATTGTATTGTCTCATTATTTTGATCTGAAATATAGACACTATCTATACTAAGGTTTGATACTTGTTTAGGCGAAATTTGAGTAATGAAATATGAATTTAAACTGTCTATTTCAAATTTATTTTCATTAGTATAGTATTGAAAATCAGAAATTAAAAATATATTATGTAAAGCTTTAGATTTTTTAATATTGTTTTTAATTTTAAATAAGATGGCTGACAAATCTGTTTTGATAGGGTAGTATTCTATTTCTAATAACGTATTTTTTAGTTCTTTAGCAGATAAATTTTCATAGACATTATTATTGGTATAAAGATTAATAGGTTCAAATTGCTGCGTATTCTCAATAATATCTTGTACAGCTCTTTTTAATAATTGACCTTCACTTCCTTTTGCTTGCATGGAGAAGGAATTGTCTAAATATATGGAAGTATGTGTTGGGTTATTTGATTTAGAATCAACAATAAAAGGTTGAGCAAAAGCGAGAATAATGGCTGTAAATAATAATAACCTAGTAAAAAGGACTAGAAATTTTTTAAGCTGAGAGCTTTTCCGCGTTTGTAATTCAACTTCTTTTAAGAATTTAACATTGGTAAAGGCTACTTTTTGAAAACGGCGTAACTGAAATAAGTGAATTAATATAGGGATAATTAGCAAAAATAAGGCGTAAAGTAACTCGGGATGCTTAAATTGCATTGTTCAAAATGATTTGTCAAAAATAGTAAAATATTAGATATTGACTATTCTTATTACATATTCTTTTGCAATTTTTAAAAATAATTTTTTGATTGAAATAGTAAATCTTGTAAGTAAACGTTTTAGTAAGAGACGAAACTTAAATTAACTAATTTGTATTATGCCTGAAAATCATTATCATACAAGAACCTTTACAGAAAATGTGAGTATAAATTTAGCATCATTCTTCGCAATTTTCTTATTTGCAGGTTCATTTTCTGTACAGTCACAGAACATGACCAACAGTGACTTAGAAAAAATTATTTATGTAGTTTCTGATAGTATTAGAGGAGAATCGGGTAATTGGCAATTTATGATCAAAGGTAGAATGTTAGCCTGTATTACAGATACAACCAATAACAGACTCCGAATTATGTCACCCATTATTGAGCAGAAAAAATTAGCTCATATAGATTTACTTAAGCTTATGGAAGCTAATTTTCATTCCGCATTAGATGCGAGATACGCTATTTCTGACAATTTATTATGGTCTATGTATGTACACCCATTAAAAGAATTACAAAAAGATGAAATCTTAAGTGCTATTAATCAGGTGTATACAGCTGCATTAACTTATGGTACCACCTATAATAGTAGCGAATTAACCTTTCCTATTAAAAAGGAAATTGAAGAGGAGAAGAAGCAAAAAGGTAAGATGTAACGTTTTTCTCTAAATTTATTAGTAATCCGTCTTTATCTCTTTATTAAAAGGAACTTTAAATTGATAACCTACATTTTCGTCTAATTTCCCATCTAAAACATCAAGTCCGTAAATTACCTTATTAGGATTACCATAGACAAAGGTGCCGAAAATACGATCCCAAAATGAAAAAATATTACCAAAATTAGTATCAGTCCAAGGTCTTTCAAAATGATGATGGAATTTATGCATGTTAGGTGTAATAAAAATCAAACTCATAGGTTTGTCTATCCATACCGGTACATTTACATTGGCATGTGTGAGATACGTAAATAGAATGGTTACTATTTTATATACAACATAAAAAGCAAAAGGAGCACCAATAATTACAATGGCTATTAAGGCCGCAATTTCTCGTAAAACATAATCACCAGGATGATGTCGTGTGCCTGTGGTAGCGTCAACCTTAGTATCGCTATGATGTATCATATGGAATCTCCACATCCAACTTACTTTATGTAAATAATAATGAACAGCATATTGTGCTACAAAATCTAAAAAAAGAATTGTTATGAATAGTTCTGCCCAAATAGGTAAATGAACCCAATGTAAAATACCTATTTGATGTGTGCCGATATAACTAAATACACCAACAGTTAGTAATCCAAATACTATATTAATAGCTAAACTTGTACCTAAGAAAACTAAGTTAACCCCTGCATGTTTCCATTTTTTATAATTTAGTTTTACTAATGGATATATACCTTCTAAAAACCAACTGAATAATAGACAAGCCAAAATCCAAACTAGTTTTTGCCATGATGGCATTTGTTCAAAGAATTGTAAAAAGGATTCCATTTTTGTAGTGGGTTTTTACAAATATAAAAAAAGGCGTTGTAAAATATCTTTACAGCGCCTTTATTATTGAAATTAAAACGAATTACTTCTTTGCTTTCTGTTTCAATAAAGCAATATCAATTACCTCTTTCATATTCTCAACAAAATGAAATTTCAAGCCTTTTAAATATTCCTCTTTAATTTCATCAATGTCTTTTTGATTGTCTTTACATAAGATAATTTCTTTGATGTTAGCTCTTTTAGCTGCTAAAATCTTTTCTTTTATTCCACCAACAGGTAAAACTTTTCCACGTAAGGTCATTTCTCCAGTCATGGCTAAATGTGATTTTACTTTTCTGCCTGTAAAGGAAGAAACTAACGAAGTTAACATGGTTATACCTGCACTAGGACCGTCTTTTGGAGTAGCTCCTTCAGGTACATGTATGTGTACATTTTTAGTTTGTAAATCTTCCATATCAATTCCAAATTCATCCGCATTTGCTTTGATAAACTCCATTGCGATAGTTGCTGACTCTTTCATTACTTTACCTAAATTACCTGTAATGGATAAATTACCTTTACCTTTTGATAGAATAGATTCAATAAATAAAATATCACCTCCAACACTTGTCCAGGCCAATCCAGTTACAACTCCAGGAACTTCATTCGTTTCATATTTATCGCGTTCTAAATTTGCAGCTCCTAATATTTTTATGATATCGTCATTGCTAATTTTAACTTGATATTCTTGCTCCATTGCAATAGATTTGGCAGCATATCTTACCACCTTTGCTATCATTTTGTCAAGCGTTCTAACTCCCGATTCTCGAGTGTAACCTTCAATAATACGTTCAAATTGAGGTTTCCCAATTTTAATGTCTTTTGAAGTTAAACCGTGTGCTTTTAATTGTTTTGGTAACAGGTGTTTTTTAGCAATTTCAATTTTTTCCTCTATAATATATCCAGAAACATTTATCATTTCCATTCTATCGCGTAAAGCCCAAGGAATATTACCCAAATTATTTGCCGTAGCAATAAATAATATTTTGGAGAGGTCGTAACCTACTTCTAAAAAATTATCGTAAAATGCATTATTTTGCTCAGGATCAAGCACTTCTAACATTGCTGAAGAAGGGTCACCATTATTATTACTTACTAATTTGTCAATTTCATCTAAAACAAAAACGGGATTGGAAGTTCCAGCTTTTTTAATATTTTGAATAATTCTACCTGGCATAGCACCAATATAGGTTTTTCTATGTCCACGTATTTCCGCTTCGTCACGTAAACCACCTAATGACATTCTTACATATTTTCTTCCTAGTGATTCAGCAACCGATTTACCTAATGAAGTTTTACCAACACCCGGAGGTCCGTACAAACAAATAATTGGCGATTTCATATCTCCTTTTAGTTTAAGGACTGCCAAATGTTCTATGATACGTTCTTTTACTTTTTCGAGTCCAAAATGATCTCTATTTAGTATTTTCTCAGCACGTTTTAAATCGAATTTATCTTTAGAATATTCTTCCCAAGGCAATTCTAGTAATAAGTCTAAATAATTGCGTTGTACTGAATATTCAGCTGCCTGTGGGTTCATGCGTTGCAAACGACTTAATTCTTTATCAAAAGTTTCAGAAACTTCTTTGCTCCACTTTTTCTTTTTCGCAGTTTGACGCATTTCCTCCAACTCCTCATCATAAGATGCTCCACCCAATTCCTCTTGAATAGTTTTCATTTGTTGGTGTAAATAATATTCACGTTGTTGCTGATCCATATCCTCACGGACTTTAGAATGGATAACATTTTTTAATTCAAGATGTTGCAATTCTGCATCCATCTTTTTTAGTGTTTCTAACGCTCTTTTCTTTAAGCTATTGGTGTTTAAAAGAGCTTGTTTTTCTTTAACTCCTAAGTTCATGTTTGAAGAAACAAAATTCACTAAGAAAGAGTTACTTTGAATATTTTTTATAGCAAAAGATGCTTCTGAAGGTAAGTTCGGATTCTCTTTAATTATCTTAAGTGCGATATCTTTAATAGAATCTATAATCGCTGTAAACTCGGTATCTGTTATTTCTGGAATTTCTTCTACCAATTCTTTGGCTGTAGCTTTTATATAAGGCTCTGTTTGCACAAATTCACCCACTTCAAAGCGTTTCTTTCCTTGAATAACAACCATCGTATTACCGTCAGGCATTTTTAGTACCCGTAAAATTCTGGCTACCGTACCAATACTATGAATATCTTTACGCGTAGGATTTTCTACCGACTCATTATTTTGAGCTACAACACCGATAGTTTTGTCACCAGCATTGGCCTCTTTAATTAATTTTATAGATTGGTCTCTACCTGCAGTTATTGGAATTACAACCCCTGGGAATAATACCGTATTTTTTAATGTTAAAATAGGTAAGATATCAGGTATAGCTTCATTTTTTATTTCTTCTTCATCTTCAGGCGTCATTAGTGGAATCAATTCAGAATCCTCATCAAGCATGTTTTGAAGTGACAGATTGTCAATATTTAAAAATTTTGGATCACTCATATGTATATATAGGTCAATATGACATTAAACGTTTATTTAATTAAAATAATACATTGCAATTGAATATTTAAATAACTGATAATTAATTTAATAGCTATTCGTAAATGTATTTTCAAAATATATATTTCAATAGTTGTGCCAATGGGGAGAATGCGTGTTTAAATTGATTATTTAAATTTATTTTATATCGATTAAGGGTGGAGGAGGCGGAGGTGGTATCGTAAAGAATATATCACTTTCAAATATAATATTATATTCAAAAAAGTCAGGAGAATTAGCAGTATTAATGTTGTTAAATTGTTCCAATATTTCTGCTAGAACTTCTTTTGTTTTTGATATTTTATATTTATCATCAATATACAAGTATATTAATGCAGGGTTAAGTATGTTTTTATTATGCTGAAAATTATAAGGTTTTGAAATAATGCTGTCGATTTCATTTTTAAGATTTTTAATTGATACTTTATTCTTGAAATCAAGACCTATGGAATCGTTTTTAATCATCAGCGTATTTTTATAAAAATAGCAACCTCCAGCAGATGATGGACATTCAGCGAAACCAGTAATGTGATAATTAATTTTATTAAACTTGAATTTTAAACCTGAGATTTTTTTATCACATGCTATTTCTTCCATTTCTCTTCTTAACTCAGAGAAATTTTTAATTGTATCTAAATCAAGGATTATAAGTTCCTTTTTTGCGTAGTACTTTTTGTAATCTTGAGCAAATACCTCTTTTTTAATTGATTTTTCTTTAAAATCGTCACAAGAGTTTAGTAGCAATAATGAAATTAATGCTAAACTAAAATTTTTCAACTTACTTATTTTATATAACAAATATACCGAATATGACGTGTTTATTCGTCTAAAAATCAATTAACTATTCACGAAATTAATTTATTTTTCATAAAACTGTAACAAATAAAAACTTACTTTGTCTTTTATTCAGAAACGATACATTGCGAGATAACCAACAACATATTACACAGCTTTTGCAGCAATGCAAAAAGGGAAAACAAAGTGCTCAATTCGAGATCTATAAGTTGTACTATAAAGCAATGTATAATACAGCCCTAAGGATTTTAAAAGACAGTTTTGAAGCTGAAGATGTAATGCAGGAGTCGTTTCTAATTGCATTTACAAAATTGAGCACTTTTAAAGGAGAAGTAACTTTTGGAGCTTGGTTAAAAAGAATTGTTATTAATAAGAGTATAACGCAAATTAGAAAAAACAATAGGATTCAAGAAGTGCCTCTAGAAGTTGTTAAAGAACAGGCGGAAGAAAATAGTGAAAATGTAAATTATGAAGCTATTAATCCAAGAGTGATTATTAATGGAATCAATCAATTAAAAGATAATTATAGAGTGGCGTTGACCTTGAATTTAATAGAAGGGTATGATTATGAGGAAATTTCTGAAATAATGAAAATTACAAATCAGAATTCTAGAACAACAATTTCAAGGGCAAAGAATAAATTAAGAAGAATTTTAGCGACAGATTATGCAAGATAAAAAAGACAATTTAGAAGAAAGGCTCTTTGAGTTGAATGGTCAATTTGATATAGAAGAACCTGAAATAGGGCATTTTAATAGATTTGAGGCTAAACTGGCTCGTCAAGACGCTACAAAATCGAAATGGAACCCAAATACTTGGAAGTGGCTCGCTGTTGCCGCATCAATTGCTTTGGTTTTTAGTATTGGTTTTAATTCCTTTAAATCGGAACCAGAAGGATTTGAATTGGCAGATGTTTCGCCTAAAATGGAGGAGACACAAAGCTTTTTTGTATTGACGATCCAGAGTGAATTAGAGCAAATTAATTTAAAAAGGAATGAAGATAACAAACAAGTTATAGATGATGCTCTAAAACAATTAGACAAGCTTGAGGAAAATTATAAAGAGCTTACTGTAGAACTTAAAACGAGTAATAAGGACAAGCGAATTATTTATGCAATGATCTCTAATTATCAACAACGTATAGAAGTATTACAGTTTTTACTAGAACAATTAGATGAAATAGAACAATTTAAAAACACGAATAATGAAGAAACAATTATATAAAATAGTATTATTTTTATTGTGCTTTTCCCTTTTGATGCATGCAAATGAAAAAGGAGATTTTAAACACGAAAAATCAAAAACAATAAAAAAGAATTATACGGTAAATAGTAACGCCTTAGTTAGAATTGATAATAGATATGGTAACATAGATGTTGTTTCTTGGGATGGTAATTCAGTTGAAATAGAAGTTAAAATTACCGTTAAAGGGAATGATGAAGATAAGGTAATAAATCGCTTGAATACGATAAATATTGAATTTGATGCCAATAAAAGTGAGGTTTACGCTAAAACGATTATTGAAAAAAAATCATCTTCTTGGTCTTGGGGTTCGAGTAAAAACAGTAATGTAAATTACCAAATTGATTATAAAATAAAAATACCAATTACCAATAAAGTCGATTTAGAAAATGATTATGGTAATATTACTTTGAATGAATTGAAAGGAGATTGCACCATCAATTGTGATTATGGATCTATCATTATTGGTGATTTACACAGTAACAATAATGATATAAACATAGATTATTCTACAAATTCTTCAATTGGTTTGATGAATGGAGGCTCTATAAATGCTGATTACTCAAAGTTTACAGTGGAAAAAGCAGGAACTATTGATCTTAATGCAGATTATACCACCTCAGTTTTTGAAAATGTAAAAACGCTGGATTATAATTGTGATTATGGGAGTCTTAAAATTGACAATGCAGAAAATGTGGAAGGAGTAGGTGATTACTTATCATTAAAAATGGGGTCTATTTCAAATAGAGTAGAAATTGAAGCTGATTATGGTTCTGTAAAAATTGAAAATCTACGCGATGGTTTTAGCCGTGTTGATATTGATGGTAGCTATACAGGAATAAAAATTGGAGTTCCAAAAACTAAAGGCTTCAGTTTTGATATTAAACTTAGTTATGGAGGTTTTAAATATGACAAAGACATGGTGGATTTTAGTAGTCAGATCGTGAAATCGAGCTCTAAATCATACCAAGGATCTTATGGGAAATCAAATGTACAATCAAAAATATTTATAGATTCAGGATATGGAAGTGTAACTTTTTATTAAAACGATAACTCAAATTCTAAAAACTAAAAAAAATGAAGAAATTAATCATCTTATTAGCAATTACAGCATTTAGTATTCCTTCAAATGCTCAATGGAAAAAAATAAAAGGTAATGGCAATGTAACTACAACTACTAGAACTGTTTCAGAATATGATAAAATCGGTATTTCAGGTTCATTTGATATTAAACTCGTAGCTGGTAAAGAAGGTAAACTTACAATTGTTGCCGAAGACAATTTATTGGAATATTTAATTACAGAAGTGGAAGGTGAAAATTTAAAAATTAAATGGAAAAAAGGAATTAATATTAAAACAAAAGAAAAAATAGTAATTACTATTCCTTTTAAAGATATTGAAGAAGTTGCTTTGACTGGTTCGGGAGATGTTATTTCTAATGATATTATCAATGCTGATAATTTTAAAGCTGCTCTTTCTGGATCAGGTGATTTTCAATTAAAACTTAAGGTAAATATGCTTAAATCTGCCATATCAGGATCAGGAGATATGAATTTAAGTGGAGTCGCTAAAAATTTTGATTGTGCTATTTCTGGTTCAGGAGATGTGGAGGCAGAAATGTTAGTTACAGATATTGCCACAGTTCGTATTGCAGGTTCAGGTGATGTATCAATACATGTAAAAGAGGAACTTGATGCCAAAGTTTCAGGATCTGGTGATATCCGTTATAAAGGGAATCCTAAAAAAAATAGTACTAAAGTAAGTGGATCAGGGAGTGTAAGATCTATTTAGTATTACTGAAATAAGCATATAAAAAGGGATCTGTTCAATTTGAACAGATCCCTTTTATTTTTAAAATAAAATAAGCATTAACGGTAACGTCTTTTTTTATTCCATATAGTACTATTGGTATTTTCAAATCTTATTTTTAAAGTTGTCATATTTATTGTTTTTTAAATTGAATGGGTAAGACGTATAATATTCACTTAAGTTGCACTAAGTGTAATCTATTAACTAAATTTTAACATTTAAAAAGAAATCTTACAAAGATTTTGTTAAAAAACAGTTCATTTTTCTGTAATCCTGACTTTATAGTTGAAATAACTCATTTATAAGTATAAAAAAATCTTCCAACCATTAATGATTAAATAATTTAACAATAACTATATTTACGGTCAAATTTAGATATATGATTTTTTCACTTGCGATAGACTGGAATTTTAATCCAGATATTATAAAAATAGGATCTTTTCCTATCAAATATTATAGTTTAATGTATGTTTTAGCTTTCATTGTTGGTTTACAATTGATGAAACGCATTTACACTAAGGATAATATTTCTTTAGAAAAATTAGATTCAATTTTTATTTATACGGTCATTGCAATGCTTTTGGGAGCACGGATTGGACATTATGTTTTTTATGAAGAAGATTACACCTTAGCTGAGGTGTTTTTACCTTTTAAATTAGATCCATTTGAATATACCGGTTTTCAAGGATTAGCAAGTCATGGGGCGGCTATTGGTATAATTATTGCCATGTATTTTTACAGTAAAAGGGTGGTAAAAAAACCATTATTGTGGACCTTAGACAGATTGGTAATACCAACAGCATTGGGGGCAATGTTTGTACGATTAGGGAATCTGTTTAACTCGGAGATTGTTGGTAAGGCAACTGGTACCGATTTTGGATTTAAATTTATTAGAAATGATATCAGTGAGTATAAAGCGATGGCAATTACTCAAGCCAAGAGTGTTAATAAAGCATATGATCTTATAGATAATAGCTCTCGTTTTAAAGAGGTTTTAGCTGAAGTACCAAATCGTTATCCTACTCAGATTTACGAAGCTACAGGATACGTAATAACCTTTTTTGTGCTTTGGTATATCTATTGGAAAACAGATAAAAAACAAAAATATGGTTACCTATTTGGAGTTTTTATGGTAATGCTATGGTCAATTAGATTTATCATAGAATTTTATAAAGAATGGCAAGGAGGTATAGAGACGCTATTTAATGTAAATTTAAATACAGGTCAATTATTGAGTATTCCCTTGGTATTGGTTGGTTTATTTTTTATGTTTAGACCTGTAAAAACAGTATAAAATGAATGGATGATTTCTCTCCCGTAAGAAGGAATTTTAAGTGTTAAATTTTAAAATTTTAAAAGATGGTCTTAGAAAAGCAAATTACATCAAAACAAGCAATTGATTTAGAAAACAAATATGGTGCTCATAATTATCACCCGCTACCTGTAGTATTAAATAAAGGTAAAGGTGTTTTTGTTTGGGATTTGGAAGGGAATAAGTATTACGATTTTCTATCTGCGTATTCCGCGGTAAATCAAGGGCATTGTCATCCTAAAATAATAAATGCTTTAAAAGAACAAGCAGATACGTTAACGCTTACCTCAAGGGCCTTTTATAACGATAAATTAGGTCAATATGAAAAGTATGTAACTGATTATTTCGGTTTTGAAAAAGTTTTACCCATGAATACTGGAGCTGAAGCTGTAGAAACTGCAATAAAAATAGCAAGAAAATGGGGGTATGAAAAAAAAGGAATTCCTTCTAATAAAGCTAAAATTATAGTTTGTGAAAATAATTTTCATGGACGAACAGTAACAATCATTTCAGCATCGAATGACCCAGTGGCTACTGAAAATTTTGGACCTTTCACGCCTGGTATTGTTTCAATAAAATATAATAATCTTGATGCATTAAAGGAAGCTTTAAAAGATGAAAATGTTGCCGCATTTTTAGTGGAACCAATTCAGGGTGAAGCTGGAGTTTTTGTGCCTGATGAAGATTATATAAAAAATGCATATGCAATTTGTAAAGAGAAAAATGTACTTTTTATAGCAGATGAAGTGCAGACTGGGGTTGCGAGGACTGGTCGTTTGTTAGCATCTTGTGGCAACTGTTCATGTAAAGATAAAAATTGTTCTAGTACACCTGATGTAAAACCTGATATTTTAATTTTAGGTAAGGCTATTTCGGGTGGAGTATTTCCAGTTTCAGCTGTTTTAGCCGATAATCACATCATGGAAGTAATTCAACCAGGTAATCATGGCTCTACCTTTGGAGGAAATCCATTGGCTTGTGTGGTAGCAATGGCAGCTTTAGATGTTGTAAAAGAAGAAAATCTTGCTGAAAATGCTTTTAAATTAGGCGTACAATTTAGAAAAGGTATGCAAGATTTAATAAATAAGTCAGATTTAGTAAAATTAGTTAGAGGAAAAGGCTTGTTAAATGCTATTGTTATTAATGATAGTGAAGATAGTTCTACAGCTTGGAATATTTGTGTTGCATTAAAGGAAAAGGGACTCTTGGCAAAGCCAACTCATGGCAATATAATTAGGTTTGCTCCTCCATTGGTAATGACAGAGGTTCAGTTAGAAGATTGTATATCTATAATTAGTGAAACAATAATCAATTTTAAAAAATAAAAATGTTTTACAATAGGTCTCTTTTGTGTTTTTTCGGATTCTTTATAATGTCTCAAATGACATTTGCTCAATCTAATGATGAACTTGAAATAAAAGAAGTGATCGATGTTTTTTTTGAGGGTTTACATGCTGGTGATACTTTAAAAATAAAAGAAACGGTAGGGGGTAAGGTTATTATGCAATCTGTGAATAATTCAGGGCTTAAGTCCGTAATTTTTAGTGATTTTTTAAAAAATATTGCTAGTATTAATCCTGAAACTACCAAAATTAAAGAAAAAATAATATCTTTAAATATAAAATCAGATGGAGTCATGGCAAATGCTTGGGCTCCTTATGAATTTTATATAAATTCTGAATTCAGTCATTGTGGTATAAATTCTTTTCAATTAATCAAAATTGAAGGAAACTGGAAAATTATTTATATCATTGATACTAGAAGAAAAGATAATTGTAATTAATAATGTAGATGGATAAAAACGAAATAAAACTTACAAAAGAAGATTTTGAAAGAGTCTCTTCAAACAAAGAATTGATAGCTTTAATCAACAGTAAAGGTAGAAATATTGACTCTATTTTAAAGAGACTTAAATACGAAGATGAATTAAAAAAGCTTCAAATTGAATTGGTAAAATTACAACAGTGGATTTCTACAAGTAAGAAGCGTGTTGTAGTTATTTTTGAAGGAAGAGATGCCGCTGGTAAAGGTGGTAATATAAGACGTTTTACAGAGCATTTAAATCCACGTTCTATGAATTTGGTAGCATTGACTAAGCCAACAGAAGTAGAGCGAGGACAGTGGTACTTTAGACGCTACATAAAAGAATTATCAAATCCTGGTGAAATTGTATTTTTTGACAGAAGCTGGTATAATAGAGCAGTGGTAGAACCGGTAATGGGGTTTTGTACGCAAGAGCAATACCGCAAGTTTATGCTACAAGTACCTGAATTTGAGCATATGTTATATGAAGATGGCGTAAAGATCATTAAGTTTTGGTTTTCTATATCAAAGGAAGAGCAAAAAGCAAGATTTGATGCAAGATTAGAAACTCCATTAAAAAGGTGGAAATTTAGTCCTGTAGATCAAAAAGGACAAGAATTGTGGGATACGTATACTTCTTATAAAGAACAAATGTTTAGTAAAACACATACTACATATTGTCCATGGATTATTGTTAAAGCAAATGATAAAAAGACAGCCAGACTCGAAAGTATGAGGTATGTTTTATCACAGTTTGAATATCCAGATAAAGATAAGGCATTAACTACATTATTACCAGATCCTAATATTATTATGAGATATTTTAGATCTGCTGAACAAATTGATTATTGATTTATGGAGAAATATAATTTAAAAGATTTAGACGTTAAAAAATTAAATACAAATAAAGGATTATTAGCGATTTTGGCTAAAGAACCTTACAATTTATCAAAGGCACTACGGTTTATTAATTATGAAAAAAAATTAAAAAAGCTGCAGGTAGAGTTGGTAAAACTGCAAACTTGGGCAATTCAAAATAACGAGCGTATTATTGTTGTATTTGAAGGAAGAGATGCTGCGGGTAAAGGTGGAGCTATTCGTAGAATTACAGAACGGATTAACCCTAGACATATTAAAATTGTAGCCTTACCTAAGCCTACTGAGGAAGAAAAAACGGAGTGGTATTTTCAGCGATATGTGAATCAGTTTCCTAGAGCAGGGCAAATGGTTTTTTTTGATAGAAGCTGGTATAATAGGGCAGTAGTTGAACCGGTAAATGGTTTTTGCACAGATAAACAGTATGATATATTCATGAATCAAGTTAATGATTTTGAACGTATGATAACAGAATCAGGTATTATCTTGGTGAAAATATACATGTCTATCTCTAAATCGGAACAGGCTGAACGTTTTGAGGATATTAAAACTGACCCACTTAAACATTGGAAAATGACGGCAGTAGATGAAAAGGCTCAAGACCTTTGGGATGTATATACCAAATATAAAAAATTAATGTTCGAAAATACTCAGAAAGGTGGTATTCCTTTTAAAGTTATTAAAGCAAATAGAAAAACTATAGCTAGGGTTAATGCTATTGAGTATATTTTATCGGCAATACCTTATGATAAAAATTTAAAAATATAATTACTTCAAAACAAAAAAAAGTCTAGAAATAATTTCTAGCCTTTTTTTTTGTTTTATGATTTTCCAAATTGCCACCACTTCTTTTGAGAATTTTCAAAAGCCGTTCCGTAACCGTAACCATACCCATAACCATAAGTTTTCTTTTGGTCAACTCCATTGAGTAATAGAGCCATATTAGGTAATCTTTGCTCTTTATATAAAAAGTTAACATATTTCAACATTCTTTTATCAACAAAGTTTGCCCTGATTACATATATAAAGGCATCAGCAAATTTGGATAATAATAAGGTGTCTGTTACCATGCTAAATGCGGCAGTATCCACAATAACATATTCATAATTTTCCTTAGCAAAATCAAATAATTCTTTTATTCGTGCATTCATTAATAATTCCGCAGGATTAGGAGCTAAATCTCCTGATGTGATTATATCAAGATAGTCATTTTCAGGAGCCGAGACAACTAGATCCGCAGGGTTAATATCTGAATTAATAATATAATTTGTAACTCCCTGTTTACTTCTTACACCCAAATATGGTTCAATTTTAGGTGCTCTAATATCTAACCCAAGAATTATCGTTTTCTTATTCGCATGGGAAAGAGCTGTGGCTAAATTTGTAGATACTAAAGATTTTCCTTCATGAGCAATTGAAGATGTTACAAAAATAACTTTTCCGTCGTTACTCTCGGAAGTTTTTGGAAGTATAAAACTAATATTAGTTCGTAAAATCCTAAATGCTTCTGCAACTCCTGAATGATCCTCTTTCTTAATTAAATATCTTGATTTTTTTCCATCTAACTTTGGAATGTCTGCGATAATTGGAATACTTAACACTCTTTCAATATCTTCTCTAGTATGTATTTTAGAATCTAATATGTCTCTCAAATAAATAATAGAAAATGGAATTAATAAGCCAATAAGAATAGCAAATATAAATGCCATTTTCTTTTTAGGAGCAACTCTGTTTGGATTACTCTCTGCTTTATCAATTATTTTGGCATTGGGATCTGCAACTCCTAAAGTAATAGCGGTTTCTTCTCTCTTTTGAAGTAGATACAAATAAAGAGCTTCTTTGGTTTGCTGTTTACGCGTAACATCCCTAATTTGGGTTTCTTGCTGAGGAGCCCCGTAAATTCGACCTTGTGCAATATTGTATTGCTGGCTATATGCATCGTATGCAATTTTGGTTGAAGCCTCTGCATTTTGTAATCCTTTGTTAATTGTCGTTTCTAAAGATTTAAGTTGATCATCCAGGGCAACAACAATTGGATTTTTTTCAGTTGAACCTCCTTTTAGTCTCGTTTGCTTTGCAATTAAAAGTTCATTATACTTAGCTACACTATTTGCTACATTGGCATCTGCAATACCCACACTAGGTATCATTTCATTTTTACCTTTTGTAGCAACGATTTCTTTTACTTGTTTTATTTGATTTAATTGTGTAGCTGTTTGGTTTTTTTCTTGCTCTATTTGTTTGGCCGCTTGCATATTTAATCCTGCACTAGAAGCTACAGATGATGCACCATACTTAGACTTGACATTTTCAACATTCTCGTCAACATCCGCCAACTCTTCTGAAATTTTCTTTAACCTTTCACTAACAAACTCAGAAGTGTTTTGTGATAATTCTTCCTTTAGACGTATTGCTCTTAGATTATATCTATGTACCAATTCATCTAAAAAATTTTCCGCTTTCTTTTTATGACTATCTGTTACTGTTAAACTTAAAACATTTGAAAACTCAGCTTTTGGCTCAATTGCTAATCCATCAAGATAAGCATTGGTCATGTCAGCAACAGGAGTTATACTAACTAATATGTTTTCCCCAATAAGATTTGCTTTTTTAAAGTCAACATTGGGAAGTATAATTAAATCACCAAAATTCGTAGTTAATTTTTCACCAAATGATTGCGTTTTAACTATTGATTCGTCTAGTGTTGCGAAAGTGTATTGGTTGTCAGAATTTATTTTTATTAAAAATTGAGCACTAGTTGTGTATAAAGCTGTGTCACTAATAAAAAAGTTTAAATCAATTGGTGGGTTATCGTAATTTTCTATTTCGTAAAATTCCGTATTAAAACCAATGTTGTTGTCTAAAAATTCGCTCAAACTATTTTTATTCGTAAAAAATTGAATATTTAATTTAAGCGTTGTAATAACTTCAGAAATTAATGTTTTAGATTTTAATACTTCAATTTCATCATCAATATTATCATTAGAGTTACTCATTATTCCCATATCTTGAAAAGCTGATAATGCAGATTTATCACCGTTCTTTTCATTTTTAATCTTTATAGTAGATACAGCCTCGTAACTCGATCTTTTAAAATTTAAATTGTAGAAAGTATAAAGTAATGAGATTAAAATTGCTATCGCAAACCATTTCCAATTTCTTAAATACTTTTCAATTTGCTCTCTAAGATCCAGGCTATTTTCATTTCCGTCATCTTTATCGATACCTTTGACTTTTTCAAATTCCATTTATAAAAAATATTAATTATATTATTTGGTTATACTAACAACAATTGCTGCAGCAGTTAATAAAATGGAAATTGCACTTAAAGTAGTACCAGTACTTGGTCCTATTGTAGCTCCTCTTACCACAGAATTATTAGGTGTTACATAAATAACATCATTTTGAGTTAAATAATACATCGGTGAATTAAAAATTTCTTCAGAAGTTAAGTTGATGCGGTTATAGGTTTTTTTATTACCTTCTTCTCTAACGACTAAGACATTGTGTCTTTCGGCTTGAATTGTTAAGTCACCTGCCATTGCCAATGCTTCTAATATTGTTATTCTATCATTTTGAATTGTATATACACCAGGGTTTCTCACTTCTCCTAAAACCGAAATTTTAAAATTGACATTTCTAATAATGACGATAGCATCTGTCAAATACTCCTTTAACATATCCTTTATCATGGCTGTAGCCTGGATTCTATTTAATCCAGCTAATTTTAGTGTCCCAAGTACTGGAAAATCTATATTTCCATTAGAATCTACTAAATAACTTTGCAGTATGGCTCTACCCATGCCACCTTCATTATCATTGTAAGTAACAGAAGATAAATTAAAAGGCCTAACACCTTGTACATCCAAAGATGAAACAGTAATTGTTAATGCATCATCAGGTTTTATAATAGGACTGTAGTTCTCTATTGGTTTACTAATTGCAGCTAAATCTACATCTTGAAAATATACGATGTCTTGTCTACTGCCACAAGAATAGGTTAATATAGCTAAACTAACTGCTAAAATACTTTTTTTAAGAATTGGTAATTTTATCTTTTTCGTCATTATTATTGATTTTTTGCAAAAATAAGAGTTATTTTTATTTTTTTTTATGATTAATTAACGTTATTTATCAACATATTATTATTTATTAAATATATTAATTCTGAGAACCTTATAGCGATAAACTAGTATTAATTATCATTTTTATTTTCTTCATGCTGATCTAAAAAGGGAATCACTCGGCAAACATAAGTCTTTTTTAAATATTTTTTCGTAAATCTTGTTACCATATTTAGGTAACTGAAAAAAATAGATAACTATTATTATAACTTTCCTATTTATTTATAACTCTTTTCCAATCATTTCAATGTCTACATAAAAATTGAAGTTGCATTTAGTTTTTATGAATAGCAAATCATATATTTATTTAATCTATTATTAAGTGCAGTTGGTCGAATTTTAATGTCGAATTAATATAATATTTTTAAATTTATCGATTAATTATAATAAATCTCCCGATGTCAAAACAATCAATCCTTCACCAAGCAGCTGGTAAATTTGAAGAAACACGATTTGAAAAAATTCATAATGTAATTTTCGAAAGCTCTAATGATGCTTCAATATTAGTAGCAAATGAAATAGCCGACTTAATAAAAAGCAAACAGTCTCTAAATGAGAAATGTGTCTTGGGTTTAGCAACGGGTTCTTCTCCAATTAAAGTATATGACGAACTGGTTAGAATGCATATTGAAGAGGGGTTAAGTTTTAAAAATGTAATTACTTTTAACTTGGATGAGTATTATCCAATGGAAAAAGAAAATATACAAAGCTATTATTATTTCATGCATGATCACCTCTTTGATCATATAGACATACTTCCTGAAAATATAAATATTCCAGATGGAACCATAGATACAGATATTTACGATTACTGTACGTCTTACGATAAAAAAATAGAAAAAGTTGGAGGTTTAGACTTTCAGTTGTTAGGGATAGGAAGAACTGGACATGTTGGTTTTAATGAGCCAGGTTCTCATTATAATTCAGGTACACGCACAATTACATTGGATTATGTAACTCGTGCAGATGCTGCACCTTCTTTTTTGGGCATTGATAAAGTTCCCAGAAAAGCAATTACAATGGGCATTGCAACAATAAGAAAAGCCAAGAGAATAGTTTTGTTAGCTTGGGGTATAAATAAGGCTGGTGTGGTGAAAAAAGCAATTGAAGGGGAAATTTCTTCACAAGTTCCTGCAACTTACTTGCAATCACATAATAATACAACTTTCGTAATAGATACTGATGCTTCTTCGGAATTAACAAGAGTTAAAACACCATGGTTGGTTACTGCGTTGAGTTGGAATGATCATCTGAAAAGAAAAGCTGTCGTTTGGCTTAGTGAGTTGTTAGGTAAATCCATTTTAAAACTAACGGATAAGGATTATAATGATAATGGTATGTCAAATTTATTAGTTGAAGAAGGCACTGCTTATGATTTAAATATAAAAATGTTTAATGTTTTACAACATGGTATTACCGGGTGGCCTGGAGGTAAGCCGAATGCTGATGACACCAATAGACCTGAAAGAGCAAATCCACCTAAAAAAAGGGTTATTATTTTTAGTCCACATCCAGATGATGATGTTATTTCCATGGGAGGTACCTTTGATAGATTAGTTGAGCAAGGGCATGAGGTGCATGTTGCTTATCAAACTTCAGGAAATTTTGCCGTTGCGGATACTGAGGCTTTAAAATTTGCTGAGGTTTGTAAATTTATGTCTAAATCAAGTAGTGATGTTGAAGCGGTTATAAATAATATAAAAAATAAGGAAAAAAATAGTATTGACACGTTAGATGTTAGAAAGCTGAAAGGAATGATACGGCGAGGTGAATCTATAGCTGCAACAAGGTATCTAAAAGTGCCTGACGAAAACGTTCATTTTTTAGATCTTCCTTTTTATGAAACTGGTACAGTTAAAAAGGGGAAGCTTACCGATGCTGATATTAATATCATTAGTAAGTTAATAGAAGATGTAAAGCCACATCAAATATATGCTGCAGGAGATTTAGCAGATCCACACGGAACACACAAAGTATGTTTAGATGCCCTTTTTATGTCAATCGAAGAGCTGAAGTCTCAGAAATTTATGGATGATTGTTGGGTGTGGTTATATAGAGGTGCATGGCACGAATGGGAAACTCATGAAATTGAAATGGCAGTGCCTTTAAGCCCAGATCAAGTATTGAAAAAAAGGACCGCAATATTTTATCATCAATCTCAAAAAGATGGTGCTATGTTTCAAGGTGATGATTCAAGGGAGTTTTGGGTAAGAGTAGAGGATAGAAATAAACTAACAGCTCAAAAATATAACAATCTTGGATTAGCTGATTATGCAGCCATTGAAGCTTTTAAACGATATATATTTTAGTTATATATTTAAAATTTTACTTTTAACTTCATCTATATAAGTACGACCAATTGTGTATCTAATACCAGCAATTTCGAGACTGTTTCCTTCTACGGTGTCAACTTTGTCAATTGCTATGGTATAAGATCTATGTATTCGAATAAAATTGTCTGATGGTAATTGATCTGTAAAACTACTTAAAGTCTGATGTATAATATATCTATTTGTTTCTGTGGTAATTTTTAAATAATCTTTAAGACTTTCAATTATTAAAAGTTCATCTAAATATATTTTTTTTAATTTCTTTTTGTCTATTTTAATAAAAATATAAGGTCTTTCTTGAATTAAATTATTTGAATTTTTGTCGCTAAAAATTTTAAAAACCTTATTCATAGCCTTTAAAAATCTTGGAAAAGAAATGGGTTTAACTAAGTAGTCTAAAACATCTAACTCGAACGACTCCACGGCATACTCTTCATAAGCACTAGTTATTATTATTTCAGGTTTAGTTTCTAAGCTCTTTATAAAGCTTAAACCATCTAGTAAGGGCATATTAATATCTAAAAAAATAAGATCAACCCTATTGTTTTTTAAAAAGTTTAATGCATCAACGGCATTATTAAAAGTATTAACTAATGTTACATCATTAACCTGTAATAAATAATTTTTAATAACATTTACAGCTAAGGGTTCATCGTCAATAATTAAACATTTAACATTCATTATACTTTAATTTTTAATTTAACTGTGAATAGATTCTGATCATTTTCAATTTTTAAATCATATTGATCTTTTTTATATCCTAAAGCCAATCTTTTTTTTACATTCTTTAATCCTATACCTCCTGTTGTATTTAGGCGTTGTTCGTATTCAGAATCTGCTGGAGATGGATTTGTAATGGTAAAGTAAAGGAAATCTTCTTTAATATTAAAATCAATATCAATATTAACTTTACCAATGTTTTTATTGGCCCCATGTTTAAATGCATTTTCAACAAATGAGAGTAATAGGATAGGGGCAATTTTTTTGCCTGAAATATCTCCACTAATATCCATATTTACTTCTAAATCTTCTCCATGTCTTATTTTTTCCAATTCTAAATAATTCTGGAGACAAATTATTTCTTTTGATAAACTCTGTCTTTTACGCTTTGTTTCATATAGCAAGTAACGCATTAATTCAGATAGTTTTAAAATGATTTTTGGAGTTTTATCTGATTTTTCTATAGACAAAGAATAGATGTTATTTAACGTGTTGAAAAAGAAATGAGGAGAAACTTGAGTTTTTAAAAACAATAATTCTGTTTCCATTTGCAACTTTTCTAAATCAGTAAGCCTTTTGTGTTCTTTTAACCAATCTGCAGTGATTTTAATAGCGGTAATAAAAGTAATGACATACAGTTCGCCAATCATCATATCTACAACATAATCAACTGTCAAAGTGCTTGTTACTTCAGGTCCTTCGGGCCATACATTTGTGTTTAATAAGTAATATGTAAGATTAAATTTAATAGTAACCATTATAAATATGGCGGTCAATAGGGCGATTATGTACATCAAATATTTTTTTTGAAATACTAAAAAGGGCATTAAAACATAAACGTTTAAATAGGACAAAGTGATGTGAATTGGAAAACCTAATAAATTTGAACGTAAAGAATAAATATAATCACCATAATAACTACCCCAGCGTAATGTGTTTATGGTAAAATATATTAGCCAAAAAATTAGGTGATATTTCCAAGTAATTTTTGTGTAGTAGTATAATTTTGAGTTGTTGTTAAAGTTGAACAAATGTATTATTTTAGTGATTTTTGATGTTTATCCTATTAACTATGTTATCCGTCTAATATTATTTTTGATACCGATAGATTTCTACATATTTATGGTTTAAATAAAAACTATCTTTTTAAAAAGATAAATATAGTTAAAATACCTATGAAACATTTTAAAATAATATTATTATTCTTAATGGTTTTTGCCTTTTTTTCATGCAACAATGAAAAAGATATAAAAAAAACAAAATCAGAACTATTGACGTCTTATGTAGACCCATTTATAGGTACTGGAGGTCATGGTCATACATACCCAGGGGCTACTGCTCCTTTTGGAATGGTACAACCAAGTCCTGATAATGGTACTCTTGGCTGGGATTGGTGTTCTGGCTATCATATTACAGATACTATTATTTCTGGGTTTAGCCAGTTGCATTTAAGTGGAACGGGTATAGGAGATTTAGTAGATGTTTTATTAATGCCTACAAATAAAGAAGTTGATCTTAGTATGTTCGGTAAGAAAAAGGATAGTTTACCTTATAAAAGTAGTTTTTCGCATGATAATGAAATGGCATCGCCAGGTTATTATAGTGTAAGGTTAAATGATCCGAAAATAAAAGTAGAATTAACGGCCAATGACTATGTTGCATTTCATAAATATACTTTTGAAAATAAAATAACACCATCATTTATTATTGATTTGGGGTTTGCTATAAATTGGGATAAACCAACATCAAGTAGTGTTTCATTAGCTGACAATACTAGGATTACAGGTACGCGATTCAGTACAGGGTGGGCAAAGAACCAAAAGGTATTTTTTGTTATAGAAACCTCAGAGCCCATTAAAGCTTCAAAATTTGTAAAAGATGGAGTTATTTTGTCAGATGTGAATTCTTCTGAAGGTATTAAAACGGGTGGTCAATTCTTTTTCGATAAGTCTGTAAATGAAGTAGAAATAAAAATAGCCTTGTCTTCGGTTAGTTTAACTAATGCGATAGAAAATCTTGAGAAAAAAGGTAGTGCTATTGATTTTGATAAAGCAAAAGTTCAAATTGGAGAAATATGGAATAAAGCTTTATCAAAAATTCAAATAAAAACGGAAAGAGATAGCTTGAAAACTATTTTTTATAGTGCTTTATATCATACCCAAGTTGCTCCAGTTTTATATAGTGATGTTAATGGTGATTTTAGATTGCAAAATGATAGTATTGCTAAAGCTTCGAGTTATAAGGCGTATTCAACATTGTCTTTATGGGATGTGTTTAGAGCAGAAACACCTTTGTTATCTATTATTGATACGCAGACATTAAATGATATGATTCAATCTATGTTGGCCTATTATGATGTTAATGGAGCATTACCAGTGTGGGTGTTATCTGGTAATGAAACAGGTACAATGCCTGGTTATCATTCCATTTCAGTAATTTCAGATGCCTATTTAAAAGGTATAAGAAATTATGATGTAGATAAAGCTTATGAAGCCATGAAGAAAACGATGATGAGCGATGCCAATGGCTTGAATTATTACAAAAAGTATGGTTACATACCATTTGATAAGTTAGATCAATCGGTTTCAATTTCTTTGAATTACGCATATAATGATTATTGTGTTGCACAAATAGCAAAGGATTTAGGTAAAGATGATGATTATAATTATTTTCTTAATCGCTCAAAAGCTTATAAGAATTTTTATGATAGTAAATCAGGTTTTTTAAGAGGGAAGTCTTCTAATAAAGTTGATTTCCATGAACCTTTTGATCCCAAAATGTCTAACCACATAAAAGATACAGATTATACGGAAGGTAATGCGTGGCAACATAGTTGGAATGTAATGCATGATGCGGAAGGTCTAATTGAATTACACGGTGGTAATGATGCTTTTGCTAAGATGACAGACCAGTTATTTGTTGAAAGTTCTGAACTAGTTGGTCATAATGTTTCAGCCGATATTACAGGTTTAATAGGACAATATGCACATGGTAATGAACCGAGTCATCATATAGCTTATATGTTTAATAAGGCTAAACAGCCATGGCGAACACAGTATTGGGTTCGTAAAATTTTAGACACGCAATATAGCACATTGCCTAATGGGTTAAGTGGAAACGAAGATGCGGGACAAATGTCAGCTTGGTATGTAATGAGTTCCTTAGGCATCTATCCAATGAATCCAGCGTCTGGGCAATATGAAATAGGTAGTCCTGTTTTTGATGAAGCTATTATAAAAACTTCAAATAATACGGAATTCAAAATCGTCGCCGTAAATAATTCAGATAAAAATTTTTATATAAAGTCTGCCAAATTAAATGATAAGGAATTGAACAGAACCTACATAACGCACAAAGAATTGGTGGCTGGTGGAATATTGGAATTGGAAATGAGTGCTGAACCTAATAAAAACTGGCCAAAAAACTAATGGATATAATTGATATAAGTATTATAATTGCCTATGTCTTACTAACATTATTTGTTGGTATTTGGGTTTCTAAAAAGGCCTCAAAAGGACTAGAATCTTATTTTTTAGGAGGAAATAATATCAAATGGTATTTTCTTGGATTAAGTAATGGTTCGGGAATGTTTGATGTTTCTGGTACAGCATGGATGGTGGGTATTTTATTTCTTTATGGAGTAAAAAGCTTTATGTTTATGTGGCTTTGGCCTATATGGAATCAGATTTTTGTAATGATGTTTCTTGCCGTTTGGATTAGACGGTCTAATATTATGACTGGTTCTGAATGGATATTAACCAGGTTTGGAGATGATAAGCCTGGTAGAGCATCTCATCTAATAGTGGCCATCTTTGCCGTTGTTGCTGCCGTAGGTTTTATAGCCTATTTCTTTGAAGGTGTTGGTAAATTCATGACGGTTATTTTACCTTGGGATATGTCCTTGCAATTTGGTGATACTGTTTTATTTAATTCTGAGCAATCCTATGCTTTAATGATAATTATCCTAACGACAATTTACACGATAAAAGGAGGAATGTTTTCCGTTGTTGCAACTGAAGTGTTACAGTATGGAATTATGGTAATTGCTGGAATATTGGTGGCAGGATATGCATTTTTTGCTTTTAGTGATGTTGAAATTTCTAATGTGATTACTGATGAGTGGAGGAATGTGTTTTTTAATTGGGAACTTGATACCCAATGGGGTGCACAATTTCAGAAGTTTAATGATTTAATTGATACTGAAGGTTATAAAATGTTTGGTGCTTTAATAGGTATGAGTCTTTTTAAAGGGTTCTTTGCAAGTATTGCCGGTCCTGTGCCTAGTTTTGATATGCAACGAATACTTTCTACGAAATCAGTTAAAGAAGCGGCTTACATGAGCGGTTTTACAAATTTAATTCTATTTATACCGAGATATTTGTTAATTGCAGGAATTGTTGTTATAGCTCTAGTTGTGTTAGCCCCAGAGATGGCTGCCAATCCAAACCTAACTGGTGTAGATTTAGAGGTGATACTTCCTAAAGTTATCAATTTCCATGTGCCTGTCGGAATAAAAGGATTGTTATTAGCAGGATTGTTAGCGGCATTTATGTCTACCTTTTCAGCATTTGTTAATGCAGGTCCAGCCTATATCGTAAATGATATTTATAAAAAATATTTTAGACCCGAGGCAACGCCTAAACATTATATAAAAGCTAGTCATATAGCTTCTTTCGCAGTAGTTGGTTTGGGTGTTTTTATGGGCTTTTTTGCTGATTCTATCAATTCCTTAACCTTGTGGATTACAAGTGCCTTATTTGGGGGTTATGTAGCTGCTAATTTTTTAAAATGGATTTGGTGGCGATTTAATGGTTGGGGGTATTTCTGGGGAATGTTGTCTGGTTTAATCGTGGCGAGTTTTCAGTTTTTTATGGATCAAAACAAGGATAATTTTTCAGAAGGTTCAATTTTATACGAATTATCGCATGTTCATGCTATTTATTTATTTCCAATAATATTTGGTGTTTCCTTGCTAGGGTCATTCTTAGGTACTTTTTTAAGTAAACCAACAGAAATGAAAGTGTTGAAAGCATTTTATAAAAATGTGCGACCTTGGGGATGGTGGAAACCGGTATTAACTGAATTGAAAAAGGATGATGAAACTATAGAAAAGAATAATCATTTTAGCTTAGATATGCTGAATGTTCTAATTGGTATTATCTGGCAATCGAGTATGATTGTTTTACCAATTTATTTTATGATAAGAGATTATCAAAATACTTTAATAGCTTTAGTCATATTTGTGATTACTTCTATAATATTAAAATATACTTGGTTAGATAAAGTAAGGAAAATAAAAGATTAAATTGTCGTAAAGTCACGATACCTTCAGTCTCTTTGAAAGAATTGAAATTAATAAATAAAATATAATAAAACAACATTGAAAACAAAAACACAACATAAAAATCAGGTAATTCCATGGCAAGATCAGCCAGAGGGAAACAATGATATCATTTGGAGATATACAGAAAATCCAATTATTAATAGATATGACATTCCAAGTTCAAACAGTATTTTTAACAGTGCTGTAGTACCTTTTGAAGGTGGTTATGCAGGCGTGTTTAGATGCGATAACAAGGCCGTTCAAATGAATATTTTCGCAGGGTTCAGTAAAGATGGAATTCATTGGGATATTAATCATGAACCTATAATTATGCAAGCTGGAAATACTCAGATGATTGAATCTGCCTATAAATATGATCCTAGGGTCGTTTTTATAGAAGATAGGTACTGGATTACTTGGTGTAATGGCTATCATGGTCCAACCATTGGTATTGGTTATACATTTGATTTTAAAGAGTTTTTTCAATGTGAAAATGCATTTTTACCTTTCAATAGAAATGGGGTTTTATTTCCGGAAAAAATAAATGGTAAGTATGCTATGTTAAGTCGCCCAAGTGACAATGGACATACACCTTTTGGTGATATATATATAAGCTATAGCCCAGATATGAAATATTGGGGAGAACATAGAGTAGTAATGAAAGCTACGCCTTTTGAAGAAAGTGCTTGGCAATGCACTAAAATTGGAGCTGGACCAATACCTATTTTAACAGATGATGGTTGGTTAATGATTTACCATGGAGTTATCAATACCTGTAATGGTTTTAGATACGCTATGGGTACTGCTATTTTAGATAAGGACAATCCTGATAAGGTAAAATATAGAACTAGAGATTATTTATTAGGCCCTGCTGTTGATTATGAAATGGTAGGTGATGTTCCTAATGTGGTTTTTCCTTGTGCAGCTTTACATGATTTTGAACAAGATAAATTAGCAATTTATTATGGTGCTGCAGATACAGCAGTTGCATTGGCGTTTGGAAAATTGAGTAATGTTTTAGAGTTTACCAAACAGAATAGTTTATAGTCAAAGATTTGATTAAGTGTTCTTAAATTAATCAACTTTTTATTTGACACATCTTTTGTCAATTAAAAATAATAATAACTCAACATGAAATATATAGTAAAATTAACATTTGTATTTAGTGTTTTTACTTCTTTAATTGCTTGTGCTCAATTAAAAGAGAATCTTCCTCGTACTCATATTGCCTATAAGGCCACAGAAGAAATTTCAATTGATGGTTTCGCAAATGAAGACGCTTGGCAAAATGTACCTTGGTCAGAGAATTTTATTGATATTGAAGGTGTTAAAAATCCATTATATAGGACAAATGTTAAAATGTTATGGGATGAACATTTCTATTACATTTTAGCAAAAATAGAGGAGCCACATGTATGGGCAAATCTTAAACAGCGAGATACTATTATTTTTTATAACAATGATTTTGAGGTTTTTATAGATCCAGATGGAGATTCACATAATTATTTTGAAATAGAAGTTAATGCTTTAAATACCGTTTGGGAATTATTTGTGGCCAAACCTTATAGAGAATCAGGGGAACAAATACTTAATGATTGGAATATTACGGGGTTAAAAACAGCAGTTCATGTTGATGGAACTTTAAATAACCCCAATGATACGGACAAAGGATGGACTGTTGAGATTGCCATTCCATGGAAAACATTTAGAAAGACTTATTTTGAAAATAATGTTCCGCGAGATAAGTTTTGGAGAGTGAATTTTTCTCGTGTCAATTGGGATTATGATTTGGTAAATGGTAAATATGATCGAAAAAAAGGGGAAAACGAAAAGTATTTACCTGAATATAATTGGGTTTGGTCTTCTATGGGAGTTATCAATATGCATGAACCTGAAAAATGGGGATATGTTTATTTCTCAACAAAAAAAGCAGGAGAAAAAGATACATTTAGTATTCCAGATGACGAAAAAATTAAATGGAAACTCTTTGAATTGTATCGAAATCAAAAAGCGTATTATTATAAAAATAAGAAGTTTTCAACATCATTAGATGAAGTAGGTTTTTCAAATATTACAATTAAGAATTCGAATATTAAATTGATTATGGATAATCATTCAACGGGCTTCAATATAAGTGCAAAAAGCCCTTTTACTGGAAAAACAATTATTATAAAAGAAGATGGTAAACTTTTAGTAAAGTAAAATATGTCAAATAAATTTTTTATAATAGGTTGGGTTTTTGCCTTAATTGGGATATCCTGTTCTAACAAAACAGAACCTTCAGAAAAAAAATTAACATCTTATGTAAACACCTTTATTGGTACAGATGGTCCTGGTAATACATACCCTGGAGCAACAGTACCTTATGGAATGGTGCAATTAAGTCCTGATATTGGTATCCCTGGTTGGGATCGGATTTCAGGCTATTTTTACCAAGACTCCATCATTACTGGATTTTCTCACACCCATTTAACGGGAACAGGAGCTGGTGATTTGTATGATTTATTGGTAATGCCTACCAATAGCCGTTTTAATGAAAGAATTAAAGATAATAACTTTAAACCTTTTTCTAAGTTCTCTCATGATAAAGAATCGGCATCACCAGGATATTATTCCGTTGATTTATTAGATTATGGAATAAAAGCAGAACTGACAACAACTTTAAGAACAGGAATTCATAGATATACTTTTCCAAAAGATAGTTTATCTCAAATACATATCGATTTGGGATATGCTTTAAATTGGGATAGACCTACGGATACCTATATAAAGGTTGTTAATAAACACACTATTGAAGGTTATCGTAAATCTTCAGGTTGGGCAAAAGACCAACGTCTTTATTTTACTATCCAGCTTTCTAAAGATTTTGATTCTTACGATTTATATAACAATGATACTTTAGTAGAAGTGTCCACAAAAGGGAAAAATACGAAGATTGTTTTAAATTATACAACTAAGAAAGAGGAACAGATTGTATTGAAAACGGGACTTTCAACAGCAAATAATGAAGGTTCTAGAAAGTCTTTAGACGTTGAAGCTCCAGATTTCAACTTTGATTCTTATCGAGAGCAAGCAGACGAAATTTGGGAAGAACAACTTCAAAAAATAAAGGTGACTATGCTCACAGATGAGCAAACACGTATTTTTTATACAATGCTTTACCAATCGATGTTGGCACCAACTTTATTAAGTGATCTCAATGGAAATTATAAAGGAGCAAATGATACTATTATGAAAGCTTCTGGTTTTGATCGTTATGATACGTTTTCATTATGGGATACCTATAGAGCAGCTCACCCTTTATTTACAATTTTACATCCTGACAAGGTAACCGACTTTGTAAAATCAATGTTAGCACATTATAAGGAAACAGGTTTATTACCCGTCTGGTCTATGCAAGGAAATGAAACTAATATGATGATAGGTTACCATGCAGTACCTGTAATTGTGGATGCTTATTTTAAAGGAATAAATGATTTTGATGTTGACATGGCCTATGAAGCGTGTAAAGTCAGTGCAATGGATAATGCTAGAAAGATTGATTTATATAAAGATTTTGGCCATATCCCTGTTGATGAAGAAAATGAGAATTGGTCGGTTTCAAAGACCTTAGAATATGCTTATGATGATTGGTGTATTGCACAATTTGCAAAAGACCTTGGTAAAAATGAGGATTATAATTATTTTTTAAAGCGTTCAGAATATTGGAGAAATGTTTATGATGCTGAAAGTTCATTTATGAGGCCTAAGTTGGCTAATGGTGAATTCATAAAAGATTTTGTGCCGAAAGAATATTCGAAATATTTTTGCGAGAGTAATGCATGGCAATATTTCTGGTCCGTTCCGCAAAATATTGGAGGTTTAATTGAAGTTACTGGGGGTAAAGATCGCTTTGAAGAGAAATTAGATTCAATGTTCTCGTTAAACCCATTACCAACCGATGAATTACCCATTTTCAGTACTGGAATGATTGGTCAATACGCTCATGGGAATGAACCGAGTCATCATGTAGGGTATCTGTATAATTACATTGATAAACCATATAAAACACAGAAAATTATCAGACAAATTTTAGAATCGCAATATAAAAACACTCCTGATGGGCATTGTGGAAATGAAGATTGTGGGCAAATGTCTTCTTGGTATATTTTTAGTGCATTGGGCTTTTATCCAGTTAACCCTGCAGAAGGTATTTATAGTTTTGGATCACCAATTATTAAAGATGCTAAATTGAGTTTAAAGGATGGTAAAACATTTGAAATAAAAGTAAAAAATAATTCAAAAGAGAATATTTATATACAATCAATCCAATTAAACGGAGAGGAGTTACATAGAAATAAAATCTTACACTCAGAAATTATGAATGGGGGTACATTGATTTTTACTATGGGTAAAAAACCAGCAAAAATAAATTAAATGAACATTAAGAAAATCATATTGAGTATCGGGTTGGTAACTTTTGGTTTTGCTACTAGTACTTCGCAAAATGAAAAGCCTTATTGGCTAAACGAGAAAATAAACGAAGAAAATAGAGAGCCGATGCATGCGTCTTATTTTGTTTATGAAAATGAACAATTGGCCAACCAAAATGACTGGAGAGCATCTACTAATTATGTTGACATAAATGGAGTATGGAAATTTCAGTTTAAAGAAAATCCCGCTGATATTTCTGAAAACTTTTTCGCTACAGATCTTAATGATACGGATTGGGATAATTTTACAATTCCTGCCAATTGGGAAATGAAAGGATATAGCTATCCAATTTATACAAATACAGGCTACGAGTTTGGTAATTTAATTAAAATAGATCCTCCTATGGTACCCGAAACACAAAACCCTACGGGTGTGTTTAGAAAATGGGTGAATGTATCAGATAGTTGGATAGATAAAGATATTTTTTTGCACGTTGGTGCTGCCAAATCTAATTTAGAAGTTTGGATAAATGGCAAATATGTTGGTTATGGTGAAGATGGAAAATTAGCACAGGAATTCAAATTAAATACCGCTATAAAACCTGGCAAGAATTTAATCGTTTTAAAAGTAATGCGATGGAGTGATGGAGCTTACTTGGAATGTCAAGATTTTTGGAGAATGAGTGGTATTACTCGAGATTCATTCTTGTATTCACGCAGCAAAGTGCACTTGAAAGATGTTGAAATTATTCCTGACTTAGATAATAATTATGAGAATGGTACTTTAAAAATTACACCAACATTTTCTTATATTCCTAAAAAAGATAAACATTCGCTCGAAATTCAATTGATGGATGACGCAGAAACTGTAGCTCAAGCAACAATTAGTTCGTTAGCTCTTAATGGAGACAAAGTCATAAACTTGAAGGTGACTAATCCTAAAAAATGGTCTGCAGAAATTCCAAATTTATACACACTTCGTTTAAAATTAAAAGATAAAAAAGGAACAGTTATCGAAGTTGTAGATCAAAATATAGGCTTCCGTAAAATTGAAATAAAAAGTGGTCAATTGTTAGCTAATGGTAAGCCCATTTATTTAAAAGGTGTTAATCGACATGAAATTGACCCTATCGATGGACAAACAGTTTCGCGAGAACGAATGGAAGAGGATGTTAAATTATTAAAAGAATTTAATTTTAATGCGGTAAGAACTTCTCATTACCCAAACGATCCTTATTTCTATGAATTATGTGATACTTATGGAATTTATGTGGTAGATGAAGCTAATATAGAATCGCATGGGATGGGATACGATCCAACAAAGACTTTAGCTAATAATCCAGATTGGGAAATTGCTCATTTACAACGATTGGAAAGAATGGTTGAACGAGATAAAAATCATCCTTCCATAATTATTTGGAGTATGGGTAATGAAGCAGGCAATGGATATAATTTTTATCGTGGATTTTTATGGATGAAAAACAGAGATTCTTCAAGACCCACCCAATATGAAAGGGCTAATTTGGGTTGGGATGCAAATGTAAGATTTGATTGGGATTCTGATATTATTAATCCGATGTATTCCTCACCTGGAGGTATGGATAAGTACATTAATAAGGAGCATGATTCCACACGACCATATATCATGTGTGAGTATGCACATGCTATGGGTAATTCTTTAGGGAATTATAAGGACTATTGGGATGTTTTTAGAGAACATGAAAACTTTCAAGGTGGTTTTATTTGGGATATGATAGACCAATCCATTTATAAGGAAAAAGAAGATGGTACTACTATTTTTGCTTATGGTGGCGATTTTGGCCCAAAAGATGTACCAAGTGACAATAATTTTTTGAATAATGGTGTGTTTTCTCCAGATAGAAAACCAAATCCGCATGCCTTCGAAGCTAAATTTGTACATCAAGATATATTAACTTCTTGGACAGATGAAACTAAAAGTGAAATTTCTATTTTTAATGAATTCTTTTTTAAAGATTTAAAAAATGTTGAATTATATTGGCATTTAATTGTAGATGGTAAAGTTACAAAAGAAGGTGTTGTTACCAACTTAGAGGTGCTTCCTCAAGATACAAAAAACATTAAACTTCCTTTTCAAATGCCCCAATCAAAATATAAAGAGGCTTTTGTAAATATTTCTTATCGTTTAAAGAATGCAGAACCTTTTCTTCCAAAAGGACACATTATCGCGAAAGAGCAATTGGCTTTTAATAAAAGTAATCTGGAGCCATTAGAAATTGTAGGAAGCGAGAAATTTAAAGTTCTGAAAACAAATGATAACATTACTTTTAGTAGTGGAGATGTGGTATTTACTTTTGATAAATCATCTGGTTTATTAAGCAACTATCAATATAAAAATAATAACATTTTAGTAGAAGGTGCATTACTTAAACCAAACTTTTGGAGAGCACCCATTGACAATGATTATGGTGCAGGATTACAAAACAAATTGAAAGTTTGGAAAGAGCCTTTAGTGGATTTAGAACCTAAAATTTTTAAAGTTGAAAATAAAAAAGACCATACGGTTTCAGTACAAGTTATGTATAGATTAGATGCTGTATTTTCTGATTTAGAAATTAATTATACATTGAATAGTTTAGGTGAGTTAATGGTCAAGCAGAATTTGAGTATTGATGAAAAGGGAGAAACCCCTATGCTTTTCCGTTATGGTTTAATAATGCAATTACCTAAAACTTTTGAAAACATTATTTATTACGGTAGGGGGCCGATGGAAAATTATAGTGATAGAAACTATAGCACTGATGTTGGTATATATGATCAAACGGTAACCGATCAATATTATCCGTATATAAGACCGCAAGAAACTGGAAATAAAACAGATGTAAGATGGTATAAGCTATCTAATAATAAAGTTAATTTAACCATTACATCTGATAATTTATTTAATGCAACGGCAATGCATTATACACAAGAACAATTGGATGATGGTGATAAAAAGGACCAGAGACATGCCTCTGAAATTTTTGAAAGTGATATAACCGAGTTGAAAATTGACCTTAAACAAATGGGACTAGGTAGTATAGATAGCTGGGGAAGTATACCTTTAGAAAAATACAGATTAACTGATAAGAATTATTCATTTCAATTTAAAATAACACCTTCATCAAAATAATTTAAAAAAATGCGACAACACTTTAAACTTCTAACACTCATTTTTGTAATCAGTTTATACTCATGTTCTGATAATAGTAAAAGCAAAGATTTTACGGTAAATGATATAAATATTATACCGAAACCGGCTGAATTGACTTTAGATAAAGGTTCATTTAGTATTGATGAAAATACTAAAATTATAGCTCATGATAGTTTAAAAAACATAGCAAAAATATTAACAGATAAGTTGAAGTCGTCTTCAAATATTGAATTAGATTTTAGTGAGAGTTCCGATAGTAATTTTATTCAATTTGTAGCTAAAGAAGGACTAGAAAATGAAGCTTATGAATTATCTATAACGAATAAGAAAGTTACAGTTACAGCTAATAGCTTAGGTGGCTTTCTATATGGAGTACAGAGTATATTACAATTACTTCCAGCTGAAATCTATGGAACTGATACTAAAGGAGATTTAATTTTACCAGCGGTTGAAATAAAAGACAAACCTCGTTTTCGATATAGAGGATTAATGCTTGATTTATCTAGGCACTTTTTTCCTAAAGAGTATATTTTAAAAACCATTGATAGGTTAGCAATGCATAAAATGAATGTATTACACCTGCATTTAGTTGATGATCAGGGTTGGCGTATGGAAATTAAAAAATATCCAAAATTAACCGAAATTGCAGCTTGGAGAGTAGATCAAGAAGATAAACATTGGAATGCTAGAGATAAAAATGATCCAAATGTAAAAGGTACTTATGGTGGATTTTTAACGCAAAAAGAACTAAAAGAAATTGTGGCTTATGCTGCTCAAAATAATATTGACGTAATTCCTGAAATTGAAATGCCAGCTCACGTTACTAGCGTTATGGCTGCTTATCCTGAATTAACATGTCATGGTAACCCGGTGGCTGTACCTTCTGGGGGAGTTTGGCCAATTACAGATATTTACTGTGCGGGCAAAGAAACTACTTTTGAATTTCTAGAGGATGTATTAACAGAAGTTATGGAAGTTTTTCCGTCTAAATATATCCATATAGGAGGTGATGAGGCTACCAAAACCAATTGGGAGAAGTGTCCTGATTGCCAAAGAAGAATGAAAAAGGAAGGTCTAAAAGATGTTCATGAATTACAGAGTTATTTTGTAAAACGAATGGAAAAATTTATCAATAGTAAAGGTAAGAAATTGATTGGATGGGATGAGATTTTAGAGGGTGGTTTGGCACCTGAAGCCACAGTTATGAGCTGGAGAGGAGTAAAAGGAGGAGAAGAGGCTGCAGAACAAGGGCATGATGTAATTATGACTCCAGGGAGTTATTGTTATTTTGACCATTATCAAGGGCCGCAAAATGATGAACCAATAGCACAAGGGGGGTATCTTCCATTGAGTAAAGTTTATCAATTTGATCCCATTGTTGAAGGAATGTCTGAAAAAGAGGCCAAACATATTTTGGGTGGTCAGGCTAATTTATGGGCAGAATATATACCGACAACTTCTCATTCTGAATATATGATTTTTCCAAGATTGGCCGCATTGTCTGAAGCTCTATGGTCACCAATAAAATTACGAGACTGGAATGATTTTTCAAAAAGAATAAAAACACAATTTAATAGGTACGATGAATTAGGTATTAATTATGCTAAAAGTGCTTATCTAGTAACCTCTGATATGGATATTGATTTAGAAAATAAATCTGTAAAAATGACATTGCAAAATGAATTTCCAAAGTCCGATATTAGATATGTGTTGGGTGATGCAAAATTAAGTGAGAAGGCTATTCCTTATGTTAATCCAGTAGAAATTTCAGAATCTACCGTTGTAAAGGCATCTTTATTTGAATACGATAAGCCTATTGGTAAAGTTTTTATGGATACTATAAAATTCCATAAAGGTGTTGCCAAAGTGGTTAATTATGTAATTCCGTATAACGATAGATATACCGGTTCAGGACCAAGTACTTTGGTAAATACGTTGCGTGGTACAAAAAACTTCCATGACGGTCAATGGCAAGCTTGGTTAAATGACAACATGGAAGTGGTTATTGATTTAGATCAACCAACAGAGATACATAAAGTTACTGTAGGTGCATTAGAAAATCAAGGTCCTGGGATTTATTACCCTATAAAAATTGAAGTATTTGTTTCAGATGATGGTAAAAAGTTTAATAGTGTTGGAAATTTAGAAAGACCCTATGCTAAAAATGCAGGTTCTGAACTTAAAGATTTTATCGTTAAATTTGACAAACAACAAACAAAATATATTAAAGTAATTGCTACTAATTTAAAAAGAACACCAGCTGGTAGCGGCGTCTTCTTATTTATTGATGAAATTTTAGTAGAATAATAGTTTTTGAAATTAAATAAAACAAACCATGAAAAAATCAATGACACTTTTAATTGTTCTTTGTTTAACTCTTTCTTGTAAAAAGGATTCAAAAAAAGATGTGGAAAGTAAAGAAACAGCACAAACTGAAAATAAAACTTCTAATGATTGGATTACGCTGTTTGATGGTGTAAGTACTAAAGGTTGGCGAGCGTATAATGGTGATGCCTTACCTCCGGGGTGGATAGTAAAAGATAGTGTTTTAACTTTTGATACTGAGCTTGGTTTAGAGCAGGATTATAAAGGTGGGAAAGATATTATTTACGGTGACGAAGAATTTGACAATTTTGAATTGTATGTTGAATGGAAAATTCCTGAAGGAGGAAATAGTGGAATATTTTATCACCTTAAAGAAAATATTCCAAATGCAGGGCCACCAAACATTGCCCCAGAATATCAACTGATAGATGATGAAAATTATGCTAAAATTCACAGCCTTACCGAATATAACACAAGTTTAGGATATGAAAATCCTTCGGAACTACACCCATTACAATCAACTGCTGCTGATTATGCTATGTATCCTGCTAATCCAGAGAATAAACAACTAAATCCGACAGGGGAGTGGAACAGTACGCGTATCCTGTTTACGCCAGAAAAAGCTGAGTATTGGTTAAATGGGAAGAAAGTGGTCGAATTTGTTCCATGGTCAGAAGACTGGTATGCTAAAAAGAATGCTGGTAAATGGAAAGAAGAAAAATTGTATGGAACTTTTAAGACCGGTTATATTGGTTTTCAAGATCATTCAAGTCCAATTTGGTTCAGAAATATTAAATTAAGAAAACTTTAAAAACACATCATGGATAAGAGAAAATTTATAAAAATAAGTAGTTTAGGAGCATTGGGTATTGCCATTTCCCCATCATTAGCGATGTGTAAAAATAAGACGAAAAAAGGTGAAGAGGCAGAAATTCAACTGAATGAAAATGGACGCTTAAGAGTTGCACACATAGGTGTTGGTAATATGGGTGCAGCAGATCTTAATGCTATTTCTAGTCATGATATGGTAGATATGGTTGCACTTTGTGATGTAGATTCGAACTATTTAGCAGCAGCAAAAAAGTTACATCCCAATGCTAAAACATATGCGGATTATCGCGTAATGTTTAAAGAAATGTCTGATAAATTTGATGCTGTAATTGTTTCTACACCAGATCATACGCATGCACCGGCATCAATGATGGCAATGGAAAAAGGAAAGGCTGTGTATTGTCAAAAACCCTTAACGCATCACGTGTCAGAAGCTAGAGCAATGCGAAAAATTGCAGAAGAGAAAGATTTGGTGACACAGATGGGTATTCAAGTTCACTCTTTTTACGATTATAAATTAGCAACTTTACTTATTCAATCAGGTATTATTGGTAAAGTGCATACAGTAAGAGCATGGTCGCCTAAAAATTGGGGTTATGATGGCCCTGAGCCTAAAGGTTCGGACCCTGTACCAGAAACGTTGGATTGGAATTTATGGTTAGGTACATCGGCAGAAAGACCATATAAAGAAGGTGTTTATCATCCTGGGAATTGGAGAAAATTATTAGATTATGGCTGTGGTACCTTGGGAGATATGGGGGTACATATTTTTGACACACCATACAATGCCTTGGAGCTTGACGTTCCAAAAACGATACTTAACGAATGCAGAAAACCAACAGGTTTTGGATTTCCAGAAAACAATATTGTAACTTATGAATTTCCGCAAACTAAATTCACAGCAGAAACCTTAAAATGGGTTTGGTATGATGGACCAGGAGCTCCTAAAGACCATGAAGATTTAAAATTGCCAGGAAGTAATACTGCAAAAGCTGAATCTAAGAAAGTTAAGGAAGCAACGTTAGATGAAAAAATGTCCTTAGAAACAAAAGTGGAAGGTGATGGTAAGTTGCCAGATCAAGGAGCTATGTTTATTGGTGAAAAAGGGCGTTTACTTTTACCTCACTTTATGCAATTACCTAGAAAAATTGTAGATGGAAAATATGTAGATATATCTGAAGAAATTGCTGCGATAAGTAAGGAGCATAACTTGGGAGAGCCCATTCGAAATTATGATTCAGAGGGAGAAAAGCATTACCATCAATTTGTCGATGCTTGTTTAGGTAAAGATAAATGTACGGCACCTTTTTCTTATGCTTCACGTTTAACGGAAACTATTTTGTTAGGGGTTATTGCCGGTCGTTTTCCAAATAAAACCTTGCATTGGGATAGCGAAAAAGCTAAATTTTCTGAAGATGAAGTAAATGCGTTGTTGGAGGCTCCTTACAGGGAGTTTTAGGGGCCAACTAAAGTCTAAAAAGTTTATGGAAAAAATAAAATATTCTACTTTTAATGCAATTGCTTGAAAGAGGGCTAAATTGATAAAGGATTGGTCTGTTTTTGCCGATGTAATTACAATTTTTGAAAAGGATATAGAAGTAATAATTTTAGATTATAAAGAACAATGTTTTGTAGTCTATTGAAATTTGCTTTGTGGGCTATATAAGTTGTATTATTATTATTATTATTAACGGACTTACGGCAACGCTTCGTCTTACTCAACGTCGCTATAAATTAGTAATTCAGGTAGCTATTCTTATAGAACTAAAATATAAAGAACTTCTAGAACCTACTTCAAAGAACTAAGAGTTGGGTACATTAACTATAATGTGAATAAAATTTTATGTAGCTAGAAGTTTATGCAATTAAAATTTGGTATAAAAAGGTTGTTAACCTAATGTTTAATATAACGAAACCATAACCCAAACCGTTAGGTATTATTAAACAATATGAACGAATTAATTGAACATAAAAGTTGGTGGCAACGGAATTGGAAATGGCTTACTCCAATGGTCGCAATATTCTTAATGGGTATTGGACTAATTTCCTCTTCAGAAATTGGAGAAAACATCTCTGACATAACAAGGGCATATGCGGATACTGATCTAGTAGATAATGCACTACAAAAAGCACAAGAAAATGAAGAGGTTATAGCACTTTTAGGAACACTGGAACCTCTTGACAAATTAGCTATTTTAGAGGGTGTTGTGCAATACTCAAATGATTACGACTCTATTGATTTTAGCTTTCGGGTAAAAGGTTCTAATGGAAAAGGAAGAATGTTGATTTTTGCCAACAAAAATGGAAATGCTTGGGAATATAAAGAAGTTGTTATTGGAATTAAAAAGCTCAATAAAACGATAATAATAATTGAAAGAAAAGAGTAAAAACAAATTTAGTATAGCCAAGGACTCTAGCTTTTTAATAAAATCATTTCGATGTCGTTTTTAAATAAATCCACGGTAAAATTTTGTAAACATAATACTATGAGAAAATTAACCCTTACACTACTCATTACTTTTAGTTTTTTTCTAAATAAAATTTATGCACAGTCTGGTCAACCAAAATTAGAAAATGAGGCATCATGGACAATGATTGTATTACCTGACCCTCAAACTTATATTAAATTTGAACAAAATCAACCGATATTTTCATTGATGACAAGGTGGATAAAACGGAATAAGGAAAAACTAAATATTGAACTTGTTTTATGCCAAGGTGACTTAGTAGAGCAAAATAACATACCAGTAGGAGATGGAGTGAATGGAGATCAAAATAGCAATCAGCAATGGTCGGCAGTTAGAGAAGCGTTTTCTGTTTTAGATACCATTGTACCATATATTTTGTGTGCTGGAAATCATGATTATGGTAGTAAGTCTGCTGAAAATCGTTATTCTCAACTGAATTCTTATTTTTCTCCAAATCAAATGGAATCAACAAGTAGTATTTTAACAGGAATGATGCCTAATTTTTCAGGTGAGCAGACATTAGAAAATGCCTATTATGAATTTGTTTCACCTCATAATGTTAAATACCTTATAGCCTCGTTGGAGTTTAATCCGAGAGATACAATTGTTAAGCAGAGCGAAGCCATTTTTGCAAGAGAAAAATATAAAGACTATAAGGGAGTTGTTTTGACACATAGTTATATGAAATCCATGACAAATGATAATGCCTTAATTGAAAAAGAAGGATATAAAGTTAAAGATGTTACGCACGGTAAAAAATTGTGGGAGACATTAATTGCCCCGTCTAAAAATATTGAAATGGTATTTTGTGGGCATATTGGAGGTACAGGAGGGTTTACTGAAAACGTTGGTTACAGAAAGGAAAAGAATGCAGGGCAAAAAGATGTACACCAAATGGTGTTTAATGCTCAGGCCGATGGAGGTGGATGGCATGGAAATGGGGGTGATGGATGGTTGCGGATATTAGAATTTCTTCCAGATAAGCAAACCATTATAATAAAAACTTTTTCTCCTTTTTTCGGGATATCTCCTTCTACAATAGAAAAATCTTGGCGTAATGAATCTTATGATAGTTTCAGCATTAAACTAAATTAATGAACTAAACATATTTCAACTTATTCAAAATAAAAAATACATTATGAAACAATTCATTAATCTATTTAATTTCACTTTTATCTCTATGGTAATTTTGTCTTCCATAAATACTAGTGCACAAGAGTCCGAAACGAATTTTAAAGTAATGACCTATAATATTTGGAATGGTTTCGACTGGGGTAAAGATACTATAAGAAAGGAAAATTGGATTAAATGGATTAAGAGTGAAAATCCAGATGTTCTAGCATTACAAGAGTTATGCGGTTATGATCAGAAAAAACTTAAAGAGGATGCTCTAAAATGGGGACATGAATATGTGCAAATATTAAAAACTGAAGGGTATCCAGTTGGTATTACTTCAAAGAAACCAATCATGTTAAAGGAACGTGTTATCGATAATTTTTGGCATGGTTTTTTACATTGCCAAACTTATGGCATTGATTTCTTCGTGGTCCATTTATCGCCAGCTGATGTAGATTTTAGGCTAAAAGAAGCACATATTCTTGCTGAAAAAATTAAAAAAGTAAAGAGTGAGAAATTTATTGTTCTTGGAGATTTCAATGCACATTCTCCATTTGATGAAGATTTGTTAAAACGTAATAAAAGTTTGCAGCAGCATTACTTAAACGATAAGAATGAAAGTAATTATTCTAACCTGAGGCTTGGAGAATTTGATTATTCCGTTATTTCAGCTTTCTTAGCAATACCTGCAATCGATGTTAGTAAGAATTTTATTGAAATAAATAATAGATTTACATACCCTACCCCAGTATTAATTGGAACCTATCAAACGGCTACTGAGGTTATTCAAAATAAACAACGAATAGATTATATCTTAACTAGCCCAATTATGTCTAAATCATGTAAGAATGTGACTATTTTTAACGAAGGAAAACCAGAAGGTTTATCAGATCATTATCCTATAATGGCTGAATTTAATTTTGAGAATAAATAACAATACCTATTTTTATCAGATCGATGTTATTTGTGTCATGGTCCAGGCGAAGGTACAAGAGAAGCAGAACTTAGATTATGCAGAAAGAAAAATGCCTATGCAGCTATTGAGAAGAAATTGGATAGACATGCCATTATTCCAGAGCGTTTTTCAAACAAGAATTGCGAAAATGAAAAATTCTCAGAAGCCGAAGTAAATGTATTGTTGAAGGCTCCTTACAGGAGTTTTAGTAAAAAGAGTTTCATTGTGTTCAATATAGTAGACTATATTGAACAATTTAAAGTATAGCATTCTCATTTAAATATTGCTTAATCATTAACTCTATAATTAAAGGGGGTTTTTCCTGTCAATAAAGGGGAAAAACCCCCTTTTTATTATTTTATTGTTATTATTCGAAAAAAAATGTTAAATTCGTTGTGTTATTTATTTTTATTTGCTATGAAAAGGAATACGAGATTTCAATCAACCAACCAACATTGTTTTCTTCACACTTGCATAATAGCAAAATTTTTAAATAGCTTTTTTAGATCCTAACTTGAAAAAGTTAAACATATTTTTATTGCTTTTGAGCAATTATTAATTATGTACCAATTTTAGTAACCAAGTTATTATTTTTCGCTGCTATGAAAAAGATTAAACCCCCAAAAATGTATTTACATTTATTACATCATTATGCTTGTTAAATAGCAGGAATTTTAAGTAACTCTAAACTTAGACCTGTTAGGAAAATTTTCAAAAACAAAATTTTTCTAATTACATATTTTTTATAATGGTTATCACCATTATAAGAATGTATGAACTAACTTTTTATTTAATAACCAATTTATTTTTAACTTAAAATTTTTTACGATGAAAAAATTATTTATTACTGCACTAGTAATTGGTGCAACAGGCTTTACTTATGCTCAAGGTAACCAGAGTACACTTGATCAATCAGGTACAGATCACGGAGCATTGATTGTTCAAGTAGGTCAACAAAACGAATCAGATGTTGATCAAGTCGATTCGGAAAACTATGCAGATGTTTACCAAGAGGGCACGAGAAATAAGGCTCGTATCAATCAAGCTAAAATCTGGAATCAAGCATTTCAAATGCAATATGGTATTGGTAATGATGCCAGAATTTCACAAAACATAGGAGCTTCTGGAGGAGCAAATTATGCAGAGCAATACCAGGATGGCAATAATAATGAAGCTATTATTGTACAAGGGTATAGATATACAGCATGGAATAGTGCTGTACAAACTCAAGAGGGTGGTAATGGCAATTGGGCTCATGCGTATCAAGGAGACGAATTTAATGTTTCTGAACAGACTCAGATGATGGGTAATAATAACCATGCAGATGTTTATCAAAATATCAATGGACGTGGAGGTAATAATTATGCTTCTCAAACACAAGGGTACGGAAATAGAAATTGGGCAATTATAGATCAAGGCGAAGGTTATTCTAGAAATAACAGTGCAACGCAACTTCAAGCTTTTGGTAATAATAATTTAGCTGTTTCTAAACAAACAAATGAGAATAACGTGTCGGATCAAACGCAATATGGTAATAGAAATACAGCTGAGGTATATCAGAATGAAGGTCGTACATGGTGGAGTTCTGATGACAATATGGCTGTTCAAATACAAGATGGTAATGGAAATAATGCAAAAATCAATCAAAATTTTTATTCAAATCAAAATTTAGCCGAACAAAATCAAATGGGTAATAACAATGAAGTAACTGCTACTCAGACTGGAGTAACAAACGCATCATTTCAAATACAAGATGGAAATGGAAACGAGTCAGATGTATATCAAGGTCAAGATAATCCATTTAGTACTACCAACTTAAGTTATTCAGAGCAAATTGGTAATAGAAATAGTACTAACGTGCGTCAAGATGGTGAGTTGAACCTTAGCGGTATTTATCAAGAAGGTAATAGAAATAATGCCACTGTAGATCAAGATGGTCTATTAAACGTTTCAGGTATTGCTCAATTTGGAAATGGTAATGGAGCATGTGTTACTCAAGACGGAATCTTAAATGTTTCAGGTATTTGGCAAGAAGGAATGAATAATAAAGTAACGTCTACTCAAATTGGTTTTGGAAACTTATCATTGGTAGGTCAATTTGGAGGTAACCATTCACATACTGTTAATCAAATAGGAACTGGTAATGTTGCAGGTTTAATTCAATCTAACTAATAGTTAACAAAAGGAGCAAAAGGTTGGTTTTTGCTCCTTTCTTTTAATGCCAATTAATTTTTACAATAATGTGTAAAAAAATAAAATAGTAACTATTTGATGCGTAATTATTTAGTTAAATTGGTATTAATTATTATTCTTATATTTGAGAGACATTCAATTTGCTTAAAAAATTAATATTATGAAAATAAAATACATAACCTTGCTAATGTGCTTAGTTTTTTTTAGTTTCTGTAATGCACAACAATTACAAGACGAAAATTCTACCTTGATAAATGCTTATTTTAATCAGAATCAAAGCGAAGCTGAACCTCTTAAACAAGAACATAAAAAAAGTACTATGTTTTCAAAAACAACTTTGTTTCAGAATGGAGATTATAATTATATCAATATCAAAACTTCAGTTAAAGACAATCTTGAAGTAACTCAAAATGGTGATCAAAATTTTTATGAATTTATGAGCTTTTACGGTTCAAAAGATAGTAATATGCAAATATTTCAAACGGGAAATAATAATGGTATTTATATCTATGGTGAAAATAGTTTATCCAAAAATATTATTATCAACCAAAAAACCGATAATCAACATATTTTTATAACTAATTATAATTAATCGTTTCAATTATTTACTTATTAATTTAATAGAATAAAATATTAAAAATGAATTTTAGACGCTTGTTTTTTACAGGATTTTGTTTGTTTTTTTGTACCATATTTATGGCACAAGAAAATAATATTGCGGTAAAAGCAGTTTTAAAAGTAGAAAATTCAGAAGGGTTGATTAATATTGATGGGTATGCGGAAAATACAGACAATATCTATCAATCTGATCTCGAATATTTATTATTATCTCTTAAATATGGAAAAAATGGTAATCTTTCTAAAAACTCTCAAGCGGGTATATTTTCACTTTCACCAAATGAAAGTCAAAAATTATCAACGCTAAAAATTAATATTCAACCAAATGAAGAAATTAAATTGTTTTTGTACATACGAAAAGAAAAACTTTTAATTTCGAAAGACACGCTAGTTATATCAAATAAAAAAAAAACTGAATTCAATCAAGCAGAAGCTGAAAATTTTGAAATAATGGGTTTAGTTGTCGATGATGTTATAACGAAATTAGGCAAAGATTTTTACGATTATTTTTATCAAAAATACAGTTCAAGTAGTTTAAAATACCCTTTCATTATCAATGTAAATGAAAAACCTATGATTGGTATTAATAGTGAAATTACAATAACTATAGATGATACAGATGTTTATAAAACAACTACAAACCCGAATCAAGAATATTTAGAAATTATGGCACAACAGGCAATTTTTGCCATAAATACCTATGCTCAGAAACGCTTATTATTAGCCAAGAGAAAAATAAGATTTTAAACCGAAACAAAATGAAAAAATTAACCCCTTTTTTACTGTTTTTTATACCTGGTATAATAGCGGCACAACAATTAGTCTATAGTCCAACGAACCCTTCATTTTTGGGTGGAAATCCTTTCAATGCTTCGTGGCTATTAAGTTCGGCAGAATCTCAAAATAAGTTTAAAGAAGATGATGGTAGTGGCGAACAAGCGACAGAATTAGAACAATTTACCGCGAGTTTAAATCGTCAATTACTGAGTTCATTAACCAATGATTTATTTAATAATACTTTCGGAGATGAATCATTTAAAGAGGGGACCTTTACTTTTGGTAGTTTAGTAGTTGATCTTGTGCCAACAACTACAGGTTTATCTATCGGTATTTTGGATACAACTACCGGAGAACAGTCCAATATATTCATTCCAAATTAAAAAATTAATGGTTAATAAACTTAAAATAGGATCGCTTTGGGCGATGATAATGGTATTGATTGGTTGTGGAGCTTATATGAACCAACCCCTAACGACGCAACCTGCTCGTATAGGAGAAACGAGTTTTAAAAGTGAATTGAATGATATAAGCCCTATAAAACCAATAGAAGTTGGAGTTTATAAATTTAGAGATCAAACAGGGCAGTATAAGTTAGTTGAAGGTGGTGTTAGTTATAGTACGGCAGTTACTCAAGGGGCGACTTCAATTCTAATAAAAGCCTTAGATGATTCTAAATGGTTTACTCCAATTGAAAGAGAAAATGTGAGTAATCTGTTAAATGAAAGACAGATTATACGGTCAACAAGACAAGAATATAATCGAAAGAATAATCTACCAGTTGATGAAACAGGCAGCTTACCTCCATTACTTTTTGCGGGGATATTATTAGAAGGTGGTATTATTTCTTATGATTCTAATATGATTACTGGTGGTGCTGGAGCTCGATATTTTGGTGCTGGTGCTTCTACACAATACAGACAAGACATCATTTCTATATATTTAAGAGCAGTTTCAACATCAAATGGTAAAATATTAAAAACAGTTTATATTTCAAAAACTATTCTTTCTCAAGCCATTGATGTTAGTTTATTTAGATATGTAAACGTGAAAAGACTTTTAGAAATTGAAACTGGAGTAACACAGAATGAACCTGCTCAAATGGCTGTTAAAGAAGCTATTGAAAAAGCAGTGGAAAATCTTATTGTTGAGGGTATTATAGATGGCTTGTGGCAACCTAAAGGTGGGCAAAAGGTAATCGACAAAGTAAAGGCAGAATATGAAAGTGAATCTGCAATAGCTGAATCTACGAAGTTATTGGACAGGAATTTTAGAGATAGTAGAGGGAAAACTGGTTTTGATTTCATGGCAGGAACCTCTTTAATGGATGGCGATTATGCCGACCCGCAAATGGGATTACAAACCACATTTGGGTTTAAGAGTTTTCTTTTTGGACCTAATTTTAGTTTTGGAGTTAATGGAGGTATATTTAAATTGAGAAATAAAAATATTTTTAATAAAACATTTACGGCTCTGGATGCTAATTTAGAGTATGTTGTGTTGCCTTATGATCGTTTAAGTCCTTTCGTTTATGCTGGTGGTGGAATAATACTTAATAAAGATTTTGAAGCCCCAAAAGTGCAATATGGTGCGGGATTAGAATATTTACTCACAAAGAAAATTGGGCTTAAAGTATATGGGGAAAATAGCGTGCTTTTTGACGATGATCTTGATGGATTAGTGGCAGGTAAAAGAGATGATTTCTTTTGGAGATTTGGACTTGGAGTCACTGTTTATTTAGGGCAAACTTATAATAAAGCAAAAACCAAATATTAAAAATAAAGGATTAAAAAACGGACTAAATGAAAAGTTTATACAAAATAGCAATTATTTTTATAGTGACTGGGTTACTAGTTACCGCATGTTCTGAAGATCAGGTGAATCCTATTGGAGAAGGTACCATTACAGGTAAGGTGGTTAAAGCAAAAAGTTTTGAACCTATAGCGAATGTAAAAGTATCGCTAAGTCCAACTAATAATACGGTATTTACCGATTCTACAGGGAATTTCATATTAATTGATGTGCCCTCAGGAGACTATTCTGCACAAGCCGAAAAGGATGGTTTTTTAGCGAAAATAGAAGCAGCAACAGTTACAACTGACAATACCATTAATTTGGTTTTTGAAATGGAGGATGCTGATGCCTTAAACAAGCCACCAACAGCTCCAATTATTGATAGTCCTTTAGATAATGCTGTCGGTTTGCCTATTGACGTACCATTAATATGGTTTTCATCTGAAGACCCTGATGAAAATGACGAATTGGTCTATGACATTACGGTAAAAAATGATTTTGATGATAGTGTAATTTTTATAGAAAGTATTATAGACACCACGTATACGTTAACGGATTTGAAATATGGTGCAAAGTATTTTTGGCAAATTACTGTTTCAGATGGCGTTAATGATGATGTTTTAACACCTGTAGGTAAATTCCAAATCAATCAATTTCCTGAAAATAGATTGTTTTATGTTAGACAAGACTCCATAAATCAAAACAATATTATTTATTCAAATAATCAAGATGGTACTTCAGCAATAGCACTAACCACAAACAATCAAAATAGTTGGAGACCAAGAACCAGTCAAGCTGCGGGTTTAATTAGTTTTTTAAGAACAGTGAATTCTGAATCTCATTTATTTACAATGCAACCAGATGGTTCAAACGTTACAAAAGTAACTTCTGCGGTTTCAGTTGCAGGTTATAATTACAATGAAATAGATTTTGCTTGGTCTGCAAATGGAGATCGATTTTTATACCCTCATTTTGATAAATTATACGTAATTAATAAAGATGGTAGTGGTTTACAACAAGTTTATCAAACCACTGATGGGAGTTTTATAACAGAAGTCGATTGGAGTTTTGATGAGAGTTTTATAGCCTTAAAAACCAATAATGTAATTGGTTATGGTGTAAATATATTTACTATTGATATGAGCGGTTCAGTTTTGAAAACTATTGTTAGTGGAGTTACTGGTGCAGCTGGAGGATTAAATATATCTGTAGATGGTCAAAATATATTATATACACGAGATATTTCAGGTTTTGAAGATGTGTCAGGTAGACAACTAGATTCACATATTTTTATTTATAATCTGACTACAGATACCGTTTCTGATTTATCATTAGATAATAAAGCCGATGGAACTAATGATTTAGATGTGCGATTTTCTCCGAATGAAGCTTCGGTAATTTTTGTAAATACTTCGAACGACGGTATTTCTCAAAAAGATATTTATACTCAAACCATCTTAGATGGTGAAAGATCATTATTATTTGAAAAAAGTGTAATGCCTGATTGGGAATAACCCATTGATATCGATAAACAAAATACTATAGAATTTGAACGAGAACATAAATTATAAAAATTGGAATTAAATAATTAGACCTTTATTTGTTAAAACTTATTCTCTCTTCAAATGAAAATTTCCTTTTCTTTCTAATTTTTTACCTTCTTTATCAATTAGGTTAAGTGTAAAACTATATGCCCCTTCTGGCATTGCTTTATCTTTATTATCAGTTCCATCCCATCCGGTATCAAATGGATTAATAGTTGTTACTAATTGTCCTGACGAGTTAAAAATAGATAGCATCGTAACACTATATGGGGCTATATCATCTAGACCTTCAGTTATATTCCAAAAATCATTAATTCCATCATTATTAGGCGTGAAGCTTTGTGGATATTCAAATACGAAAAATTTAATACTAGAAGTGCCGCAATTATGCTTTTCTCTAATAAAAATAGTATGCACGCCAGATGTGACGTTTTTAAACAAGGGTTTAGGTTGATAAGGACCTTTTAAAGAATCTAGTGCGTATTCGTAATCGCCCAATCCTAAGTTTTTATCTTTTAAGATTATTGTATTATTATCTGAAGAACCATCTTTAATTGAAATGTCTTCCATATAAGGTACGGCAGTATTTACTTCCCTAACAGTAATTGTGCGTGGTATAGATCTACAACCGTAAGTAGAAATACCTACTACTTTATATTCTCCTCCGTATTTAACTTCTAAGGACCTTGTGTTACCGATAAAAACACCATCTTTAGTCCATTCATAACGATAATTATCATCGGCTTCAAATGTTTCTAATTTAGTTGATCCTTCTTCCCAACATAAAATAGCAGTTGGTTTTACTTTAAATTCAGGTGTTGGCATTACCGTTAAAACTAAATGAGCTCCGATTCCATAACATGCTCCATTATCCTTATTTTCAACTCTAACATACAATGTTTCTTTAAATGGAGTTTTATTAAAATAATTGGTTTCATTTAAAATTTTATTGTTTTCTAATAAAGCGTCATTATAACTTCTGAAAAAAGAAACTTCTAAATTTTGTTCTTTTGGGAATTGTGCCATAAAATCGGTTCCTGCCATAGTTAAATCAAAAGCAGTTATTCCGTCATTTACCATGTCTCCATCGCAACCAACTAATTCTCTTTGATAACCCTCTGGAAAAGCAGTTGTAGAAACATTTAAAACTAAATCCGCAATAAAATAACAATGAGCTTTATTTTCTATTCTTGCATAAACGGTAATTGCTTTATCATTACTAAAATTATCAGGATTAATAATTGCATTCCTTTGGGTTATGGCATCGGCTTCTGATATATAGTAGCTTATATCAACATCATCAACATATCCTAATGTCATATATTCTGTAGCTTCTTTTAAATTAAAGAATGTTAAACCATCTGGTTTCCCATCTTCATCGCAATTTATTAATGCTGTTTTTTTCTGAGCTGTGGGTAGGTTAAAAACCGTTGCAGTAATTGGGATTCGCTTTCCATCTAGGCACCCTTCAGTACCGGCAACTACATAATAAGTGGTCGTAGTAGTTAGCATAGGTGTTATAAAATTTTCACCTTTAAAAATTGGTATTCCTAATGAGGGGGAATCATACCAATAAACATCTCCCGTGGCTTTTGCAGATAATTTTAAACTACCTGAACCACATCTTTCATTTGCAATCACTTCAGATATTGTCGGAACAAAAATATGTGTATTTACTGTGTTCTTACTGTTGTTATTTATAAAAACTGAAAATGTTCGTTCACCTGAAACCGAAGCACTGTTGTTAATGTAAGCGACATCCTTAACTGCTGATGTCCATTCGGCTGTTGACAATGGTTTATCTTTACTACTGGTTAGTATTAACTTGCCTTCAGCCACATTCCAATTTGTAGAAATTGTCAAATGCAATAAGGCATTGGTCAATTTTAACATATCATGTGCTTTTTGATAGCCGCTCGTAACTTTTATACTTACTGTATTTATTACACTTTTTTTATTTTCTATACTATATGCAGGTGCAATTTTAATTTCTGATAATGGACAGTATGCTTGCCTATTCAATGCCGCATTATTCATTTGAGCATTTTGTGCAACCCCAAAAAAAGAGATTAAGAATAAAAAAAGGAAATAGTAGTTTGACTTTTTAAACATTAAAATGTGCAATTTTTATGCTAAAAGTAAGCAAATATCCTAATAAATACTTAAAAAATAATATAATCAATTGATATATTGTAATTTAAATTGAAAAACAAAAGAGATTTGTTTTTTTTAATTGTAGTTCAATTTTAAAATATAAATGAATTAATATACTTAATTATTGAATAAATATGAGTTAAGATTTGTTAAACCTGTTCTGAATTCTTAAATGCACGCTTAATAGTAATCTAAAGAACATATTAAAAAAATGTTTTATGTTTTTTTTTGAGATAAAGGTTGGATAGACGAGATCTTTAGTACTATATTTTAATCAATAATTCATATCTTTAAATGTGAAAATCAATACATTCGTCGAAAAAAATGTGATATATTCAAAATTATTACTAAACTGCTGTCAAATTCTAAAGGTATGTCTAAAAAGAACAAGAGTAAATCTGCCAAATGGTTACTTTATTTTATTGTACCATTTTTACTTGTATTACTTTTTAAATACATTTCAAAAGATAAGAATGAAGGATATAACAAGTTAAGTAGTACTTCAGAAAACAACTACGATACTGCTGAGATGAAAGTGCCAGATAACGTAGATTATATTTTTGATGTAAAACCTATTTTATCAGATCGATGTTATTTGTGTCATGGTCCAGACGAAGGTACTAGAGAAGCAGGACTTAGATTAGATATAAAGGAAAATGCATATGCAGCCATTGGTAAGGAATTAGATAGACATGCCATTATTCCTGGTGACACCATTAATAGTCAAATGGTTTATCGTATTAATAATCCAGATGTTGAAAAAAGGATGCCTCCATTAACATCAAATTTATCCCTAACTGATTACGAACGTAAAGTATTGACGAAATGGATTCAACAAGGTGCTGTTTGGAAAGATCATTGGGCCTTTGTTCCTCCCGTAAAAAGCGATATACCAAAGGTGAGTAATTCAGAATTGGTAGCAAATGAAATAGATAATTTCATTTTAAAAACACTAGAGCAGAAAGGATTGAAACCTTCTGAAAAGGCGAGTAAAGAAAAACTAATAAGACGTGTGTCATTTGATTTGACTGGTTTACCACCAAGTATTGATGCGTTGGATAGTTTTTTAAATGATAAAAGTTCTGATGCTTATGAAAAAGTAGTCGATAAATTGTTAGCGTCAACCGCCTATGGAGAACATATGTCTGCCAATTGGTTAGATATTGCTAGATATGCAGACACGCATGGCTATCAAGATGATTTAGAGCGTGTGATGTGGCCTTGGAGAGATTGGGTAATTAGTGCTTTCAATAGAAATTTACCTTATAATGATTTTATTGAATGGCAGTTGGCTGGTGACTTATTACCTGATGCTAGTTTAGAACAAATTTTAGCAACGGGTTTTAATAGAAATCATAAAATAACCCAAGAAGGTGGTGTTATTGATGAAGAATATCGTGTTGAATATGTCTTGGATAGAGCTAATACAACCTCAAAAGCTTTATTGGGATTAACAATGGAATGTGCTCAATGTCATGATCACAAATATGATCCAATATCACAAAGGGAATATTATAGTTTTTATGGTTTTTTTAATCATGTTGATGAAAAGGGATTGATAGGTTATGATGAAATTCCAGAGCCTAATATTACAATTACTCAAAAAGAAATAGAAGAAGCCCTCAGCTTTGTTAATATGCCAGACAGTATAAAAGAAGCCAAGCCTATGGTTATGCGAGATAATAAAGCACAGCGAAAAACGTATATTTTAAATCGTGGTGCATATGATGCTCCAACTGATGAAGTGCAATTGGCAGCTCCTGAAATGGTAGCTCCTTTCGAAGGAAGATATGAAAGAAATAGATTAGGATTAGTAAAATGGCTTTTTAGTGAAGAAAATAGTCTCACAGCTCGAGTTGCCGTTAATAGAATGTGGCAGCAAATATTTGGTGTAGGAATAGTTTCCAGTAGTGCTGATTTTGGAAATCAGGGAGCGTTACCATCGCATCCAGAATTGCTAGATTGGCTAGCCATTACTTTTCGAGAAGAGGGGTGGGATATGAAAAAAATGATGAAGCGAATGGTGCTTTCTTATACCTATCAACAAACGTCTAAAACCAACGAAAAGTTGTTAGAATTAGATCCTAATAATTCATATTTAGCACGAAATTCTAGAGATAAACTAACTGCAGAAATGATTAGAGATAATGCATTATCGGTGAGTGGTTTGTTGGTTGAAAAGGTAGGAGGTCCGAGTGTTAAACCGTATCAGCCCCCTGGTATTTGGGAAGAAACAACATCAGGTCAAGGATTAACAAAATACTTTGTAGATAGCGGTGGTAATCAATACAGAAGGAGTTTATACACATTCTGGAAACGGACAGTGCCACCACCAGCTATGATGACCTTTGATGCTGCTGGTCGCGATTTATGTACAGTAGAACGTCAGAAAACAAGTACGCCTTTGCAGGCATTAGTTATGTTAAACGATCCAGTTTTAATAGAAGCAGCTCAAGTTATGGCCTTAAATACGTTAAAAGAGGGAGAGGCAAAGACAGATGAGGAACGAATAGTACATATATTTAGAAAATTAACTTCACGAACTCCAGACCCTGAAGAAAAAGAAAAATTATTGACATTTTTGAAAAATGCAGAGCAAGAATATAACGAAAAAGAAGCACAAAAAATAAATGAACTAATCAAAGTGAATCAATCAATTAAAGCGGAAAAATTATATGGTTTATCTGTATTAACAAGTCTGGTTTTTAACCTTGATGAAGCCATTGTAAAAGCATAACGATATGGAAGAACTTTCGAAACATTTTTTAAATAATAATAGAAGACATTTTTTGAAAAAATTAGGATTAGGAATTGGGGGCTTAGCTGCAGCTTCTTTATTAGATCCGTTTTCCTCAATTGTTGAGGCAGAAGGTTCCCCTTTAGCAGGAATGAATTTACCTCATTTTGCTCCTAAAGCAAAACGTGTAATTTATTTGTTCCAAAGTGGTGGGCCTTCTCAATTAGATTTGTTTGATCATAAACCTTTACTCAATAAAATGAGAGGTCAAGAATTGCCAGATTCTGTCAGAAAAGGACAACGACTTACAGGAATGACATCAGGTCAAGCCAATTTCCCTTTAGTAGGTGGTAATTTTAAATTCAAACAATATGGAGAATCAAGAGCGTGGGTAAGCGAATTGATGCCTTATACTTCAAAAATTGTTGATGAATTGTGTTTTGTAAAGTCAATGCATACAGAGGCAATAAATCACGATCCTGCAATTACATTTTTTCAAACAGGTTCTCAACAACCGGGAAGACCGAGTATCGGCTCTTGGTTTAGTTATGGTTTAGGCAGTTTAAATAACAATTTGCCCACATTTACAGTATTATTATCAAGAGGAACAGGGAGGCCCTTTTCGCAACCATTATATTCTAGACTTTGGGGTAATGGCTTTTTAAGTTCATTACATCAAGGTGTGCAATTTAGATCTGGAAAGGACCCTGTATTGTATTTAAAAGATCCAGAAGGTATGTCGCGTCAAGAGCGTAGAAAAATGTTAGATCATATTAGTGAACTCAATCATAAACAAGAAGAAGAATTTGGCGATCCTGAAATTAATAGTAGAATTGCACAATATGAAATGGCATACAGAATGCAAACTTCTGTTCCTGGAACCATGAATATTGAGGATGAACCAGAACATATCATTCAAATGTATGGTGCCAATGCAACTGTACCGGGTACATATGCCGCAAACTGTTTATTGGCAAGACGATTGGTAGAACGAGATGTTCGTTTTGTGCAGTTGTATCATATGGGATGGGACCAACACGAAAATTTACCAACTCAAATTGCAGGGCAATCGAAAGATGTAGATCAAGCAACAGCGGCTTTGATAATGGATTTAAAACAACGTGGTTTATTAGAAGATACTCTGGTGGTTTGGGGAGGTGAATTTGGTCGTACAAATTATAGTCAAGGAACATTAACAGATACAAATTACGGTAGAGATCATCATCCAAAATGTTTTACCATGTTTATGGCAGGTGGCGGTGTTAAACCAGGGTTTACCTATGGAGAAACAGACGATTTTGGGTATAATATTGTAAAAGATCCTATGCATGTACATGACTTACAAGCAACAATGATGCATTTAATGGGGGTTGACCATACAAAATTCACACATAAACATCAAGGTAGAAGATATAGATTGACGGACGTTTCGGGCCATGTAGTTCATGATGTTTTAGCTTAATAAAAATATAACAATTAACCCTTTATGCTCCACAACTCTAGTCGAAGAAAATTTTTAAAGCAATCCTCTTGTCTATCCTTAGGTATTATGGCATATCCTACGTTTTCGAGTGCTTTTAATACTGATAAATATGACGATTTAATTATTGGACACAATTCACATCAATATAAAGTGAATATGAAATGGGGCAATTTAAACCCTCTAAAGACTCCAGTACAAGATTGTCATGAAATGGTACAAGATTCTAAAGGAAGAATTGTTTTGTTAACAAATCATACCAAAAACAATGTAATTATTTACGACAAGTCAGGGAAGTTATTGGAAACTTGGGGCACGGAATATCCTGGAGCACATGGGTTAACTTTGGTAAAGGAAAATGGTGAAGATTTCTTATTAATTACTGATTATGAACGCCATCAAATTATAAAAACAACGATAGATGGAAAGGTGATTTTTGAATTGGATTATCCTGCCGATACCGGTAACTATAAAAATAAAGAAGAATATAAGCCTACAGAAACAACAGTGTTAGAAAATGGAGATTTTTATGTGGCTGATGGTTATGGAAATCAATACATTACACATTACAATCATAAAGGAGATATTTTAAATTCTTTTGGCGGAAAAGGGACCGATGATGGGCAATTTTTGAATGCTCATGGAATTTGTTTGGATGATAGAGATGCTAAAAATCCGAGTTTATTGATTTCAGCTCGAGAAATGAACATTTTAAAACGCTTTAGTTTAGAAGGTAAATTTATAGAATCTATTAATGTTACCGGAGCATTAATTTGTAGACCTGTAATTCATAAAAAGGAAATTTATTTTGCAGTATTAAAATCGAAAGAATCTCCAAATGCAGATTCAGGATTTTTGTTGATCATGAACGAAAAAAACGAAGTGGTTTCCTGTCCTGGAGCAACTGCACCTTCCTATAAAAATAATGAATTAAACGAGTTGTATCAGACTATTAGGTTATTTCAGTACCCACACGATGTTTGTATAGACGAAGATGAAAATGTTTATGTTGCACAATGGAATTCAGGACAAACCTATCCTATAAAATTAACACGTGTATGATACATAGAATATTTGTAGTGGTGTTTTTAAGTATGCTAATCTTTAGTTGTAAAAATAAAGAAACCATAGAATTGTTTTTGCAAAATGAAAATGTACAACTAGTTCAGCCTAGAATTATCGCTTCAAATACAGTTATTGATTCTTTTGTTACCATAAAAACCGATAGAAATATTGATGGAGCCGAGGTTTTTTACTCAGTTGATGGTTCTGACCCCACAAAGAAATCACTTAAATTTAACAAAGAACTAAGAATTAGTGAACCGTGTGAACTTAAATTTAAAGCTTTTCATAATACGTATAAAGCTAGTGAAGTCGCTGTCGTAAAATTATATAAGAAAGGGTATTCCGCTAGTGCAATTGAATGGCATACAAATTCTAATAAAAAATATAAAGGGGTAGGTAATATTACTTTAATTAATGGACAAAAAGCAACGCTAGAGTATAGTAATTCGCAATGGGTTGGTTTTGACACCATCGCAAAAGCAACTGTTGATTTTGATAAAAATATCGAGTTGAAGAGTATTGATATTGGCTATTTAAACGATCCAGCTTCGTGGATTTTTCCACCCTCTGAAATTGAGGTAATAGTAAATAATAAAGAAAAGCTTAGTTTTCAACTTGAACCATTGGCTGAGGTTACTGATAGAGCCATGATGGATTTTTCCATACCTATAAATCAAATGGTAAACACCATAAGCATTTCTGTAAAAAATGTTCAACAAATTCCCTTTTGGCACGATGGTAATGGAAATAAAGCGTGGTTATTTATGGATGAATGGATTTTTAACTGATGAATATAAAAAAAACACATAAACAGTATCTCATACTACTTTGCTTATTGCTAAGTGGATTGGTAGTTAATGCTCAGAACAATGAAGAGGCTCCAAGAATTTTACTATTCTTTGGCAGGTTTCATCCCGTTGTTTTACATTTGCCAATAGGAGCTTTACTACTTACGTTTTTTATTGATATTGTTGGTCGTGTAAAAAAGAACTATCCGCATCAAATTATAACGTATGCTTTAGGTTTTTCAGCAGTTTCAGCAATTTTGGCCTGTATCTTGGGCTATTTTTTATCACTTGAAGGCGGTTATGGTAAAAAGGTTTTAGACATTCATTTTTATACAGGAATCTTAACTGCAATCTTAGCATCTTTACTTTTTTATTTAAGTTCAAAAAATACTATTACGGCTAAAAAAATAGTGTTTCCTGTTTTTGTGGCTACACTATTTAGTTTAACCATAGCAGGTCATTATGGAAGCGTATTAACCCATGGGGATAATTTTTTAACTGAATATGCTGGTCCAGCTAAGAAAGGGCGAACTATTGAGGTGGTGGATAGTTTACAAGTATTTAATGATGTTGTTTTTAAGATCTTAGATGATAAATGTATTCAATGTCATAATCCTACTAAAACAAAGGGAGAGCTGTCCTTAATTTCTAAAGATGTTATTTTAAAAGGGGGAGAAAGTGGTATTGCTATAGAAGCAAATAATGCACATGGCAGTTTGTTATATAAGCAATTATTGTTACCAATTTCTGATGATGAGCATATGCCACCAGAAGGTAAGTCGCAATTGACAAAAGATGAGATTTGGTTGCTAAAACATTGGATAGATAGTGGATTGAAATTTGAGGGTAATTATGAAAACATTACTCAAAATGACACCCTAAATAAGTTGCTTAAAAAGTATTTGGTTTTTAATAAAATAGTAATTCCCAAAGCAACAAGGTCAGCCATTTCCGAGGTAACCGAGGCAGGCTTCATGGTCTTAGAATTAGTTCCAGGAGAGCCAGAGTTAAGCGTTAAAGCAATACGTAAAGACATTACAAAATCTCAAGTGAGTAGTTTGTCTGCCTTAAGTGAACAAATTATAGAACTTGATTTTAGCAATTCAAATATTACAGATAACATGACCGGCGTTTTAAAAAAAATGCAGCATTTAAAAATGCTCAGATTAGACAATACAAAAGTGACGGATGAGGTTATAAGAAATATAAAAAGTATTAAAAGTTTAGAAGTCCTAAACCTTTTTAATACAGCGGTTACTAATAATGGATTGAAAGAATTATTTAAAGAAATTCAACCTAATCATATTTATGTTTGGCAAACAGGTGTTACTAAAGAAATGGCAATGACACTTGAAAAAGAGCATGAAGTGAGTATTCATAGTGGATTAAAAGAAGGTTTTGTCGAAATGAGTCAGTTAGAAGAGCCAACAATTATTCCAGAAAAAACCTTGTTTATTGATACAATAACCCTTTCTATTGAGAGTAAATTTAAGGATGTTACAGTTAGATATACACTCAACGGTGAAGATCCAGATTCAACATCAGCAATTTTTAATGAACCAATTCTTATAAATAAGACAAAAACCTTAAAGACAAGGGTGTTTAAAAAAGGATGGTTAACAAGCAACGTGTTGCAAAAGGATTATTTTAAAGTTAATGACCGTATCACAAATTATACAATTAAAGATAAGCCTGAAAAGCGGTATCCCGATGCTAGTAAATTATTCGATTTAAAAGAAGGAGGTTTATCTTTTAAAGATGGAAATTGGACTGGGTATTTAGGTTATGATGTCAATACTACTCTTGATTTAGGTGCAGTAAAAAAAGTTGACAATATTTCTGTGAATTGCTTAGAAGATATTGGAAGTTGGATATTGTTTCCCACAAAGCTAAAAGTATTAGTTTCTAATACTAAAAACGGGGTTTTTAAACCTGTTGGTGAACTAAAGATTATTAGAACAGATAAAGAAAGAATTACTAAAAGAAAAAAATTCACCGTAAATATTCCAAAAACAGAAGCTCGATTTTTTAAAGTAATAGTTGAAAATCCAAAGGTATTACCAAAATGGCATGAGGGTGCAGGAAATGACTCATGGATTTTTGTAGATGAAATTTTTGTGTGGTAAATTTGAGCTTAATTAAATTGATTAAGAGCCAAAGAAGTCTATAATGTTTTAAAATATGACTTTGGTTTACGTAGTAAGTGCAAATAATAAGATAAAATTATATATCAAATATGAAAATTAAAATTATAGCAGTATCCTTATTAATGACCATTATTTCTTGTAAAAAGGAAATGGATAATGGTAGCATAGAATCGAAAACAAAACAAAATATAGACTTAGTAGATTATGTGAATCCACTGATGGGTACTGATTCTGATTTTAGTTTGTCTAATGGTAATACGTATCCAGCTATAGCGACACCTTGGGCAATGAATTTCTGGACACCAATGACCTCTAAAATGGGTGATGGATGGACCTACAAATACGATGAAAATAAAATTAGAGGGATAAAGCAGACACATCAACCTAGTCCGTGGATTAATGATTATGCGGCATTTTCTTTTATGGCAACTACAGGCGATTTAAAATTTCAAGAAGATGAACGTGCTTCTTGGTTTTCGCATAAGGCAGAAACTGTTAAACCATATCATTACAAAGTGTATTTGGCAGATTATGATGTAACCGCTGAAGTTTCTCCAACCGAAAGAGCAGCTCATTTTAAATTTACATTTCCAGAATCTGAAAAGTCATACATAATGTTAGATGCTTTTTTTAAAGGATCTATGGTTAAAATATTACCTAAAGAACGCAAAATTATTGGGTATTGTCGAAATAATAGTGGTGGTGTTCCTGAAAATTTTCACAATTATTTTGTAGCAGAATTTGATAAAGATTTCGAAATCAATCATACGTGGACTGATGATTGGAAATTATTGGAGAATGTTACGGAAAGTGAAGGGAAGCATGTGGGTGCAATTATTGGGTTTAAAACAAAAAAAGGGGAGACTGTCAATGTAAAAGTTGCATCTTCATTTATAAGTCCTGAGCAAGCTCAAATAACCTTAGATAGAGAAATTGGAAAGGATAGTTTTGAGCAAACTAAAGAAAAAGCAAAACAGGCTTGGAATACAGAACTAAATAGAATTCAAATTGAAGATCAAAATATAGATAACATTAGAACTTTTTACTCAAGTCTATATCGCGTGTTGCTTTTCCCTAGAAAATTTTATGAATTTGATGCAGCTAATGAAGTAGTACATTACAGTCCATACAATGGAGAAGTACTGCCTGGTTATATGTTTACTGACAATGGTTTTTGGGATACCTTTAGAGCGGTATTTCCTTTCTTTAATATGATGTATCCAGATTTGAATAGTAAAATAGTTCAAGGTCTTGAAAATACTTATAAAGAATCAGGATGGTTGCCAGAATGGGCTAGTCCTGGCCATCGTGATTGTATGATTGGTTCAAATTCTGCACCAATTATTGCTGATGCTTTTTTAAAAGGTGCCAAAGATTTAGATACTGATCTACTTATGGAGGCTTTGATAAAAAATGCAACGGTTAGTGAAGGGAGACCAGTAAATTCTGTAGGTAGGGCAGGAGTAGATTATTACAATGATTTGGGATATGTTCCATATGATGTAGGAATTAATGAAAATGCTGCCAGAACGTTAGAATATGCTTATGCAGATTTTACCATAGCAAAAATGGCTGAAAAGTTAGGTAAAACTGAAATAGCAGATACATATTATAAAAAATCAATGAATTATAAGAACCTTTTTGATCCGGAAACTTCTTGGATGCGAGGTAAAAATAAAGACGGTAAATTTCAAACACCATTTAATCCACTAAAATGGGGAGATGCATTTACAGAAGGGAATAGTGTCCATTATACATGGTCTGTTTTTCATGATGTGGATGGATTAATCGAATTGATGGGAGGTAAAGATAAGTTTGATGAAAAATTAGACGAGGTTTTCAATATGCCTCCAGTTTTTGATGCCTCTTATTATGGATTTACAATCCATGAAATTAGAGAAATGCAAATTGTAAATATGGGGAATTATGCACATGGAAATCAACCAATACAACATATGATTTATCTCTATAATTATGCTAACAAATCTTATAAAGCACAAGAGAAAATAAGGAAAGTATTAACAACATTGTATTCAGCAACACCAGATGGGTATTGTGGTGACGAAGATAATGGTCAAACGTCAGCTTGGTATGTTTTTAGTGCTTTAGGGTTTTACCCAGTAACTCCTGGAGCTGATGAATATGTGATTGGTAGTCCTTTATTTGATAAAGCTACACTACATCTTGAAAATGGAAATACTTTTATTGTTGAAGCAGATAATAATGGTAAGCATAATTTTTACATTCAAAAAGCGAGTCTTAACGGAACTGATTACCAAAACAGTTTTTTAAAATTTGATGATTTGCAAAAAGGAGGTGAACTCAAATTTAGTATGGGCAATACACCAAATAATGATTGGGCAAGTAAACCAGAAAATACACCATACTCAGTGAGCACAGCTCAAAAAAGTAAACTATTAAACATTAAATAAATAAATTAATCATGAAATTAAATTTTTTAACATTACTATTGTTAATATCAACCGCTAGCTTTTCGCAAGCTATATATGAGGATGAAAGATATATTCCAGAAACTGATCCGTTAGTTTTAGAAAAATTAGACGAATGGCAAGATAAAAAGTTTGGATTGTTAATGCACTGGGGTTCATACAGTCAATGGGGTATTGTAGAATCATGGTCACTTAGTCCTGAAGATTATGGATGGACGGAACGTAAGAAAGGTAAAAACGCTAATAATTATTTTGAATATAAAAAGGAATATGAAGGTCTGAAAAACACTTTTAACCCTACTGAATTTAATCCTGAAAAATGGGCAAATGCAGCAAAGAAAGCGGGAATGAAATATATGGTTTTTACTACAAAACATCATGATGGTTTCTCAATGTTTGACTCTAAGTATACAGATTATAAAGTAACTGACCCAGAATGTGCTTTTAGTACAAATCCACGTGCCAATATCACTAAGGAAGTTTTTAATGCTTTTAGAGCTCAAGATTTTTGGATAGGTGCTTATTTTTCAAAACCTGATTGGAATCATGAAAATTATTGGGATCCTTATTACCCACCTTTTGATAGAAATGTAAATTATGATCCGGAGGAATATCCAGAAAAATGGCAAAAATATGTTGATTTCACCCACAATCAGATTTTAGAATTATTAACAGATTATGGAAAGGTTGATATACTTTGGCTAGATGGTGGATGGGTTGAGAAATTAACAGATGAAGATGTGAAAAAACATTACTTAGCTAAATTTGAAGAGAACAAATCAGGTAATGGGTTTCTTAAAAACCGCATTGTTAATCAAGACATTAAAATGGATGAGTTGGTTGTTAAAGCAAGACAAAAACAACCAGGATTAATTGTTGTGGATAGAGCCGTTCACAGTAAAAATCAAAATTATTTAACTCCAGAAAACAGAGTTCCTGATAAAACATTACCTTACCCATGGGAGTCATGTATTATATCTGGTGGTGGTTGGTCACATACTTTCAATGCAACCTATAAAAGTGGAAGAGAAGGAGTTCAAATGTTAGTTGATATAGTTGCGAAAGGAGGTAATTTATTATTGAATATAGCTCCAGGTCCTGATGGAACTTGGCAACAGGGAGCATATGATTTACTTAAAGAATATGAAGATTGGATTGATGTTAACGGTTCAGCCATTTATAATACCAAGCCTATTGCTCCTTTTAAAGAAAATAATATTTGCTTTACGCAAAATAAAAAGGAAAATGTCTTTTTCTTTTATTTGGCAGAGGAAAATGAGAGTACAATGCCTAGTGAGATAATAGTTACATCAATTACCCCTAAAAGAGGTGCTAAAATCACAATGTTAGGCTCAAACACAAGGCTTAAATGGGAAAAATTAGATAAAGGGTTTAAAGTAATTATTCCAGAGAAACTGAGAAGTAACCCTAAAAGTAATTATGCATGGACATTCAAGATAGACAAGATAATTAGATAGCATTTTTTTTTAATATGTTTATTATGTTTTAAAAAGTGTAACCAGTTGGTATATAAACATTTAGTTTAGCTTGTGGTTATGCTTTTTTTTGTTAAATTTTTAAATAATTGTTTTACATAAATCATTATTCATAATTTTAACTCGATATTATTGCTATAAAGCAATTACAATTGTATTTTTGAGGCACTCAAAAATACACTTTGTGACGAACTACCTAGAAGAATTAAATGAAGCTCAGCGAGCTGCCGTTGTACAAAAAGATGGTGCTATGATTATTATAGCGGGTGCCGGCTCTGGAAAAACCCGTGTTTTGACGTACAGAATTGCTCATTTGATGAAGCAAGGAGTGGACTCTTTCAGCATTTTGGCATTAACCTTTACAAATAAGGCGGCCCGTGAAATGAAGAATAGAATTGCCAAAATGGTGGGAGATAGTGAAGCTAAAAATTTATGGATGGGTACTTTTCACTCTGTTTTTGCTCGAATTTTACGATCAGAAGCAGATAAATTAGGCTTTCCTAGAAATTTTACTATTTACGATACGCAAGATTCTGTTAGACTGATTTCTACGATTATAAAAGAAATGCAGTTAGACAAAGATAGATATAAGTCAAAACAAGTGTTGAGCCGTATTTCTTCTTTTAAAAACAGTCTTATTACAGTAAAGGCCTATTATGCTAATTCTGAATTGCAAGAGACAGATAAAATGGCAAATCGTCCTAAAATAGGTGAGATTTATCAGCAGTATGTAGATCGTTGTTTTAAAGCAGGTGCGATGGATTTTGACGATTTATTGTTGAGAACCAATGAGCTTTTAACACGTTTTCCTGATGTCTTGGCGAAGTATCAAGATAGATTTAGATATATAATGGTTGATGAGTATCAAGATACCAATCACTCTCAATATTTAATTGTGAGAGCCTTAGCAGATCGGTTTCAAAATATTTGTGTAGTTGGTGATGATTCTCAAAGTATTTATGCTTTTAGGGGAGCAAATATTCAAAATATTTTAAATTTCCAACGGGATTACGAAGAGGTTAAGATTTTTAAATTAGAGCAAAATTATAGATCTACTAGTAATATTGTAGAAGCTGCCAATAGTGTTATTGATAAAAATAAAACCAAATTAGATAAAGAAATTTGGACAGATAATGATAAGGGGGAAAAAGTAAAAATAATGCGTACCCTTTCAGAAGGGGAAGAAGGTCGTTTTGTGGCGAATTCAATTTTTGATAATAAGATGAATCATCAACTCAAAAATGAAGACTTTGCCATTTTGTATCGAACGAATTCTCAATCAAGAGCTATTGAAGATGCTTTACGAAAAAAAGATATTACCTATAGAATATTTGGTGGATTATCCTTTTATCAACGTAAAGAAATTAAAGATATATTGTCTTATTTACGCTTAATTGTAAATCCTAATGATGAAGAAGCCTTAAAACGTGTAATAAATTATCCGGCAAGGGGAGTGGGTCAAACTACAATTGAAAGATTAAGTGTTGCTGCTAATCATTATAAAAAATCTATTTTTGAAATTCTTGAAAATATCGATAAAGTCGATGTGAAAATTAATGCAAGTACAAAATTAAAACTACATAATTTTGTAACGATGGTGAAGACTTTTCAGATAGAAGCAGAAACTAAGAATGCGTTTGAAGTTGCTGATTTTGTTGTAAAACAAACCAAAATAATTAAGGAGTTAGAAAAGGATGAAGCTCCAGAAGCGGTTAGTAAAGTTGAAAATGTTCAAGAATTATTAAACGGAATTAAAGATTTTATTGACGAGCAAAACGAGGAAAAAGAAGACGGAGAAGAAAGAAAAACAGATACTTCACTTGCTTACTTTCTTGAAGATGTGGCCTTAGCTACTGATTTAGATAATGAAAAAAACAAGGATGTTGATAGTGTTTCTTTAATGACTGTGCACATGGCAAAGGGATTAGAGTTTCAATATGTATATATTGTTGGTTTGGAAGAAAACTTATTTCCTTCAGCGATGAGTATGAACACGCGAAGTGAACTGGAAGAAGAGCGTCGTTTGTTTTATGTAGCTCTAACTAGGGCTGAAAAACAGGCCTATTTATCATATGCACATTCAAGATACCGATGGGGTAAACTAGTAGATTGTGAACCAAGCCGATTCTTAGAAGAAATAGACGATAAGTATATCGATTTTATGACGCCAAAGGTTTCTCCAAATATTAATAAATTTATTAATGAAGATATTTTTGGTGATGTTCCTCAAGATAAAGTTCGCTTTAAAAAACCTGTAAAAAGAGAGGTGGTTAAACCTAAAGGTAAACAAAAATCAACTCCAGAAACGATACAGATAAGTACACCAAAAAACCTAAAAAAGGTAAGTAATATTAACCAAAATCTATTTGATAGCAATATTACCGTTGGTAATGTAGTTGAGCATACCAAGTTCGGTAAGGGTGAAGTTGTTAACTTAGAAGGTGTTGGTTCTAATAAGAAAGCTGAAATAAACTTTGATTCAGTTGGAAGTAAAAAATTACTATTACAATTTGCCAAACTTAAAATTTTAGGTTAAAACACTATGCTTTAAACAAATAATTGTTTCTTTGTGCATACTATAAAAATACTTTTTAAAAATATCCGTTAGGGTACTACATATATATTACTATGATTGACTACGATTTAGAATACAATTCAGCGAGAGAGCATTTGATAATACCGGAATATGGTAGACATGTACAGAAGCTTGTGAACCATTGTATTAAGTTAGAAACAAAAGAAAAACGTAACGAAATGGCGAATGCCATTATTGATGTAATGGGTAATTTGCAACCGCATTTAAGAGATGTTCCAGATTTTAAACATAAATTATGGGATCAGCTTTTTATCATGTCTGATTTTAAGTTGGATGCAGATTCTCCTTATACAACTCCATCGCAAGCTGAATTAACAGCAAAACCAGATAAGTTAGATTATCCAAAAGCAGCATCAAAATATAAATTTTATGGTCATAATATTCAGACTATGATAGATACTGCATTGACATGGGAAGAAGGAGAACTTAAAGAAGCTCTTATTTTTACGATTGCTAACCACATGAAAAAATGCTTTCTTAATTGGAATAAAGATACCGTTGATGATGATGTTATATTTAAACATTTAGCAGAACTTTCTCATGGAAAAATAAATTTAAGTACTTCAGATGAAACTTTATCTGAAATTAAAAATTTATTAAGGAAAAAGCCTACAAATAAATCTACAAATAAACCTACGAATAAGCATAAAAATAATTCAAATAAGAATCGTAGGAAAAGATAATGATATGTAAAGGTTTATATAAACCTATTAATTTATCATATTAAATCAAATAGAATAACCACAACTAAAAAACCTAACAATCAATAATGGGGACTTTTAAAATAGAAGGCGGTCATAAACTAAAAGGTTCAATTACACCTCAAGGAGCAAAAAATGAAGCCTTACAAATTTTGTGTGCAGTATTATTAACACCAGAAAAAGTTGTAATTTCAAATATTCCAGATATTGTAGATGTAAACAAGCTTATTAATCTATTAGAGAATTTTGGTGTAAAAATTCAAAAAAATGGTCAAGGATCCTATACTTTTCAAGCAGATGATGTTAATTTAGAATATTTAGAGTCAGAAAGGTTTAAGGTAGATGGTAGTGGTTTACGTGGGTCAATTATGATTGTGGGGCCTTTGTTAGCACGTTTTGGAAAAGGGTATATTCCTAAACCGGGAGGAGATAAAATAGGAAGAAGACGTTTAGATACACATTTTGAGGGCTTTATGAAGTTAGGAGCTAAGTTCCGCTTTAATAAAGAAGATCATTTTTATGGTGTAGAGGCTAAAACTCTGAAAGGAGCTTATATGTTACTAGATGAAGCTTCTGTTACAGGTACAGCAAACATTGTAATGGCAGCGGTATTGGCCGAAGGAAAAACGACCATATATAATGCTGCTTGTGAACCGTACTTACAGCAATTATGTAAAATGTTGAATAGAATGGGAGCCAAAATTACGGGGGTAGGTTCTAACATGTTGCATATAGAAGGGGTTAAAGAATTAGGTGGTACATCACACAGAATGTTGCCTGATATGATTGAAATTGGAAGTTGGATTGGCTTGGCAGCAATGACAAAAAGTGAATTAACAATTAAAGGTGTCAGTTGGGATGATTTAGGAGTCATACCAAGCGTTTTTAGAAAATTAGGAATTACAGTAGAACGTCAAGGTGATGATATTCATATACCAGAACATAAGGATGGATATAATGTTCAGAGCTTTATAGATGGTTCTATACTTACCATATCTGATGCTCCATGGCCTGGATTTACGCCAGATTTATTGAGTATTATTTTGGTTGTGGCAACACAAGCAAATGGAAGTTTATTAATTCATCAAAAAATGTTCGAAAGTCGTTTGTTTTTCGTTGATAAATTGATAGATATGGGAGCTAAAATTATTTTATGTGACCCACATAGAGCCACTGTAATTGGTCATGATTTTAAATCTGACTTACAAGCTACAACGATGACTTCACCGGATATTAGAGCAGGGGTTTCTTTGCTGATTGCAGCACTATCTGCTAAGGGAACTTCAACAATTCATAATATAGAGCAAATAGATAGAGGGTACGAACGTATAGATGAACGTTTGCAAGCTATTGGAGCTAAAATTATAAGAGTAGATTAATTTTAAAAATCTCAAAAATTTATAAATCCAATTTTATTTCGATAAAATTGGATTTTTTTTGTTTAAAAGTGATGTCCGTTCATCCTTTTCCATAGAATTATAACATGTTTTGTACTATTGTTTTAGCAATTATGGGGGTAATTTTTCTCTATAAAAAATTTTCTTCTGACATTATGGCATTTTAGAGGAATTGGCAGTACTTTTGCAAACTAAATTTTTAATGTTAAATATTCATAGAGATGAGTACAGAAGAAAATACAAATCAAGAAGAGATTCAAGATACAGAAAATGTTCAAGATGGTCAGACAGAAGTTAATGGAGAAGAAGTGAATGATACTGCCGAACCGACTACTGAAGATTTAATTCAAAAGGAAAAAGACAAGTATTTACGCTTATTTGCTGAGTTTGAAAATTATAAAAAAAGAACTTCAAGGGAGAGATTAGAGTTATTTAAAACTGCAAATCAGGACTTAATGACTGTTTTAATACCAGTTTTAGACGATTTTGAGCGTGCATTAACGCATGCAGAAGACGATAAAGAGGCAGAAGAATTACGTAAAGGTGTGTTGTTAATTTATCAGAAACTTCTAAAAACATTAGAGCAAAAGGGGTTGACTAAGGTAGAGGTGAAGCAAGGAGATAAATTTGATGCTGAAATACATGAAGCTATTACTCAAATACCTGCTCCATCAAAAAAATTAAAAGGAAAGGTTATTGACGTAACAGAAAAAGGATATAAGTTGGGCGATAAAATTATTCGTTATCCAAAAGTAGTTATTGGTCAATAAATTATTTTCAGTGTAATTAAATTATAAATTTTGAAGGAAGATTATTATATAATATTAGGAATTGAAAAAAGTGCATCTCCTGCAGAGATAAAGAAAGCATATCGAAAGAAGGCTATTAAATATCATCCAGATAAAAATCCTGATGATAAAACGGCAGAAGAAAAATTTAAAAAAGCAGCAGAAGCTTATGAAATATTAGGTAATGCTGATAAGAAAGCTCGTTACGATCAATTTGGACATTCTGCATTTGAAGGTGGTCAAGGTGGAGGCTTTGGCGGTGGCGGTATGAACATGGACGATATCTTTAGTCAATTTGGAGATATTTTTGGTGGTGCTTTTGGCGGCGGCGGCGGATTTTCTGGTTTTGGCGGAGGTGGTCAAAGTAGAGGAGGCGTTAGAGTTAAAGGAAGTAATCTTAGAATTCGTGTCAAATTAACATTAGAAGAAATTGTTAATGGTGTCGAAAAAAAGGTAAAAGTAAAGCGTTTGGTTAAAGCCAAGGGAGTTACTTATAAGACTTGTAGTACATGTAATGGTCAAGGTCAAGTTACTAGAGTTACCAATACTATATTAGGGAGAATGCAGACAGCAACTACTTGTCCTACGTGTCAAGGTGCTGGTCAAATGATAGATCACAGACCAAGTGGTTCAAATGCTCAAGGTTTAATAGAGAAAGAAGAAAGTGTTTCTATTAAAATTCCACCAGGAGTTGTAGATGGTGTTCAATTAAAAGTATCAGGTAAAGGTAATGAAGCTCCTGGAAATAGTATATCTGGAGATTTATTGGTCGTTATCCAAGAAATTCCACATGATAAGTTAAAACGTGAGGGTAATAACTTACACTATGATATGTATGTGAGTATTCCTGATGCAGTACTTGGTGAAAGTATGGAAATTGATACCTTAACAGGTAAAGTCAGAATAAAAATAGAAGCAGGGACACAGTCCGGAAAAATATTGCGATTAAGAGGTAAAGGTTTACCAAGTTTAGAAGGTTACGGTAAAGGAGACTTATTAATTCATGTTAATGTTTGGACTCCAAAGGACTTGTCAAAAGATCAAAAAGCTTTTTTCGAATCAATGAAAGATGATGAACATTTTGCACCAATACCAACACATTCAGATAAATCATTTTTTGAAAAGGTCAAAGATATGTTTTCATAAAATAAGTTTAAAATAATCATATATTTGATAATTTTTCACTGTTTTTATTAATAAAATTTATATATTTGCGATGTTGAATTGTAAAATTCAACACTTTTTCTTTTTCATAGCAATTTTCCCACTCTAATTTAGAGTGGGTTTTTTTATATAACAAATTTTTAACATATTGTAACTTTTTGTATGTCAAGTAGTTATGTTGATTTTTGTTTATTTCATCATTAATTACTTATAAGTTGCAATAAAACGATATAGTCGGCGTTTATATATTTGTATTGCTGAGCAATAGTTCAGTAATATTTCTTTTTCATAGCAATTTTCTCACTCCTTTTAAATAAGGAGTGGGATTTTTTTTTATCCAATAATTATAGAATCACATTTTTATTAGTACTATTTTTGCAGAAAGTAGGCTACCTTATCGATTTCACTTCTGGTGGAATAGGAAAGTCCGGACATCACAGCGAATCATAGCGGATAACATCCGTCTGGCGTAAGCCAAGGACAAGTGCAACAGAAAGCAAGTACAGTTAGGCTGTAGTGAAACCAGGTAAACTCTATGAGATGCAATGTTACGTATATTGGAGTCCCGAAAGGGTAAGGGTACGCGTCCAATTCCAAGGGGTAAACAGCTAAAGTTATGCAGTAATGTATAACGTAGATAAATGATAAGGATTTCAGTTCAACTGAATTACAGAATCCGGCTTATAGCCTACTTTTTTTTCTTTTGTAAGAAATAGAACTACCTACCGACTTAATCATCAACCAAAACAATATAGCTATGAACACTAATATGTGGTTTTTTGATGATGTAAATCTTTTTAAAATTTTATGTCCTCATAAGTATTCGGAGTATTCTTCAAACCATAAATTTAGTTCTTATAAAAAAAGTGATTATATATATTTTGAGCAAGATTCTGCCAATAAAATTTATTTGATTAATAAAGGTAAAGTTAAAATTGGTCAATATAATGATGATGGTAAAGAAATTGTAAGAGCAATATTGACTAAGGGTGAAATGTTCGGAGAAAAAGCCATTTTAGGAATTGATAAAAGAAATGAATTTGCTCAATCTATAGATAATACAACATCAATTTGTCCGATTTCAAAAGAAACACTTTATGAACTGATGAGAGATAATGTTTCTGTAAGCTTTAAAATTTATAAATTCATTGGACTACGTATTAAAAGGTTAGAACGAAGAATTCAACTGTTACTATTTAAAGATGCAAAAACCAGACTGTTAGAGTTTTTAGATGAGCTGTGTGAAGATTATGGATATGATTGTGAAAAGACAGGCGATAAAATTATCAAACATCCTTATACCCAAAAAGATATTGCTTCATTAATTGGGACATCAAGACCTACACTTAATATTATAATTAACGAACTAAAACAAGCTAAAATCCTAGATTTTTATAAAAAGGAAATTCGTATTCTTAAAAAAGTAGCGTAGTGTTAGCTAGCTAACACTTTATAAAACATAGCTCTTTTATATTTGTCATATAAGTTTACTCAAATTATTAGTTTCAAGGTTGATGCTAATAAAACACTATTACTAACATATAAAAAACTTTATTATGACAAGAAACAATTTATTTTTAGTTACTGCAGTTTTTGGACTGCTATTTACGTCATGTGACGATGATAACCACTTTTCGCCTTCAACAAAAAACTTAACCATTAATGTTGCAGGTTTAGAAGACTTGGGTTCAGATTATGTCTATGAAGGATGGATTATTGTTGATGGTGCTCCAGTAAGTACAGGAACTTTTTCAGACATTTCATTAGGTCAAAATTTTTCAGTAGATGCTGAAGAATTAGATGCGGCTACCAGATTTGTATTAAGTATAGAGCCTGCTGGAGAAACGGGTACCGCGGCAGCAACGCCTTCTGATACTAAATTAGTTGTCGGAGACTTTTCAGGGAGTAGTGCTACAGTTTCAGTGGGTACAGTTGGTGATTTTACCACAGATACACCGGCAGGGAAATTCTTTTTGAGATCTCCAACTGATGAATCTGCAGATAATAATGGTAACGATGAGAGCGGAATTTGGTTTGGTACTCCAGGTACACCACCAACAGCAGCTTTTACATTACCTACATTGGAAGCCGGTTGGAAATACGAAGGTTGGGTTGTAGTAGATGGTCAAGGTCCTTTATCTACGGGCACATTTACGGCATTTGATGTTGCAGATGACAATGCTGGAAGTGCAACTTCTTTCAGTGGAATTGAAAATGCAGGCCCTCCAATTCCTGGTGAAGATTTTTTTAGTAACACACCAACTGGATTTTCATTTCCATTAGATATTAGAGGAAGAACGATAGTGATTTCTGTAGAACCATCACCAGATAACTCACCTACACCCTTTTTATTAAAACCTTTATTGGGTGCTGCTGGTAATGAAACCGCACCAGCAACATATGATTTAACTTTTAATGGAGCTTCTTTCCCATCAGGGACAGTGAACAGGTAAAACGATTCTAGTGTTTTGAGTTATTTAAGGTGTAACATTTGTTGCACCTTTTTTTTATTTATTTTTGTAAGATTGTAAGAATTATACTACTAATACAATATGAAACTTAATAAAAAAACAATTTCTAATATTCTATTTTTCGGATTTATTATTTTCCTTTTCACACCATTTGGTTTGGGTACAAGAGCAAAGCTAACCCAAGGTATTACCTATGTAAAGACCTTACTATTTTCGCCTTCTGTTGAGGAAATTGATAAGCGATTGACAGTAGATACTTATGATTTAAAATTCGAAGGTATTGTCTCAGCGAACGATATAAACTTAGAGTCATTAAGGGGTAAGGTAGTTTTTATTAACTACTGGGCGACATGGTGTCCACCTTGTATTGCAGAAATGCCGATGATACATAAGCTATATTTAGATTATAATGAAAAATTGGTATTTTTATTTGTAACTACAGATAGTAAAGAGAAAGTAGAGAAATTTTATGGAAAGAATGACTATAACTTCCCTACATATAATCAATTATCAAAAGCACCTTTGCAATTAGAAGTGTCAACAATTCCCACAACTTTTATTTTAGATAAAAATGGAAAGGTGGCATTGTCAGAATATGGAGCTGTCAATTGGAACAGTAATTCAATTAGAGAATTATTAGATAAATTAATTGAAGAATGATTAATGAGTTTTGTAAAAAAAAAAGACCGTCTTTAACTTAAAGACGGTCTTTTTTTTTTATGTATTACTTATTACTTTACCATTTTAAAAGGCATCTCATAAACTTTACCAACTTTTAAGTTATTCACCTTTACTTTTTTATAATTCAAGTGTTTTTTAATATAAGTATCAATTATAGAATTATTTTTTTTATCATTTTTTGATCTAACAGAAATAATGACAAGTTCTGATTTTTCATTTAGCATAAATGATACCTTAGCTACTAATTCATCAGAATCAATGTTGACTTCCTTTTGATCTAATAGACTAATAATTTGACTTCTAATTTCTGATTTGGTATCTGCTTCTGCATTTGATGCATACGTTAAAGACCCAACAAATAATGCTAATGATAAAGAAACTAATTTTAATTTTTTCATGATAAATATTTTTTAGATTAATTTTTATGTTATGCTTAATAGACTTTTTGAAGGACAAATTGTTACTGTTATTTTTTATTTTAACTAAATTTTGGCACATCTTAACAGTTTTAACATTTGATTTGAAAATTTCCTAAATATTCATAAACCCCAGTTTTTAAGCTGTATTTTCTAATGAAGTTCTAATTAAAAGTAGTTTTAAGAAAGTATTTTGCTGAAGGAGAAGAATCAATCATGTTTTTTTTTTAGTAGGATTCAAACAAATTGTAACTTATATCCGTTATTATCAATGAAAAATAACATTATAAATTTTTAAATGGTATTTTTAACTAATTAAACCAAACTAATTCTACATGGAAATATTATCTTCTTATAATTTAATCATTGGAGCTTCTGTAATAATTATTTTATCTTTTTGGTTTACGGGACTATCGAAAAAAACAAATATTCCTTCAGTTTTAATGCTCATAGTATTAGGTGTTGTTTTAAAATTTGCAATGGATTATTTTGTAGGAGAAGAAATAGATTTTAGACCTTCCTTAGAAATTTTAGGCACAATTGGGTTAATTATGATTGTTCTTGAAGCTGCCTTAGAATTAGAATTGAAACGAGAGAAACTTATACCTATTTTAAAATCAATGGCAATAGCATTGATTGGTTTAGTGGCATCAGCATGGGTAGCTGCACTTATACTGCATTATGCAGTTGATGGAATGTCAATGACCTCTGCTTGGTTATACGCAATTCCGTTGTCCATACTATCTAGTGCTATTATTATACCAAGTGTAAGTGGGTTAGGAGATAAGAAGAAAGAATTTCATATATATGAAAGTACCTTCTCAGATATAATGGGAATTATGATGTTTTATTTTATGATTGGAGGTCTTGATCCGGAACATGCTGTTGGGGCAGGAGAATTTGCTCTAACTACGGTTTTAACCATTATTATTGCTCTTGTAGCCAGTTATGGTATCATCTTAATTTTTCAAAAAATTAAGAGCCAAGCCAAACTTTTCTTGTTAATAGCGGTATTGCTTTTGCTGTATGCTATTGGTAAGAAGTTTCATTTGTCTTCATTAATAATTATATTGATTTTCGGATTGGTAATTGCAAACGTGAAATTATTCTTTCCCGGAAAGACAGCCATCTTTTTAGAGAAAGATAAGATTGACCAAATTTATCATGAATTACATATTATTACCTTGGAAACGGCATTTGTAATCCGTACATTTTTCTTTGTCATTTTTGGGCTTACTATTGTTTTATCTTCTTTAGTAAGTATAAGCGTCGTAGGTATTAGTCTCCTTATTATAGCTTCTATTTATGCAATTCGTTTCGTTATTTTAAGAATTTTTATTGGTAAAGATATTTTTCCACAATTATTTATTGCACCACGTGGATTGATAACTATTTTATTATTTTATAGCATCCCAAAAGAAGGTCAAATTGAAAATTTCGAATCGGGTATATTGCTATTTGTAATTATTGCAACAAGCCTATTAATGACATGGGCAATGATAAAAGATAAGAAAAAAATTGGAACTATTTTGGATGATATTGATGATGAAGTACAACAAAGAAATGAAGCAGAAGATGTATTAAACGAACAAGAAGCCTTAGAAGAACGTAATGACGAAATAAAGCAAAATGAAATTTCAGAAGATAAGGACAATGGATTTCCTTCTACTGAGCACTAGTCTTTCGATACTTCATTAATTACATTAAGTAAAATTTCACATCCTTTTTCTATTTCCTCATTTGAAATATTTAAAGGAGGTGTTATCCTAACAGCACGCCCTTCAAAAAGTAACCAAAATAGTAATAAACCTTTCTCTAACGATTTTAAAATTATTTGTGAGGCAATTTCTGGAGTGTCAACAATTAAAGCTAATAGTAATCCTTTACCTCTAATTTCTTTTACCGCTGTATGTTGTAATCTTTTTCTAAACAACTTTTCTTTTGCTAAAGTCTCGGCCATTAAGTTGGATGAACTAATTTCCTTTACTGTCGCTAAGGCTGAAGCTGCTATTACTGGATGCCCTCCAAAAGTAGTAATATGGCCTAATTTGGGATTATCTTTTAGAATTGACATCATGTTATTAGGAGCAATAAAGGCTCCAATAGGCATGCCGCCACCCAAACCTTTTCCCGTTATAATAATATCTGGAGTGGTGTTGTAATTTTCAAAACCAAAGAATGTACCCGTTCTGCCAATACCTGTTTGTATTTCGTCAAGTATTAACAGTGCACCAACTTCTTCACAACGTTTTTTGACTTTTATTAAATAATCATTTTTTGGAACAATGAACCCAGCTCCACCTTGTATGGTTTCTAAGAGTACGGCGGCTGTTTTTGAAGTAATTTTTTTTAATTCCTCTTCATTATTAAAAGTGATAAATTTAATGCCTGGAACTAATGGTCTAAAAGCTCTATTTTGATTCTCATTTCCGCAAACACTCATAGCACCTTGTGTATTACCATGGTAAGCATTTTTGGCAGCTATTATTTCTGTTCTACCCGTAAATTTTTTAGCTAATTTTAAAGCTCCTTCTGTTGCCTCAGTACCAGAATTGGTTAAATAGATTGACCATTCTTTTGATTGAGGAAGCAAATCTGCTAAATGTTTACAGAGCTCAACTGCTGGTTTTTGAACAAACTCTCCATAAACCATAACATGCGTATAGGCATTAACCTGATCAATTATAGCTTTTTTGACTTTAGGATGGTTGTGCCCTAAACTATTGGCAGAAACACCTGCAATGAAATCGAGATACTCTTTACCCCTTGTATCATAAACAAAAGTTCCTTCGGCGTGCGATATCTCTAAAGCTAATGGGTGAGGAGATGTTTGGGCTTGGTATTTTATAAAGTCTGATTGCATACGGTAATTATTTTTGTCCACTATCTTTATTGATAAGTTCTAGCGAATTTACTGTACGTTGTTCGTCTTTTTTAACCTTAATTACATCATCATCCTTTATAAAAATATCTTCCATTTTTTTTGGTCTTTCTTTATCACGCCAAACAAAACCACGAAAAATACGATCACTTTTTGGTATTTTAGAGGGTGGATAAATAGTTCCTTCAGGGTTAACGAAATACGTAATGTTTTTGATTTTCTTATCTTTTAATTGAAAATTGATATAGCTACAAGTACTTTTATCTATTCCATTAAGATTGTCTTCATCATCTCTAACATAAAATATGCTTTCTGCGTTACCCACAACATTAACATCTTCTAAATCATTGTCAAAAAATTTCCCCAATATATTCCTACCTTTTATCTGATTATAACCTGCAGAATCTTTTTGAATCACAAAGGCATTACGTAATATTTTTAAACTATCTAATTGCTCTGTTTCGGAATTTGAAAGTAAGTGAATAGTGTCTCCAGTAATTTGACTTTCTTGCGACCATAATACAGGATTTCTAAACATTTGTGTAAGTCCCGTTTTTTGATTTGAATGAATAGAATCACATTTACCGCTTAAATTACTTTTGAAGAATTTTACGCGATTATACGCCCTTATTATTCTATTTTCTGGTTTGCCTGTAACCAGTAAGGTGTCCCCATGAACATACATTGAATCTTTCTCAATTTCCGTTATGGCAACGGCTTTGTTTATCACAAAAGCGGAATCTAACTTTTGGTAAAATTCACCATAATTACCGCGAATTACGGCATTATTTAATGTGTCTAACATCTTTATATTGTTGGTGGCTGAGGCAAAGGCTAAATTCCTATCATAATATAAACTATCTGCAGTAATAGACCTATTTTGGTAGGTAAGCACTGAGTTTTTAGTAAAATGAGAAATATTTTTTTGAGTATCATAAAATCCACTTTCGGTATAAATGTGGTTGTCTTCTCCAGTAATGGTGGAGGGTCCATATAGAAACGCTTGTCCATTACTTGTATAATAATCTAAATGGTCAGATTCTAACACATAATCAGGATTTGTCAAGACGACTTTAGATAACGCTTGAAATTTTGAAGTTTGTAAAAAATAATTCCCCTTTTCACTTACTAAAACATTAGCTGTATCCTTAATAGTTGCACCACTTTTATAAAAAAGCAACTGCTTGATTCGATCAAAGTCTAGTGTGTCTGTGGTCAAGGTCATTACAGGATCAGTCAATACTACTTTACCCCAAGATTTGGCTTTTTTTGTCTTACCATTATATTGCACATAATCACTGGTTTGCGTTATGGTGTCACCTTGATTTAGCACTACATTTCCATAGGCTCTTATGATATTCTGTAGTTTATAATGTACCGCTGTTTTACTGCGAAGTGTAAAACCTTCATGTTCTATAAAAACATCGCCAAGTAAAACCGTACCATTTGGGTATCTTTCATCATCTTCAATAGAAGTGTCGGCATGTAATATTTCAATACGCTTTTGCTGAGCTTGTAATGCAAAGGTTGTGATAAAGACTAGTAAAAGTAAAACTTTTTTCAAATTGATTGATTTGCTACAAAACTAAACAAAAAGAGAATAAAAAGGTTTAAAATCTTGTTAAAGGAAGGGCAACGCCATTTATGATTATAGAAAAGCAATACAGAGTTTAATATCTTGGTAGCTTACTTCGCCATTTAAAGCGTCAAAAATCACTTTCGAGCTTATTTCATTACCTTTAGATTGGAGCTCATACACTTTTTTTACTTTATTAAAAAGAGCTTTTTTAGGTTTGTAAAAACTTAAATCTTCTTTCGGATAATCACTTCGAAGTCTGATAACATGACCAGAAATTGTACCAGCTGTCATGCCTCTTTCTTCCGCAATTTCTTCAATAGATTTCTTTTGCTGTAAGTAAGATAATGTAAGGTCGTATGTAGATTGTTTTGTTGTTTTTTTTTCTTTTATTTTTTTCTTATTCTTATCAATATCCTTAATATTGGTAGTACCACCACAACTTCTTATAAAGGCAGGAGCCATTTTGTTAAGTTCATCTAGAGTATATTTTTGATCGGCATTAATTGAAAGTTCTTGAAAACGAAGATCTGCCTTATGTGCCAGTTGGTCAACCATTAACGCCATTTCATTGAAACCTTTTAATTGAAGGTTTTCTATTCTTTTTAAACGTGATAAAGCCACATAACCTTGTCCGCGTTCAAAGGTTTTAGATAGATCAATTTCAGCTTCATCTAAAGTCATTCCTTGACATTTATGAACCGTGATTGCCCAAGCTAAGCGTAAAGGAAATTGACTGAAGCTAGCCAGCACTTTATTATGATCATCCTGAATTGACCAATCTTCTTTCTCAACCGTGATAATTCTTTTATCAGATAGTTTTACTTTTGGGTGTCCTTCTGCATTAAAACCTGTTACCTTACCTAAGGTACCATTTACAAATCCTTTTTCAGAATTGTTTTTTACGAACATCACTTTAGCTCCAATTTTTAATTGTAAATTTTCGCTAGCCAACACTGAATTTTTTAAGGTGTCAATTAATTTTATATTCCCTTTAGCTGTGGCTTTAAAAGTTTTAGTTCTACCTTCTAATTCTACTAAATGTTCCGTATTTATCTTATCAACATCTGTATTATGTGTAAATAGTTTAGTAGGTACTTCTTTCTTTTCTAGCGTGTGCTCGGTGGCCTCTTTTAAAATTTGTAAGTTCTGTTGTGATACGTTACCTGTTCGAATTTCATTTAAAATATCGTTAAGGCTAGAATCACTTTGACGGTATTGTTCTGTTAAATAGCAAACATTAAAATTAGCATTTACCCAGGCCTCAGACATAAAAGAAAATTTATCTCTACTTTTTTCATTGTATTTACCAATAGGAGGGAGTTGAAAAAAGTCACCACTAAGCACCACCTGAATGCCTCCAAATGGGTCTTGATTATCTTTAAAATAACGTAACACTCTATCAACCAAATTCAATTGGTTCTTATGCAACATTGAAATTTCATCAATAATTAATATTTCGGCTTTACCTAAATTCTTTTTTAAGTATTTTTTGGCTTTCATACTTGCCAAATTCCCTTGAGTAAGATGTTCTTTAACACCAATGCCTGACCAAGAATGAATGGTCATACCATTCATATGTGTCGCGGCAATTCCTGTTGAAGCCGTTACAGCAACAGGCACTTTTCTGGCTCGTAAATACTTAATGTATTCATTAAGGACATACGTTTTACCCGTACCTGCAGAACCTGTTAAAAACACGTTTTTACCAGATTTTAAAATCGCTAAGGCTTTTTCTTGTTGCATGCCGCGAAGATAGAAAAAGTCTTTCAACTATGCTGCAATAGTCATTAATTGTTAAGGTAGATATTTAGGTTAGTTAATTTTTTCAAGCTCTACCCAAAATGGAAGTATTTTTTTTGATCCTATGTTATAAAAAGGTATTAAGTCACAATCCATATCAGAAAAATGAATATTATTCATCTCAATGATATCCGTATCGTCAATTTGATTTACAATTTGGTTTACCATTGTATTCGTTTCCAAATACATTTTTCCATTAGCCTTAACCTTTTTTATAAATTTAAATCGGATATTATAGGTACCTTCTTTTATACTAACTTTCCACTTACCATAAATTTCTTCTTGATCCCAAATACCACGTTGTCCACTGGCATCATTTCTATTTAAGATAACAGGATTTTCATGATCACTTCCAATTATAATTCTTGGTTGATTAACGAGGTTTTCAGAGTTTATGAGCTCTTTATAAGTATAGTCAAGTTCTTTCTTAAGGTTATTCGCAGTATTTTTATTATTTAAGATAATATTATTTTGCTCGTAAGGGTCTTCATGAATATTGAATAGTTCGAAGTTTTCAATTTCAGCATCATAATCAGTATGTCCAACAAGTTTGTAATTTCCTTTTTGTATCGCCATATTATTATAAAGCTCTGGGTAACGACGCGACCAATAAAAAAATAAAGGTCTATGGTCCCAGTTTATTGATTCTCCCTTAATAACAGGTACTAGACTTTTTCCGTCAATTGATTTTTCTTTGGGTAAGTCAACATTACATATCTGCGAAAGTGTTGGCAAAACATCCATATGGGTTGCTAAGTTGTCAATATCCTTATCTCCTTTAAATGCCATTGGATACTTCATATAAAAAGGAACTCTAACACCACCTTTATAAACACTGCCCTTTCGTCCACGCATACCGGCCACGTATCTTGGTTGTTGTGGACCATTGTCGGTCATAAATATAATTAACGTATTGTCGGCAATATTTAAATCATCAAGTTTTTTAAAAAGTTTACCTAAGTTATCATCAATATTGGTAACCATGGCATAAACTTTACGAGCATCTTCCTTATTTTTTTCATTCATTTTAACAAATGGCCTGTCATCATTTTTAAAACCTGAGGATGGATCAATATTCGCATATTGTTTATAGTATTTCTCAGGAACTTGTAGCGGGGAATGGGGGGCGTTAAAAGATAAGTAACAGAAAAAAGGTGTCTCTTTATTTTTTTCGATAAACTCAATGGCATTATCCGTAAAGATATCTGAACAATAGCCATCATAAGCTTCTTTCTTATTATTATGCCAAAGTATAGGGTCAAAATAACTCTTATCACCTTTAAAATAAGTTGTAAAATCACCAACTTGGCCCATTCCTCCTGAAAGATGAATAAGAGATTCATCAAAACCTTGATCGCTTGGTCTGCTTGGGAAATTATCGCCTAAATGCCATTTTCCGAAAATTCCAGTTGTATAATTAGCCTGTTTAAGCATTTCTGCAATGGTTACTTCATTAGAAGCCATTGTTGCACCTCCATTATAAGTATCTCTAACACCGGTGCGTAATGAATACCGCCCAGTCATTAAACTAGCTCGAGTAGGAGCACAAACTGGAGAGACATAAAAATTATTGAACCTTAAACTTTCTTTGGCCAAGCCATCTATTACCGGTGTTTTTACGTGTGGATTTCCAGTACTACCCAAATCTCCATACCCCTGATCATCGGTCATAATTATAATAACATTGGGATGTTCGTTACTTTGTGCAATACCAATTTGAGTAAATACTAGCAAATAAATTACAGCAATGGCTATTTTTTGAAGGTTCATTTTTTAAGCTTTTAATAGTATGTAACGATATGCAAAGTATAAACTTTGTCGCGTGGGGAATCCAATTTATTGGACCTTACGAAGATAGAAAAAGTCTAGTAAATGATTACTTTTTTATTGATAATTTGATTTGTATTGGTTTGTAATTCTAAAAAATACAATCCAGGTGATAAACTTCTGACATCCATCATTTCGGGCGAATTATAGGATGTAATGCGTTTGCCTACGCCATCGTAAATATTAATATATTTAATATCATTTAAGTTATTTCCATTTTTTATCGAAAGATAATCGGATGTTGGATTTGGAAATACGATTACTTCACTAAAATTATTTTCATCAATTGATGCTGTTGCATTAAATTCATAAGCTCCAATATCATAGGTTGAACCTGCTGGTCTGTCGTTTTTGTTGATATCATAAGTAACGACTGAATTTACCAAATTACTACCATTATCAATGGCTTGTGACCCCTCAACTAATTGATAATTATTTGATTCAGGAGCAACGAAAATTGATGATAAATTGTTTGCTATTAATGAATTAGTATCAAAACCCAACGCTTGCCATTCGCTCAAACTAATGGATGAACCATCACCATTGTTACTCATTTTATCATTAAGAATATTATAATCACTTTTAAATTGTAATGTTGATGCTACTGCAATACAACCTCTCCATGCATGTTCGTTAATAATAATATTGTTAAAAATTTCTGTATTTATATTTGCACCTGCTTGAACAAGAATACCCCATCTGCCGTCTGAAGGAACAATTATAGTATTATTATAAATTTTAGCACCATTGGTCACAATAGCACCATCACCCTTAAAAAGTGCAATGCCTTGAGCGTTATGATTATTATAAATAAGGTTATTATATACGATAGGGTTTTCAACACCATCCATGTTGATACCCGCGGCTTTATTGTTGTCATGTATAATATTACCATAGATTTGAGGGTCACTTATAATTCCATCACCACCCACTGAAAGATCTCCGTTCATGTGAATTCCAATACTGTTATTGCCGAAACATTCATTATACCTGATAATCGGCCGATCGGAGCTATTGGAAACATATATTCCATGCTCGTCTATTGAATTTGAACAAATATTGTTTTCGATAAGTATATCATCAGTAAATCCTGTAAAAATAGCCCGTTCCGCATTATTGTCGCAACGATTATTTCGCACAATGCAATGGTCGGAAACGACAACACGGATTCCATTACCATTACCGATCATATTATTAACGATGAATCCATCAACAATAATGTAATTGCAATTTTCAATGTTAATACCATCATTTCGTTTTGGACCTTTTTGATTGATAATTACATTATTATCCTTTGCTTTGAACGTAATGTATTGATTAACCTCGCCATTCTTTTCTCTTACATCAAAACCTGCGTAAGTGCCATTTAAAACATAAACAACATCACCGGCTACGACCAAATCTGCAGCATGTTGTATGGTTAAAAATGCTTGACTTTCGGACAGTCCAGTGTTGGAATTGTTACCTGAGTTTGAAACATAATAGTCGGTGGCCGAAACAGTATTTACAATAATAAAAAAGAAGGAAAGTAAGGATAGTATTCGTTTTGCCATAACCTATTAGTTTTTATGTTAAAACGCAATCAAATTCGAAAAATTGCGAATACAAAATACATTAATAGGAGGAATTGTGAATTTTTAAAAATAGATTTATTTTGCAATTGGACAGCCCCAGCCATCATAAACACCATTGTTTTCTTTGGCCAGTGTTATAAGTTCCCAAACATTATCATTAATCGTATTCCAATTAACATTGCTTACTTTAGAAATATTTAGTTGAAAGATATAATTGTCTTTGGTTACTTTTTCTTGTGATAAGGTTTTGTATCCTATATTTTCAATGGCAGTAATAAAAGTTGCTCTATCAGTTGCTGTTTGAAAGTATAACCAATGATCTACAGCTCTTTCAATTGCAGGGTTATCTCCTTCTTTATCAAGATTTGTAAGTACTCTTTGATTTAGAATTGTTTGATATTCAAATTCTGCAGGGTATAGAAAATCAAAATAATCACTCCAATTGGTATCAATTTTGGTATCTGTTGCGTATCTATAATCTGGATGATTTTGCATAACGGCAGCAGCCAAATTAGCAATGTCTATAGTTTCTGAAATGTAAAAGTATACATCAAAAGTACCATTGGTTTTTAATGCACCGGCTGCAATGGCACCTTTTTTTTCTAAAGCTTCTGAAATATCATCTTCAATTTGACATATTTTAGGGAACTCTTCTCTTGTTGTAAATCCATTTCTATCAGCATTTAAAAGTTGTATTGAAAACCAAACTCTGTGTTCATATTTTTCAATAGGAGCAACAGAATTAAGTCCCAAATTTAAACGAATACTTGCTGGCTTATCATCAACTCTTGTAAAGTATGATGCCCAGTCTTGTTTAATTTCCAACGATTTTTCAGAACTTTTTTTGAAGAATTTATTAAACATGGTTTTGTTATTACTTACTCAAATACATCTTCCTTCTAGAGTACAACTCATAAAACTGGTCATCTTTTAGACTATCAATAAATAGGATACTTTCACCAGTAGATTTCATTTCAGGTCCTAGTTTTTTATCCACATTAGGAAATTTATTAAATGAGAACACGGGTTGTTTGATAGCAAAACCTTTTAATTGCGGATTAAAGGTGAAATCCTTCACTTTTTTATCACCTAACATTACTTTTGTAGCATAATTCACATAAGGTTCACCGTAGGCTTTTGCGATAAAAGGAACAGTTCTAGAAGCTCTTGGATTGGCTTCAATGATATAAACAATATCGTCTTTTATAGCAAATTGGATATTAATAAGCCCAACAGTTTTTAATGCTTTTGCAATTTTTACAGTATGGTCTTTTATTTGTTGCATTACAAATTCACCAATATTAAATGCTGGTAACGTAGCATTTGAATCACCTGAGTGTACACCACAAGGTTCAATATGTTCCATAATACCAATGGTATACACATCTTCGCCATCACAAATAGAATCTGATTCCGCTTCAATAGCACCATCTAAATAATGGTCTAATAATAGAACATTATTTGGAATTTTATGTAATAAATCTACCACATGGTTTTCTAATTCTTCCTTATTGATAACAATTTTCATCCCTTGACCACCCAATACATAAGAAGGTCTTACCAAAATTGGGAAGTCCAATTCGTCGGCTACAGCCAACGCTTCATCAGCCGTTGTGGCGGTACCAAATTGAGGGAAAGGAATTTCTAATTCTTCTAACAATCGTGAAAAACGACCTCTATCTTCTGCTAAATCTAAAGCTTCAAATGAAGTTCCAATAATTTTTACTCCGTATTTTTCTAATTTTTCAGCTAGTTTTAACGCGGTTTGTCCACCAAGTTGAACTATAACACCTTCTGGTTTTTCAAGTTGAATAATATCATAAATGTGCTCCCAAAAAACTGGCTCAAAATATAATTTATCAGCAGTATCAAAATCTGTTGAAACCGTTTCTGGATTACAGTTAATCATTATGGTTTCATAACCTGCCTCTTTTGCAGCGATAACACCATGTACGCAACAATAATCAAATTCTATACCTTGTCCAATACGATTAGGACCAGAACCTAATACAATCACTTTCTTTTTATCTGTGACAACAGATTCATTTTCAGCAGAAGCTACACCATTGACAATACTATTATTTTCAAAAGTAGAGTAGTAGTAAGGGGTTTGTGCTTTAAATTCAGCAGCACACGTGTCAACTAATTTATAAACACGATTAATGTTAAGTTCCTTACGTCTATTGTATACTTCACTCTCATAACAATCGATCATGTGAGCTATTTGCCTGTCACCATAACCTTTTTGTTTGGCTTCTAGCAATAAATCTTTGGGTAAAGATTCTAAGCTATACGTTGATATTTCTTTTTCTAAAAAGTGTAGTTCTTCATATTGACGTAAGAACCACATATCTATTTTAGTAATTTCGTGAATTCTACTCAATGGCATCCCCATTTGAATAGCATCATAAATAATAAAAACCCGATCCCAACTTGGATTTTTTAATTTGTCAACAATTTTATCGTAATCTTTTTCTCCTTTACCATCTGCACCAATTCCATTACGCTTAATTTCAAGTGATTGTGTGGCTTTATGTAAAGCTTCTTGGAAAGACCTTCCAATACCCATTACTTCACCAACAGATTTCATTTGGAGTCCTAAAGTTCTATCGGAACCTTCAAATTTATCGAAGTTCCAACGTGGAATTTTTACTATTACGTAATCTAATGTGGGCTCAAATAAAGCTGATGTAGTTTTTGTAATTTGATTTTCTAATTCATCTAAGTGATAACCAATTGCCAATTTAGTAGCAATTTTTGCAATAGGATATCCGGTAGCTTTTGATGCCAATGCTGAAGAACGTGAAACACGAGGATTAATTTCAATTGCAATGATATCCTCTTTCTCGTCAGGACTCACCGCAAATTGTACATTACATCCACCGGCAAAATCACCAATGGAACGCATCATATGGATCGCCATATCACGCATTCTTTGATATGTTTTATCAGATAATGTCATGGCAGGAGCAACCGTAATGGAATCACCAGTGTGAATTCCCATTGGATCCATATTTTCTATAGTACAGATAATAACAACATTATCGTTTCTGTCTCTTAATAATTCTAGTTCATATTCTTTCCAACCCAATAAAGCCTTGTCAATTATTACCTCATGAATAGGTGAAGCTTCCAATCCGCGACTCAATAATTCATCGAAATCTTTTTTATCATAAACTATTGAGGCTCCAAAACCTCCTAAGGTAAAAGAAGGACGAATTACTAAAGGAAAACCATACTCTTGAGCTATTTCCTTTCCTTTTAAAAATGAAGTTGCAGTGGTAGACGGAGCTTGGCCAATACCAATCTTAATCATTAATTTTCTAAACTGCTCTCTATCTTCTGTAATATTAATGGCGTCAATATCAACACCAATTAAGGCCACATTAAAATCATCCCAAATCCCTTTATCTTGAGCTTCAATACATAAATTTAACGCTGTTTGTCCACCCATGGTTGGTAAAACAGCATCAATGTTTGGATGGTTTTGTAATATTTCTACAATAGATTTTGTAGTCAGTGGTTTTAGATACACATTATCCGCCAAAGAAGGATCTGTCATTATGGTGGCAGGATTTGAATTTATCAAGGTAACTTCTATACCTTCTTCTTTTAGTGACCGAATAGATTGGCTACCTGAATAGTCAAACTCACAGGCTTGACCAATGATGATGGGACCTGAACCTATAATTAAAACGGACTTGATGGCTGGATTCTTTGGCATTTTATAATTTTATTTTTTTTTTAAGAATACAAATATTTGAAAATTCTATTTTTATTCCTCTAATAATTTAAAAAACTTATTAAGAAGATATAAAAAAAGGTGTTACTTAAAAAGTAACACCTTGTATATGAATATAATTAAATATCATTATTTTTTCGGACTAGCTTCTGATGAAACTGAAAGTTTCTTTCTACCTTTAGCTCTTCTACGTGCTAAAACTTTTCTTCCGTTAACACTAGCCATTCTTTCTCTAAAGCCGTGCTTATTTTTTCTTTTTCTTTTTGACGGTTGGAACGTTCTTTTACTCATTTTCTATATCTTTAAAAATCTTCTTATCAGTTATGTTAGCTTTTTGTAAGCCCTTGCTAAAATCGGACGCAAATATACAAATCCTTTTGTTTTCTGCAACAGTTTTTTTAATAAAAAAATAAAGAGATTAATTCTAGCCATTTTTGGCAATTTTCAATATTTTTACTAAAAAATAAAAAAAAGATGAATACATATCAAAAACCCATGCTTAAAGAGGGAAGCTTAAAAGGGAATACAATTGTAATTACAGGTGGAGGTAGCGGACTAGGAAAAGCGATGACAACTTATTTTTTAGAATTAGGAGCCAACGTGGTAATTACTTCTAGAAATATTGATAAGCTGAAAGCTGTAAAAGTTGAATTGGAAGAGAAAACAGGAGGTAAGGTTTTACCTGTTCAATGTGATGTAAGAAATTATGAAGAAGTAGAGGCCATGTTAAAGGCTTCTTTGGATGAATATGGAAAAGTAGACGGTCTTTTAAATAATGCGGCTGGTAATTTTATTAGTCCAACCGAAAGGCTTTCATCAAACGCTTTTGATACTATTATCGATATCGTTTTGCGAGGTACAAAAAATTGCACCTTGGCTTTTGGGAAGCATTGGATAGCTGAAAAACAAGATAAAGCTACAGTATTAAATATAGTAACAACATATGCGTGGACAGGTTCTGCTTATGTTGTACCTTCTGCAACAGCTAAAGCAGGTGTATTGGCCATGACACGATCTTTAGCCGTAGAATGGGCAAAATATAATATTAGGTTTAATGCTATTGCTCCAGGACCTTTTCCTACGAAAGGTGCTTGGGATAGATTGCTGCCAGGTGACTTGAAAGATAAATTTGACATGAAAAAGAAAGTGCCATTGCGAAGAGTAGGTGAGCATCAAGAATTAGCAAATTTAGCAGCCTATTTAATGTCTGACTTTTCATCTTATGTTAACGGAGAAGTAATTACAATAGATGGTGGTGAATGGCTACAGGGTGCAGGACAGTTTAATATGTTGGAGGAGATACCACAAGAAATGTGGGATATGTTGGAAGCAATGATACGCTCTAAAAAGAATAAAAGCTAAACGATAGTAATTATAATAGGAACATTAAAACCAAAACTACAATGAGAAAACTAATTTTTGCATTGGCTATGATAATAGCCAGTGGCAACATGTTTGCACAAGAAACAATAGACCTTAGTTCTAAAATACCTACTGATCCGAATATTAGAACAGGTAAATTAGAAAATGGATTAACCTATTACCTGCGTAATAATGGTAAACCAGAAGATAAAGTAGTTTTGAGACTAGCCATTAATGCTGGGTCCATTTTAGAAGATGATGATCAACAAGGGTTGGCTCACTTTATGGAGCATATGAATTTTAATGGGACTAAAAACTTCAAAAAAAATGAATTAGTCGATTATTTACAAAGTATTGGTGTAAAATTTGGAGCACACTTAAATGCTTATACTAGTTTTGACGAAACGGTATATATGTTGCCCATCCCTAGTGATAATGAAGAGAAATTAGAGAAAGGGTTTCAAATTATTGAAGATTGGGCATTTAATGCCTTATTAACTGATGATGAAATTGATAAGGAAAGAGGCGTTGTTCTTGAGGAATATAGAATAGGTTTAGGTGCAGATAAACGTATGTTAGCGAATTACTTACCTAAGATGATGTATAATTCTCAATACGCTGAGCGATTACCTATAGGAAAAAAGAATATTCTTGAAACTTTTAAGCCGGAAGTTATTAAAAGGTTTAGAGATGATTGGTATCGGCCTGATTTAATGGCTGTAATTGCGGTTGGTGATGTTGATTTGGATAAGTTAGAAGCTAAAATAAAAGAACATTTTACTAAGGCGAAGGCTAAAAAGAATCCCCGTGAGCGAAAAGTTTTTGATGTGCCAAATCATGAAGAAACGTTTGTAGCTATAGAGACAGATAAAGAAGCAACTTTTAATAGAGTACAGTTGTTGTATAAAGATCGTAAGCCTAAAGAAGTTGAAACTAATTTAGAAGATTATAGGAATTCAATTGTAAAAGGTTTGTTTTCTCAAATGTTGAATAATAGACTGCAGGAGTTAACAAACGGAGAAAATCCTCCTTTTGTTTATGGGGCAACCTATTATGGAGGTACTTATGCTAGAAGTAAAAATGCTTATCAATCTTTTGCCATGACAAGTCCTACAGGTCAATTAACAGCTTTAAAAACATTGTTAGAAGAAAATGAGCGTGTAAAAAGACATGGGTTTCAAAAAGGCGAATTTGAACGTGCTAAAACAGCTATTCTTGCAAGAATGGATAAGGCATTTCAAAACAAAGATAAAAATGAATCCGATCGATATGTTGGTGAATATGTACGTAATTTCTTAGAACAAGAACCAATTCCGGGTATTGAATGGGAGTATGATTTTTACAAAAAGGCATTACCAACAATCCAATTAGATGAAGTAAACGGTTTAATTGCGAATTATTTGCATGATGATAATAGAGTAGTAGTGATAACCGGTTCTGAAAAAGAAGGTATTCCTAAAGTTACTGAAAAACAAGTAACAGATTTGTTGGTAGAAGTAGAGAAATCTGATATTCAACCATATCAAGATTCTGATTTAGGTGAAGCACTGATGACTGAAATCCCAAAACTAGGAGCCATTATAAAAGAGGTTAAAGATGAGAATTTAGGAACAACAACATTAACGTTCGTTAATGGAGCAACTGTTGTCTATAAAAAAACAGATTTTAAAGATGACGAAGTCTTATTTGAAGCCTTTAGTTATGGAGGAACAAATGAATATGACTTAGAGACCTATAAAAAAACAGCAAGAGCCAATGGCGGATTAAATGAAGCGGGTGTCAATGGGTTTAACAAAACAGATTTAGGTAAAATGTTAACCGGTAAAATTGCTGGAGTAAGACCTTATATTGGTAGTGAAAGCGAAGGTATGTCAGGTAATGCAACGCCTAAAGATTTAGAAACATTGTTTCAGTTAATTTATTTGAATTTTACTTCATTAAATAAAGATGAAAAAGCATTTACTTCTTTTGCGAGCAAGCAAAAAGCATTTTTAGGTAGCATAATGTCTAATCCTAGCATCTATTTTCAAATTGAGTTAGGGAAATTTATGAATGAAAAAAATGAAAGGTATATGGGCTTTCCAACCCCTGAAGAATTTGATGCTGCTGATTATAATTTAGCGTATGAAAAGTATAAAGAGCGTTTTGCAAATGCAGGTGACTTCAAGTTTTATTTTGTTGGAAACTTTGATGAAGCCAAACTAAGGGAATTCTCAAAACAATATATCGCAAGTCTTCCAAGTACAAATGTAAAAGAAGATATAAAAGATTTGGGATTCAGATCATTATCAGGATCACATGAGAAAATAGTTAAAAAAGGTTCAGAACCTAAAAGTAGTGTGTTAATTCAATATAAAGGAGAAACGAAATACAATGCTAAGGATGATCATATGTTGCAAAGTCTTGGAGAGATATTAACTATTAAATTAATTGAAAAATTGAGAGAAGAGGAAGCTGGTGTTTATGGTGTAGGTGCTAGAGGTGGACTTGATAAAATGCCTTATGGTTCTTATAGTTTTACAATTTCATTTCCATGTGGACCAGATAATGTAGAGAAGTTAAAAGAGGCTGCATTGGCACAAGTTCAAGAAATTATTGAAAATGGACCAACAGAAGAGGATGTTGAAAAAGTTAAGCAAGCCCAATTGTTAGATTATAAAGAGAATTTAAAGAAAAATAAGTACTGGATTAGTGCTCTTAAAAATTCAGATTATAATAAATCAGATTCTTCAAAAATCTTAGGTAAAACAAAAGATATCGGTAGCATTACTGCAGAAAAAATTCAAGCAGTTGCTAATAAATATCTTACAGATGGCTATATATTAGCTATTTTATATCCTGAAGATAAAGAATAAAACTTATTAACAGTACAAAGGACTGCCTTAGAGATTGGAAACAATATTAAGGCAGTTTTTTTTATGTTTTGTTTACAACTTCATTTCAATAACTCATAAATAGTTGTATTTTTATGGCCTAAAATTTAACGAGTTTAATGGGGAAAATTATAGCCGTTGCAAATCAAAAAGGTGGTGTTGGTAAAACAACCACAACAGTTAATCTAGCTGCTGCTTTAGGCGTTTTAGAAAATAAGGTTTTGTTAATAGATGCTGATCCGCAAGCTAATGCAACTTCTGGTTTAGGTATAAATGTTGATGAGGTGAGTAATGGTACTTATCAATTGTTAGAACATTCAATACATATTAAAGAAGCTATTGTAGCTACCAATTCACCTAATGTAGATATTATTCCATCTCATATAGATTTGGTTGCCATTGAATTAGAATTGGTTGATAAAGAGCAACGCGAGTACATGCTGAGACAAGCAATTCAAGAAGTAAGGGATGATTACGATTATATATTAATTGATTGTGCTCCTTCATTGGGTTTAATCACTTTGAATGCTTTAACAGCAGCAGACTCTGTAATAATTCCAATTCAATGTGAATATTATGCTCTTGAAGGATTAGGGAAATTATTGAATACTATAAAAAGTGTTCAGAAAGTTCACAATCCAGATTTAGATATTGAAGGTTTATTGCTAACCATGTACGATTCTCGTTTACGATTATCTAATCAAGTGGTAGCAGAAGTGAAAAAGCATTTTCAAAATATGGTTTTTAAAACTATAATTCAACGAAATATACGTTTAGGTGAAGCTCCAAGTTATGGTGAAAGCATAATTGCATATGATGCTACGAGTAAAGGTGCGGTAAATTATATTAACTTAGCACATGAAATTTTAAAAAAGAACAAGAATGGCTAAAGCTGTAAAAAAGCAAGCATTAGGAAGAGGTTTATCTGCATTGTTAAAAGACCCAATTGAAGATATTCGCTCTGTAGGAGATAAAAATGCTGATAAATTAGTAGGAAGTATTGTTGAAATTGATTTGGTTTCTATCGAAGTAAACCCTTTTCAACCTAGAACCTATTTTAATGAAGACGATTTAAGAGAATTAGGAAATTCAATAAAAGAACTTGGCGTAATACAGCCTATAACAGTTCGTAAATTAGATGGTAACAAATTTCAATTAGTTTCTGGTGAACGACGTTTTAGAGCATCAAAGCTTATTGGTTCAAAAACCATTCCTGCATATATAAGATTGGCTAATGATCAAGAGATGCTAGAAATGGCATTGGTTGAAAACATTCAGCGAAGAGATCTTGATCCAATCGAGGTTGCCTTGTCATACCAGCGTTTAATAGAAGAGATTAACTTAACTCAAGAAGAGCTGAGTAAACGAGTAGGTAAAGACAGATCAACAGTTACGAACTATTTAAGATTGTTAAAGTTAGATCCAATCATCCAAACAGGTATGCGTGATGGGTTTTTATCAATGGGACATGGTAGGGCCTTAATAAGTGTTGATAATTTTGCGAAACAGTTAGATATTTATGAAAAAATTATCAAAAACAATCTTTCTGTAAGACAAACAGAACAACTTGTAAAAAGTGTTCGCAATGGAGGTTCCGTTGAAAAAGTTAATGTAACTCCTAGTAAAACGGTTCCAGAATACATTAAACAAAGCACAAAAGAAATTAGTGATTTTGTAGGTAATAAAGTAAAAATTAAGCTTTCTGGTGAAAATAAAGGTAAAATTGAAATTCCTTTTAGTTCTCAAGAAGACTTTAATCGCATTAAAAAATTATTAAAATAGATGTTCAAATGGTGTGTCTATAGTATTATTTTTTTAAGCTCTTTTGCAACTATTTATGCACAAGAAGTTCCTTCAGATTTAAAAGTCACTAAAATAGATACCACTTTTATAGCAGATGAAATTAATATTTTGGCTCCATCAAAAGCAGCTTTCTATTCTGCCGTTTTACCTGGCTTAGGTCAAATTTATAATAAGAAGTATTGGAAAGCACCCATAGTTTGGGGGGCAGTGGGAACTGGTGTTTATTTTTATGTAGATAATAATAATAAGTACAATAGATATAGAGAAGCTTTTAAAGCTGAACTTGCTGGTAGAGAGCACGAGTTTGATGGTACTGGAGATAATGTTGAATTAACGCAAACAAGTTTACAAACCGCTCAAACTTTTTACAAGAAAAATAGAGATTTATCGCTTTTTATTACAATTGGTTTATATATTCTAAATATTATTGAAGCGAATGTAGATGCACACTTACCTGACAATGCGTTAAATACTAATATTTCATTTAACCCTACAATTTTTACTATGCCAACTACAAATCAAACGGGATTTGGAGCTACAATCAGTTTTAATTTTTAATTTAGCAACATGAACATCGCATTATTCGGATATGGTAAGATGGGTAAAACTATCGAAAGAATAGCCTTAGAAAGAGGCCATACTATTGTTGCTAAAATTGATTTTGATACTACAGATTATGATTTAAGTTCAGCTGATGTAGCGATTGACTTTAGTATTCCTAAAGAGGCTTTTAACAATATAACCTTATGCTTTAAAAATAATATTCCAATTGTTTCAGGTACAACAGGTTGGTTAGATAAATATGAAGAGGCTGTAGCGAGTTGCAAGACAAGCAATGGTGCTTTTATTTATGCCTCAAATTATAGCCTTGGTGTTAATTTGTTTTTTGAATTAAACAAGCAGCTTGCCAAGCTTATGCGTAAATTTGATGTGTATAAAGTTAGTCTAGAAGAAACGCACCATACCCAGAAATTAGACGCTCCAAGCGGAACGGCAATTACACTTGCAGAAGGAATAATTGAGCAAACCAGTAAAGAAAAATGGAGTTTGGATGTAACAGAAGACGAAAAAACGATACCAATAATTTCTAAACGAATTGAAAATGTACCTGGTACACATGTAACTTCGTACACCTCTGAAGTTGATGAAATTGAAATTACACATACCGCCAAAAATAGAGACGGTTTTGCTTTAGGTGCAGTGATAGCTGCAGAATGGTTAAAAGACAAGAAAGGTGTTTTTACCATGAAAGACGTTTTAGGAATTTAAATAATAATAATAGTTCAAAATAAAAAGTAGCAAATATGACATTTACACAATGGTTTATATTTTTTCTAATATTACAAGTAATACATTTTTTAGGAACTTGGAAATTATATGTTAAAGCAGGGAGACAGGCTTGGGAAGCGGCAATACCCGTTTACAATGCCGTAATTTTAATGAAAATTATCAAACGCCCATGGTGGTGGATAATTTTGTTATTTATTCCTATTGTTAATTTATTGATGTTTCCTGTAATATGGGTAGAGACTATAAGAAGTTTTGGTAAAAATTCAAGATTAGATACGATATTGGTTATTTTAACACTTGGTTTGTATATTTTCTATGTGAATTACGTTGCAGATGTCGAATATATTGAAGACAGAAGTTTAAAACCAAGAACGGTTGCAGGTGAATGGATAAGTTCTATTGTTTTTGCCATTATCGCAGCTACGTTAGTGCATACCTATGTAATGCAACCGTATACAATTCCTTCCTCATCATTGGAAAAAACACTTTTAATTGGTGACTTTCTTTTTGTTAGTAAATTTCATTATGGAGCAAGAGTGCCAATGACTACGGTAGCTTTACCTATGGTACATGATACAATCCCTAAAACTAAAAGTAAATCATATTTATTTGATGATCGTATTGATAAGAAAGATACTTCGTGGAAAAATAAACTACAATTGCCTTATATGCGATTGCCAGGGTTTCAAAAAATAAAACGAAATGATATTGTCGTATTTAATCAGCCAGCAGATACCTTGTTGGATATGAATGACTTTTATCCAGATCGAAATTATTACAAACCTATCGATAAAAAAACCAATTTAGTTAAGCGATGTGTTGCTATTGCTGGAGATTCTTTAGAGATTCGTGATGGTTATATTTATATCAATGGAAAACGTACAACCTATAACGATAGAGCCAAAATTCAGTATAATTTTAACGTAAATACTGGAGGAGAAGCTATTAGCCCAGCAGCATTAGCAAATAGATATAATGTTAGAGAGGGAGGTAGGATGCAGGATGGAAATTATTATTTAACCTTAACAGATGATGAAGCTGCATTATTGGCAAAAAACCCGATAGTAAAGAGCATAACGAAAACAATGCAGCCGAAAGGAAGAGATGGAGGTGTATTTCCTCAAGTACCTTCGTTAGGTTGGAATACGGATAATTTTGGACCTATTTATATACCTAAAAAAGGGGAAACGGTTAAATTGACCAAAGAGAGTCTGCCTTTTTATAAGAGGTTGATTAGTGAATACGAGCATAACGATTTGATTGTAAATGGCGATGAAATTCTTATTAATGGTAAAGATGCAGACAGTTACACCTTTAGACAAGATTATTATTGGATGATGGGTGATAACAGACAAAACTCTTTAGATGCTCGTAGATGGGGGTATGTACCTTTTGACCATGTGGTTGGTAAACCTGTGCTTATTTGGATGAGTTGGGAAGGTATGAGTCCACGTTGGGAACGTTTCTTCACAACAGTAGGCGGTAATGGAGAGCCAGTTTCATATTTTAAATGGTTTATTGGTTTATTAGTATTATGGTTCGTTTTTGATTTTGTAAGAAAAAGAAAAAAAGCTTAAGGTGTAATTTGAAGTCATAAAAACTTAGTGTCCGTTGAAAATTTATTAACGGAAAATGTTGATACTATTTTTTTGAATGCCATTTATGGTGTACGAGAAGCCTTTACTATTCTAATATCATCTTGTACTAAGAAATCTGAAAAGTCAAATAGAAAAACTAAAAAGTGTTAGTATATCCAACATATTTTTCTCCAATTATTCACTTTACCGCGTTAGCAAATAGTAGTAGTGTTACTTTTGAGGTTGAAGATAATTATCAAAAGCAAACCTATAGAACTCGCTGTTATATTTATGGAGCTAATGGTAGGCAATTACTGAACGTCCCTATTTTACAAGCCAACAGTAAGCAAAGAACTAAAGATGTTTTGTTGGATAATAGTACAAGTTGGCAACAACAACATATAAAATCAATGGCTTCGGCGTACAAATCTTCGCCATTTTACGAATTTTATGAAGATGAATTAATTGATTTACTCTTAAAAAAACATAAATATTTACTCGATTTGAATTTGGACTGTCAACAATTTATTTTTGACAACTTACCTTTGGATATCCAAACGAATAAATCAATTGAGTTTCATAAAGACTATCCTGCCGAAGCTGATTTTCGTTTTTTGGTAGATGCAAAATCCAATAGAAGTTATAAGTTGAATGAATATACCCAAGTGTTTTCTGATAAGCGTGGTTTTATTATGAACCTTAGTATCTTAGATCTGTTGTTTATGGAAGGTCCAAACGCTATTAATTATCTCGAAAACCAAAACATAGAATGGATTTAGAGCTTGTTAGAACGTTACTCCATTATGGGTTGCATTTTCTATTTCCAGGAATTATAGCTTATGTTTTATTTCCATCAATGTGGATAAAAGCATGGTTAATAATGATTCTCACTATGCTTATTGATTTAGACCACCTATTGGCCACACCTATTTTCGACCCTAACAGGTGTAGTATTAACTTTCATCCTTTACACAGCTATTTTGCCGCTCTTATCTATTTTATAATGCTCCTTATCAAAAAGACTAGAATAGTAGCTGTAGGCTTGTTATTTCACTTGATAACAGATGTTTTGGATTGTCTCTGGCTGTAATTAATCTTTTAAAGCATTTATGGCCCATGCAATTAAAAAGAAACCAACACCTGTAATAATTGGAGGTAGCATTACTTTTGGAGCATAAAAACCGCCAATATATATCATTACAATTCCTAAGATTATTAATGCTATAGCTACAGTTGATAATACCTTGTTTTTGTCCATTTTATTAATTTTATAGTTACAATATAATTAAACTTTAATAGGAATCAAAAAATAATTAGTTAACCAAAGCCTTCAACAACAACTGAGCCGGGTGCAATGCCACTTTTTTCGTACCATCATAAATTTGGTGACGGCAACTAGTACCCGCAGCAGAAATTTCAGTGTTGGGCTTAAATTTTCTAATTTTTGAGAATAATGATTGTTCTCCTACTTGCATACTCAATTCATAATGCTCTTTTTCATAACCAAAAGATCCAGCCATACCACAACAACCTGAATTAATTATGGTTACGTTATAGTTTTTAGGAAGGTTTAACATCGCAAAGGTAGCCGAAGTTGTAGATAATGATTTTTGATGGCAATGACCATGGATTTTTATTTCTTTACGCTCGTCTGTAAATTGAGAAGAATTGATGTTGCCTGCATTTATTTCATTATTTAAAAATTCTTCAATAGTATAGGCATGTAGTGCCAAAAACTTAGCAGCCTCTTTATCATCTGCCAATCGTACATATTCATCTCTAAACGATAAAATTGCTGATGGTTCCATTCCAATAATTGGATTGTTCTTATTGATTTTATCTTTAAAAATGGCAATGTTTTTATTTGCTAATTCCTTTGCTTCATCTAAAAACCCTTTAGAGATATGACTTCTACCGCTTTCGGTGTGATCAATAAAATTAATTTGATAACCTAATTTGGTTAATAATTGAATGGTGTCAATACCCACATTTAAATCGTAAAAGTTAGTGAACTCATCGCAAAATAAAGTTAATTCACCTTTTAAAGGTTGTGATGGTTGCAGTTTTGATTTGTTCTTTTTGATCCATTTTCGCAATGTTTGAGGTGCTAATTTGGGTATACTACGTTCAATAGCAATACCCATTATTTTTTTTGTCAATGAGGTGTTTAGGATAACATTGGTCAAACTTGGGAAAATACTACCGAGCTTATTGTATTTAACATTATTAGCAAACATTTTTGTTCTGAAAGAAGGTTTGTTTAACTTTTGATATTGATGTAAGAATTCAGCCTTAAAGCTAGCAACATCTACATTGCTAGGGCACTCACTAGCACAAGCTTTACAGCTTAAGCAAAGATCAAATACTTTTTTAAGTTCTTCATGATCAAATTTATTCCTTTTCTCGTCACTATTAGTTAAAAACTCACGTAAGGCATTTGCTCTTGCTCGAGTAGTGTCTTTTTCGTTTAAAGTGGCTCTATAGCTTGGGCACATCATGCCGCCTGCATCGGTTGATTTGCGGCAGTCGCCAGAACCATTACATTTTTCAGCAGCTTTTAATATGCCTTCTGAATCTGAAAAATCCATTATGGTTTTTATGTCAGGCTCATTTCGGTCCACTTCATAACGAAAAGATGTATCCATAGGAAAAGCATCTACTATTTTTCCTTTGTTAAAAATATTATTAGGGTCAAAAACTTGTTTTATGCGTCTAAGAAGGTCATAATTTTTATCACCTATCATAAGTGGAATAAATTCGCCTCGAACGATGCCGTCTCCATGTTCACCACTAAAAGAACCTTTATATTTCTTAACAAGCTTGGCGGTTTCAGTAGTTATCGTCTTAAAAAGAACTACATCTTCCGCTTTTTTTAAATTTAAGATAGGGCGGAGGTGGAGTTCACCAGCACCTGCATGTGCGTAGTACACTGCTTCCTGTCCGTAACTATCCATCATAGCCGTGAACTCTTTAATATACGCAGGTAAATCTTGTAAGTCAACGGCAGTATCCTCAATACACGCTACAGCTTTATTATCTCCTACAATATTTCCTAATAGCCCTAATCCGGCTTTACGGAGTTCGGCAGCTTTTTCGCTATCTGCATTAAATAATTTGGGATAGGAATAGCCAAAATTATGTTGTTCTAAGTCTGCAATTAATTGATCAGCTAAAGCTTCGGTTTCTTTATCGGTAGCTGCTTTAATTTCAAGTAATAAGATGGCTTTGGGATCACCTTCTATAAAATATCTGTTTTTAAGCTGTTCACGGTTTTTTTTGGTACAATCAAGTATTGTTTTGTCCATTAACTCACAGGTATACAAATTATGCTTCATAGCCACGACTGTAGCTTGTAAACTTTCTTGTATACTCGTAAAATGTGCCGCAACAACTAAACTCTGTGTTGGTGGTAAATCATCTAATTGTATAGTGATTTCAGTTGTAAATGCTAAGGTACCTTCACTTCCGCAAAGTAATTTCGAAATGTTAATATTTTCATTAGAAGTTGAAAAAGTAGAAGTATTTAATAATTCATCAACGGCATAGCCCGTATTTCTTCTATGAATGGATTTTTTAGGAAATTCATTTCGTATTTCTTGTTGTTTTGCCTTATCAGATAATTCTTCAAAAATGGTTTTGTAAATTTTATTTTCTAAACTATTTCCAACACATTTCTGTTTAAATTCTTCGTTACTTATAGCTTTAAATACTGCTTTTGAACCATCTGACAATAAGGTTTTTAACTCAATAACCTTATCTCTTGTTACACCAAATTGTATTGAAGTGGTTCCTGAAGAATTGTTACCTACCATTCCGCCAATCATGCAGCGATTACTGGTAGAGGTATTGGGACCAAAAAATAGACCATACGGTTTAAGATATTGGTTCAATTCATCTCTTACTATTCCTGGTTGTACCGTGACTGTTTTAGCTTTTTCATCAAATGCCAAAATAGAAGTAAAATGTTTAGAAATATCAACAACTAAACCGTCTCCAACACATTGTCCTGCCAATGAAGTACCGGCAGCTCTAGGAATTAAGGTAATTTGATGTTGCAGTGCGAAGTCAATCAGTAATTTAAGGTCGTTATCATCTTTTGGAAAAGCGACCGCTAGTGGTATTTTTCGGTAAACAGAAGCATCTGTAGCGTAAATACTTTTATATAAATCGTCAAAGAAAAGTTCTCCTTTAAGCTTGTTTGCTAATCCGTTTAAATTTGATTTTGTGGTTGTTAATGACATATTAATTAATTGGCGTACCGTTAATAGTTTTTATAGTTGATTTTAAGAGTACCACTTCTTTATTGTTGTTTTCAATACCTAGCACCAAACATTCGCTGACGAAATTGGCAATTTGTTTCGGTTTAAAATTGACAACGGCCGTTATTTGTTTATTTAGTAAGTCTTCTTTTGAATAGAGATCTGTTATTTGTGCACTGGATTTTTTAATTCCTAATTTCCCGAAATCTATAGTAAGTTGATACGCGGGTTTTTTTGCTTTTGGAAAGTCATTCACTTCAATAATAGTACCTGTTCTGATGTCTATTTTAGTGAAATCTTCAAAAGAAATTATGTCTGACATATTTTTAGTAATTTTATGCTATAAAACTACAAATATAATCTAAAATAATGGCGAGAACACCCTCAAATATGATTCCTTTAGGAACAAAAGCACCTAAATTTAATTTAAAAGATACAGTGACTGACCAGTCGTTGTCATTGACTAATTTAAAAGGGGAAAAGGGGACTGTTATGCTATTTATTTGTAATCATTGCCCATTTGTTATCCATATAAATGAGGAGCTGGTAAAGGTTGCAAATGATTATATCAGTAATGGAATATCATTTATTGCTATTTCTTCCAATGATGTAGAAAATTACCCACAGGATGCTCCCTATTTAATGAAAAAAGTAGCTAAAGAATTAAAATATCCTTTTCCTTATTTGTATGACGAAACCCAAGAGGTGGCTAAAACGTATGATGCGGCCTGTACTCCTGATTTGTATGTTTTTGATACGGATTTAAAATTGGCCTATCGTGGACAATTTGACGATTCCAGACCTGGTAATGGGTTAGCGGTAACGGGTAGCGATTTACGTCATGCTTTAGACTGCCTATTGACTAATAAAGACAATGAATCTATTCAGAAGCCCAGTATTGGTTGTGGGATTAAATGGAAAAAATAGTTTATCAGGGTTTATCTAAAACAATGTGATTTGTCCATCATCATCTTCAGAGGCGTCTTCATCGTTATTAACTTCTGGTTTTGATTCAGGTTTAGTGTTGTCTATTTCTACTTCCTCAACTACATCAACTGTGTTTACCTCTGGTTCTATATAAGGAAGAGGTTCAAGTAGGTTTACTTGTTTTATTTTATCTGTAGTTAGTTGATTTCCAATCGCCTTAATGCCTTTTACTGCAATAAATTCTTCAAAGTTAACTGTTTCGTTTTCTAAAGCACGTTTAGAGAAAATAACTTCGGCGATAGGTCTGAAATCAGTGGCTACAATTTCAAGTTGCGATTTTGGATGTTCAGAAATGAATATTTCCTCCTTGTTAGGATTGTCAATCATAAAACGCTTGACATAATAACGTTCTTTTTCGCCATCATAATGAATTGCAGAAATAGGTTTATTTGGAATCCATTTTTCTAGAATAATCATGTCATCATCAAAATGAGCAGAAAGTTCAGGCATTATCGTTTTTACTGTTCCCGATTGTGTGATAATTAGCAAACGATCTTCAGCCGTAAATTCACCTAATAAATCACCTCTGTTTTCAACATTCAGCCTTTGTACGGTATCGTCAAACCAAATTTTACGTGGTTTAAGTGTAGAGATTCCTCTTTCTTTAAGTTCTATTTTTTTAACAGCATGTTTTGTAACAGTATTCCCTTTACTACCACGACCTTTTATTGCTAAATCTGCAAAATCAATTTCCCATTTTAATTTTTTTACATTGCCTAAAGCTCTTAAATAAACCATTACCACTTCTGCTTCACCATTTGGATTTGCAGAGAAATAGAGCACACTAGAGCCTTTGTTGCCCGCAGTTAGATCATAATCTTTATCTCTGGTGATACTGGTTACAGAAAAGCGTTTCATATACGTTGGGCCAGCCTTTCCATCACGATAAATCATATTGTAAACCGTACGCTTGTCTTTTTTCTTAAAAACAGCAATATGTATAATATTTTTACCGACAAAAGTTTTGGAATCTATTTTTGAAACGACCATTCTACCATCTTCAAGAAAAACAATAATGTCATCGATGTCTGCACAATCGGCTACAAATTCATCTTTACGTAAAGATGTTCCGAAAAACCCTTCTTTCCGGTTGACATAAAGTTTAGCATTTTTCATGGCAACCTTAGTGGCTACAATGTCTTCAAAGATTCTAATTTCAGTTTTTCTATCTTTGTCTTTACCGTATTTTTCCTTTAAGTTTTTAAAGTAATCAATAGCAAATACTATTAAATTTGCTAAATGATGTTTTACTTCAGCAATTTTTTCTTCAAGACTTTCTATAAACTGTTTAGCTTTGTCAATATCAAATTTTGATATTTTTTTAATTCTTATTTCCGTTAAACGAACAATATCTTCTTCAGTAACCTTTCGTTTTAAATGTTTTGTATGTGGTTTTAAACCTTTGTCAATAGCGGCAATAACGCCTTTCCAAGTTTCTTCTTCTTCAATGTCGCGATAAATCCTGTTTTCAATAAAAATGCGTTCTAATGAAGCAAAATGCCACTGTTCTTCTAATTCTTGAAGTTGAATTTCAAGCTCTTGTTTTAATAATGCTACCGTGTGATCGGTAGATTTACGTAGCATTTCATTAACCCCGATAAAAATCGGTTTATTATTTTCAATAATACAGCACAGTGGTGAAATAGAAACCTCGCAATTGGTAAAAGCATAGAGGGCATCAATCGTTTTATCTGGCGAAACGCCATTTGGTAAATGCACTAATATTTCAACTGTAGCAGCGGTATTATCTTCTATTTTCTTTATTTTTATTTTGCCTTTGTCGTTAGCTTTAAGTACAGAGTCAATTAAAGAAGAGGTTGTGGTTCCAAAAGGTATCTCATTGATAACTAGTGTGTTTTTGTCAAATTGAGATATTTTTGAACGTACCCTAACTTTGCCTCCTCGTTTGCCTTCGTTATAGTTTGTAACATCCGCAATACCTCCTGTTAAAAAATCAGGAAGAAGTACGAAGCTTTTTCCTTTGAGATGCTTTATAGAGGCATCAATAAGTTCATTAAAATTATGCGGTAGTATTTTTGTAGATAAACCAACGGCGATACCTTCAGCACCTTGAGCTAATAATAAAGGGAATTTAACAGGTAAATCTATGGGTTCCTTACGACGACCATCGTACGACGCTTGCCACTCCGTAGTTTTCGGATTAAAAACAACTTCTAAGGCAAATTTGGATAACCTAGCTTCTATATATCTCGAAGCTGCAGCTCTATCCCCAGTAAGGATATTACCCCAGTTTCCCTGCATATCAATAAGTAATTCTTTTTGGCCAAGTTGTACCATGGCATCAGCAATACTAGCATCTCCATGCGGATGGTACTGCATGGTGTGACCCACTAAATTGGCAACTTTGTTGTAACGACCGTCGTCTAAATCTTTCATAGACTGCATAATTCGCCGCTGTACAGGTTTTAAACCATCATCAATGGCTGGTACTGCACGTTCTAATATTACATATGAGGCATAGTCTAAAAACCAATCTTTATACATGCCTGAGACCTTAGTTATGGTCTCGTCTGAAAGGTTTTCTTGATTATTTTCGGGTTGGATTTCTTCTTCTTCTTGCATTATACTTCTTCAACTAAATCAAGTTCAACTTTTAGATTATTAATTATAAATTTTTGACGGTCTGGGGTGTTTTTACCCATATAAAAAGTCAACAATTGTTCTATAGACATTTCTTTGTCAAGCATAACAGGGTCTAAGCGAATACTATCTCCAATGAAGTTTGCAAATTCGTCAGGTGATATCTCTCCCAATCCTTTAAACCTTGTCATTTCTGGCTTACCTCTTAATTTTTTAATAGCATTTTGTTTTTCCGTTTCTGAATAACAATAAAAGGTTTCTTTTTTGTCTCTCACCCTAAAGAGTGGCGTATCTAAAATGAATAAATGACCTTCTTTTATCAATTCTGGAAAAAACTGTAAGAAAAAAGTAATCAATAATAATCGAATATGCATACCATCAACATCCGCATCAGTAGCAATTACAATGTTATTATATCTTAAATTCTCTATTCCATCTTCAATATTTAAAGCCGCCTGTAATAAATTGAATTCTTCATTTTCATAAACAATTTTTTTGCTCATACCGAAGGAATTCAGAGGCTTACCTCTTAAACTAAATACTGCCTGCGTATTTACATTTCTAGATTTAGTAATAGAACCACTCGCTGAATCTCCCTCCGTAATAAACAAAGTACTATCCAAACGATTGTCTTTTTTCATATCACCTAAATGTACACGGCAATCTCGTAATTTCTTATTGTGTAAATTAGCTTTCTTGGCTCGGTCTCTGGCTAGTTTTCTAATTCCAGACAAATCTTTACGCTCACGTTCTGCTTGTAAGATTTTCTTTTGCATTTGTTCAGCCGTAGCTGGATTTTTGTGCAAATAATTGTCAAGGTTTCGCTTTACAAAATCAAGTATAAAAGTCCGTACTGTGGGTAATTTTCCACCCATTTCTGTGGATCCCAATTTTGTTTTGGTTTGACTCTCAAAAACAGGTTCCATTACCTTTACGCTAATGGCAGAGACTACTGATTTTCTAACATCTGATGCCTCATAGTTCTTTCCAAAAAAATCACGAACCGTTTTTACAACCGCTTCTCTAAAGGCATTTTGGTGTGTACCACCCTGTGTGGTGTGTTGCCCATTTACAAAAGAGTGAAATTCTTCACTGTATTGCGATTTACTATGGGTTAAAGCAATTTCTATATCATCACCTTGTAAATGTATGATTGGGTAAACCATATCTTCTTCAGCAATATTTTCTTCCAATAAATCTTTTAAGCCATTTTCAGAATAATATTTTTCACCATTAAAAAGTATCGTCAATCCCGTATTGAGATAGACATAATTTTTAATCATTTTTATGATATACTCGTTTCTGTATTTGTAATTGTTAAAAATAATTTCGTCAGGTGTAAAACTGACTTTAGTACCTTTTCGTAAAGAAGAATCTTGAATTTTATCATCTAAAGTCAAGTTTCCTTGTTCAAATTCAGCAATTTTCGACTTATTGTCACGAACCGATTGCACTTTAAAGTGAGATGATAACGCATTTACTGCTTTTGTACCCACTCCATTTAGACCCACTGATTTTTTAAAAGCTCTAGAATCGTACTTGCCACCCGTATTCATTTTAGATACTACATCAACCACCTTACCAAGCGGAATACCACGACCATAATCTCTTACAGTCACCACTTTGTCTTTCACAGAAATTTCTATGGTTTTTCCAGCACCCATTACATATTCATCAATAGAATTGTCAATGACCTCTTTTATAAGGATGTAAATACCATCATCAGCCGAAGAGCCATCACCTAATTTACCAATATACATACCCGGACGCATACGGATATGCTCTTTCCAATCTAGTGATCTAATATTATCTTCAGTATATTTGGTTTGTTCTGACATTAAGTTGCTTGGGATTTTTGTATGTTTGCTAAAGTAAGAAATCATAATAAATTACAAAAAACTATCCCTATATTTTATTAACATAATTATATATTTAATTGTTTAAAGTAAATTTATTAATATTTCTCTAAATTTGTTTACCCTAAAACCCTATCGTCATTAAAAAACATATTCCAAATATTATAACATTATTAAACTTGTTTTCTGGTGTCATTGCTGTGCTATTTGCCGCAAATAATGACTTAGTAACTGCAGCCATTTTTGTGTTGCTGGGTATCTTTTTTGACTTTTTTGATGGCTTGGCGGCACGATTATTAAATGTTCAGAGTGAATTAGGTTTGCAATTAGATTCCTTAGCCGATGTTGTAACAAGTGGAGTAGTGCCAGGTATTGTAATGTTTCAGTTGATTTTAAGTTCTTTAAATCATGATTCGTTTGAAGTCTCGATGTTTGAGAAAACGGAATCTTTAAATTGGATTGGTTTTAAAATTCACACAGTACAACTCTTACCATTTGTAGGAATAATTTTAACATTGGCAGCAGCCTATAGATTGGCGAAATTTAATTTGGATGATCGTCAAACTTCTTCGTTTATAGGGTTACCAACTCCGGCTATGGCTTTATTCGTTCTCAGCCTACCTGTAATTTTAGCTTTTGGTAATAATGATTTTATTTTTAATCTTGTATCAAATCCCTATTTTTTAATTGTTGTTACCCTTCTCTTTAGTTTTTTAATGAATACGGAAATTCCACTTTTCTCTTTAAAATTTAAAAACTTTTCTTTAAGCAATAATTATATAGAACTTTCCTTTTTGGTAATTTCTACAGTACTCGTAGTGTTCTTTTACATCTACGCAATCCCTTTAATAATAGTATTATACGTATTGTTATCTATTGTAAAAAACAGTATAAAAAACAATTAAATACTCCAAAGTTTTTCTGGCAAGACGTTTGCGTTTTAATTTTCAATTTTGAAAGATTTTTTATAAAAAAGAACACATTTTAAAAGAAAATTTAATGCCTTCCAAGTTCTTCATTTTTAGTGCAATAATAGTTTATTTTAATAATTAGGGTAGGAATTTTTGTTCATTAGTTGTTATGTGTATACTAAAGAACATAAACTCGCGTTTTACTTATTCATTCGCTAAATACTTGTACAAAATGAAATCAACCCAACAAACTACACAAAAGTGTAATTTTATTTACATCACGCTTTTATTATTAGTGGCACTTTTAATATTTCCTTTAATCTCCAGTGCTCAAACTACAATTCCATTTGAAAAGAGATTTGAATCTACTGGAATAAATGGAGAATTAACAATTATCGGAAATTCCATTTTAGGAGAAACTAGTGATCAACCTTACAATGGTACAGATCGTAACAATGATATTGATATGGTTTTTGTTGATATTGATGGTGATACTAATACTTTTAATTCAAGTAGTGCTAAATTTACAACAGGTTCTTGTAACCGAGTTGTTTATGCTGGTTTATATTGGGGTGCAGTGGGAGCTCCTTCAACTCCGGCTCCTAATGAAGTTAAATTTAAAATACCTGGAGGTGCCTATCAGCTAATAACAGCCGATATAACAGACGTCTCTAAAAGAGAAGATTTAGATTTAGTGTTCTATAAAGATGTTACAAGTATTGTAACTTCTATTACCAACCCTAATGGAGATTACTATGTAGCTGACTTAAGTACAAATGTTGGTACAAATAATGCCGCAGGTTGGTCTTTAGTTATTGTATATGAAGATCCATCTGAGCCACGAAAGTACATCAGTACGTTTGATGGTATGTCTGCGGTTAGAAATTCACCAAACAACGTAGTTGATTTTAGTTATTCAGGTTTTACAACTCCACCATCAGGTCCTGTTGAGGGTAAAGTGGGGGTTGCAGCCTTAGAAGGAGATTTAGGTTTGTATGGTGATCATATGCAGTTTAAGGCAGATGGAAAAACTAGTTTTACTTCATTATATGATGATGCAAATGATATCAATAATTTTTTCAGTAGTAATATTACTCATGATGGAGTTGTAGACACCGATAGAAATTTAAATAGTTCTAACACGTTAGGATGGGATCAGAAAATATTAGATTTCACACCATTAAATGGGGGTAATGTGCTAATTGGAAATGGTGAAACTGGAGCAACTGTACGGGTAACAAATAATGTAGGTGGAGATCATATCTTTACTTTTTTAAATACTTTTTCAATAAATATAATTGAGCCTGTATTACAAGTACTAACTAGTGTTGAAGATACTTCTAACAATCCAATAACCTATAATTCACCAGTACAACTAGGTGAAACAGTTTGGTATAATGTTAATTTTAAAAATATTGGTACTGATGATGCTACAAGCACGGTGGTGACTAACACGTTACCTCTAAATGTAACTTTAGATGATACTACATTTGAATTTTTAGATGCATCAGGCACACCATTGGCCGCTGGTTTAATTACACATACATTTAATGCTGCTACCAGACAAATAACGTTTACTATTGATGATACACTAGTCTTAAGAAATAGTGCTTCAGATTCATATAATATAAGATATCAAGTAACTGCTTCTGATAATTGTTTTGATTATACAGATGCATGTACTAATTTATTACAAAATACAATCAGCTCATCATATGGAGGGGTAACTTCTGGTGAAAATGTTTCAGATCAACCAGGTTTAATAGGAGTTAATGGCTGTGGATTGCCAAATGTTGGTTCTATGGATTTATATGTAGATACTAGTTCTTGTCAATTTGATAGTACTGAAGAGTATTGTAATAATACGTTAACAATTTCTGGTCATGATGGTTATAATGTTTATGAATGGGTAGACCAGAATGGTAATGATTTAGGTACCGGTCAAACGATTTCAATTAATGGACCTGGTGTTTATACTGTTACACAAACAAAAATAGGTTGTACGATAACTACTCGAACAATAACAGTTCTTGGTTTAGATGTTGCATTCACTCCTTCTGATGCCTTATGTAAGGATAGTGAAGATGGTAAGGTTAATGTTACTATAACTGATGATGCAGCTACTTTTACTTATGAATTATCACAAGCTGGTAGTGTTATTGCAACGGAAGGGCCTACAGCAGCGAAATCATTTGATTTTACAGGATTAGATATTGGAGACTATTCAGTTAAAGTTACGAACACTGATGGTTGTTTTGATGTATTCAACTTTACCATTGGTGAACCAACTTTATTACAAGCTACGAATAGTGTTTTAGATAATATTATGCCGTGTAATGGTAATGCCCTAAGCGGAAGAATAGATGCTACGGGAACAGGAGGTACGCCACCGTATCAATATAGTATCAATAATGGTACAAGTTATCAAGATTCTAACATTTTCGAAGTTTCTACAGAAGGAGATCATACGATCACAGTAAAAGATGCGAATGGTTGTACAACAACAACTGTTGCTAACATTGATTTTGATCCAGAAATTGAATACACTGTTGAAAAACAAGATGTATTATGTTATGGAGGTAGTGATGGTTCTATTAACATTAATGTAAGTCAGAACACATCAGGTAATGCATTATCCTATAGTATTGATGGAGGAACAACTTATCAAGCGTCCTCTTTATTTAGTGGATTGGTTGCTGGAGATTACGAAATTATAATACGTAAAGTAAAAGGTGTAAATACTTGTGAAACTACGGAGTCAGTTACTTTAAGTCAATTAACATTTTTAGAATTTACTGCTGACGCAGGATTTAAATGTGAAGGTTCTGAAAATCAAATTATAACAGCTGTAGCAACGGAATACGAAAATGAAGTTGAATTCAGTTTAGATGGTGGTTCATATCAAACATCAAATATTTTTGAAGATGTAGCAAATGGTGAGCATACAGTTAGAGTTAGAAACACAAGTACTGGTTGTACTGATGAGCCTGTTGTAGTTCTTGTTGAAGCATATACGCCTGTGAGTTTTAATGTAGACAACTCAGCAAATTCTTTAGTTGAATATGTTGTTAATGCGACAAACGGTGAGCCTGAATATCAATATGCAATGCTTAAGAATACTGATAAATTAATATCACCAGAGGTTAAAGATGAAGACTTTGGAAGTGTTAATGTATTTACAGTATCTGGAGCTGGTTTTTACACTTTCTATGTAAAAGATAATAAAGGGTGTGTTGTATCGGAAATTATTGAGGTAAAAGATATTGAAATTCCAAACTTCTTTACACCGGATGGTGATGGTATAAATGATACATGGTATCCTAGAAACATTGCAATATATCCGAATATAACGGTAAAGATATTTGATAGATACCAACGATTAATTCAGGAGTATAAAGGAATTCAACAGTCATGGAATGGCGTTTATAAAGGTAAATTATTACCATCGGGTGACTATTGGTATATCATTAAACTTAATGCGGCAAATGACAAAAGAGAGTTTAAAGGCAACTTTACCTTATATAGATAACATTAAAAACTATTCAACCCAATGAAAAAATATATTTATACCGTAATGTTATTTGCCTTTACTATTATGGCAAATTCACAAGAATTAAAATTATCACCCTATTCGCAATACTTAGTAGAGAATACCTTTGTTATTTCTCCAGCTTATGCAGGTATTGATGATGTGCATAAACTACGTTTAAGCGGTGTAGCTCAATGGTTAGGCGTGGAAAACGCACCTTTAACTCAACAGTTATCATATGATACAAGAATAAGTGAGAATACAGGTGTAGGGGTTATATTATATAATGACCGAAATGGTAATACCAAGCAAATGGGAGCTCAGCTGTCTTACGCTTATCATTTAATTTTATCTGAAGCCGATGATGAATATTTGTCATTTGGACTTTCTTATAAATTCAATCATTTTAAAATTGATACAGATAAATTTGATGATGGTACGGGTACAGGAAATAATGATCCGCATGTTGGAGCAAGTGAATCAACGTCAAACCATAATTTTGAAGTAGGAGCTTTATATAGAATTAAAAATTATTTTGTAGGTGCTAATGCATCTAATATACTAAATAAAGCTACAAAAATATTTGATAATTCAGAACCAGTTAAATTAAGAAATTATTATTTATTTACCGGTTATACATTTTTAAGTGATAACGACGAATATGAATATGAACCTTCTTTATTTTTCAAATATTTTGAGGGTGATGGACGTTCGGTTTCTGATATTAACTTTAAAGCTAGAAAATTAACAGATGATGGATATTATTGGGCAGGTATTAATACAAGGTTCTTAAATGATCAAGGTTTTAAGCCCTTATCAGTTTCCCCATTGTTAGGATTAAAAAAAGATAAAATGTATTTAGGTCTAGGGTACCAATTTAATATTAACGAATCTATACAATTTGGATCTTATGGAACACCATTATTAGTGTTAGGATATGATTTTGATGGAGGTAGATATAATACAAGTTGGAGTTCAAGAAAATAATTAAATTTTAAAAAAAATAAAATGAAAAATATAAGAATTATTGCAGTGTTACTTTGTTTAGGTTATGTTGGACTTCAAAACATGAATGCTCAGTCTACGGTTGCGGATAAACAAGAAGAGAAAGTATTTAAAGTTCAAATGCTTGAAGTACCCGACAGTGTAAAAGAGACATTAAAAAGTTATTCAGGCTATAAAATTTCTAAGGATGTAAGCTATAAATTGAAATCATCAAACAGTAAATCAGACAAAATTTACAGATTCAAAATAGAGCGAAAAAACTTTCCATATATATTACTTGTAAGCGAAAAAGGTAAAGTTATGGGTATTGAGTCTGAAGAAGGCTAAAAAATATATTCGTATTTAATTTAAAAGAAAAAGACTATCATTAATATGATAGTCTTTTTCTTTTAGTTATTGAGCGTCTCCAACTATTAGTCGAAAACCTTCTCCATGAATATTTACAATTTCAACCGAAGGATCTGGTTTTAAATACTTACGAAGTTTTGCAATATAAACATCCATACTTCTTGAAGTAAAGTAGTTATCATCTCTCCAAATTTTAGTCAATGCTAATTCTCTTGGCATTAAATCATTTACATGTATAGCTAACATTTTTAAAAGTTTATTTTCTTTAGGAGATAGTTTTCGTATTTCACCTCCATCGTAAGATAAATGTCTTAATTTAGAGTTTAAGAAAAACTTGCCAATCTGAAATTCATGTTTTTCATCATCAGCACTCATGTCAATTTCTTTACGCTGTAAAATCGCTTTGATCTTATGTAATAGCACTTCTGAATCAAATGGTTTATTCAAATAATCATCAGCACCAGATTCGTATCCTTTTAAAACATCTTCTTTCATAGTTTTCGCAGTTAGGAAAACAATGGGAACATCCGTATTTGTTGTTCTTATATCCTTTGCTAATGAGAAGCCGTCTTTTCTTGGCATCATCACATCTAAAATACAAAGATCAAATTCATCATTTTTAAACATAATTAAACCTTCTAAACCATCTTTTGCATGGGTAACGGAGTAATCATTTAACATTAGGTAGTCTTTTAAAACGGTACCAAAGTTTGGGTCATCTTCAACTAATAATATTTTTTTATTTGCCATAATTTTTAAATTAACGGTAATTTTATTGTAAATGTGCTTCCTTTTCCTTTTTCACTTTCTACATAAACATTACCATGGTGGTGTTCAACTATTTTTTTTACGTATGACAGGCCTAAACCATGTCCTTTAACGTCGTGAATATTAACTTTTTGTTCTCTATAAAATTTATCAAATACATGTTTTTGAACATTTTTATTCATTCCAATTCCTTGGTCTTTAACATGTAAGATTACATAATTACCTGCATTTTCTGTATAAATGTCAATTTTTGGTGGTTCATTAGTGTACTTAATTGCGTTATCTAAAATATTAGTTATTACACTCGTAAAATGAAATTTATTAATCATCACTTCGCTTTGTAAAGCTTCTAAATGCAAATTAATATAACCACCTTTATCGTCTATTATTAATTGTACATGAGTAATAGCATCTTCTATTATGTCGTGTAAATCATTTACTCCTTGCGAAATATCTAATTGATTTTTTTCTAATCTCGAAATTCGTAACACATTTTCTACCTGACCATGCATTCTTTTGTTCTCTTGACGAATCATTTCGGTATATCTCAATACTTTATCTTTATCACCAATTATTTTCGGATTTTTAATAGCATCCAATGCTAAATTGATAGTCGCAATTGGTGTTTTAAACTCATGCGTCATATTATTTATAAAATCGGTCTTTATTTCCGATATCTGTTTTTGTTTAATTAATTGATAAATAGCACTTCCAAAAGCCAACATAATCACCAATATAAAAATAGCTGCCAATATCAATATATTAGTAATTGAAGCAAAAATATATTCGTTTTTTGAAGGGAATGTTACCCGTAATTCATAATTACTATTACCATCATCATCAATAAATAAAGGAACGCTATAACTTTTACCTTCAATGTTTTTAAACTTAGATGATTTTACTTTTGTGGCTAAACCATCACCAAAAACCCCAAAGTTAAATTTGATATCAACACCCCTGTCTCGTAACTCGTTTTCTAGATTTAAAGAGATTTCATTGGTGCCAATTCTATCATAAATAGGTTTCTGTGCTGCAATTTTTTTAAAATTATTTTCAAAATTTAAAGCTATCAATCTACTATCTCGAGCCACATTATAAATACGTTCAGTAGGTGTAACATCATTTATGTCGCTTTGGAAAAAATCATTAAAAGAACTTACTTCTTGTACTTCTTCCGAAAGTATATCTTTAAAGATTAAAGAATCATTTTCGAATAAAGGTATGTCGGTTTTAAAACTATTTTCGAGAACACTTTGTCTAAATGAAAATATTTCATTGGTCACTGTATCAATTTTCGAAAAATAGAAATCTTTTTTAATTAATTCACCATCAGATCTAGTTGCACTATCAATTACAGTTTTATATTCTCTATAATAATCGCTAATTTCTCTTTCTTGAATGTTTTCAGATACTTTTGACAAAACAAATTTAACATCATTTTCAAATTGCTTTTCACGTATGTCAACAGAACTTTTAATCCAATAAATTTGAACTGAAATTATACCTATTAAGGCAATACTCATTAATATAATTAGGAGTACAAATACACGTTTACTCATTCAAACAAATTTAACTTAAGTATTTAATCTTTAGTATTGATTTAACTAAGATTAACAAAAAGAATAATAATTTAACAGTTTTTTAAGAAATACACTAATCAGAAGCCGCTTTAAGTAATATTTCATGTATTTTTTTAACTTGCTTTTTCGTGTCAGTTAACGTAGTGTTTTCAATAATGAAATTGGCTAACTCATTTTTTTTGGCTTGATCCCATTGATTATTAATTCTAGCCATAATTTCTGATTTAGATGTGGAGTCTCTTTTTAAGACTCTTTCTATTCTGATGTCTTTAGGGGCAGTAACTGAAATTATAAAATCAAAATCAGCGGCTTTATTATTTTCAAAAATAATTGCATTTTCTTGTATGCAATACGGAGCATTTTGTTGTTGTAGCCATTTAGAAAAATGTTTAGCAACTTTCGGGTGTACAATACTATTGATTGCTTTTAATTTTTCTTCATCATTAAAAACTTGATGAGCTAAGTAGGGCCTGTTTAACTTCCCATTTACATAGGCTTGAGGTCCAAAAACTTTGATTAAGTTTTTTTGAATACTTTTAGAAGTGTTCATTAATTTTTTTGCTTCTAAATCAGCAATGTAAACGGGTACACCTAGTTCCTTAAAGAAATTAACCACTGTTGTTTTACCACTACCTATGCCACCTGTTAAGCCTACTTTAATCATTTTTAATTAAATAATCTATTTGATTTGGTACTATTCTAATATCAGAAACATAAGAGGGTTTTAATACAACTTTAGGAATTAAATAGCTGAGTCCATCTTTTACAGAGCGTTCATAATCGCAACTTACTTTAAAATCATTTTTATTGATTTTATTATAATCAGAAATCCCTACTTGAAAAATAATTTCAACGTTATCTGGAAATGTGCTGATGCTATAATTTTTTGGTAAATTATTAACAAGAACCGGTATGGTAAATTTAGCTTCGGTAAATTTATCAACTACACCACTAACTTTTATTTCATTTGTAGAGTAGGTTATCTTGGAGTTATTTTCTAGTTTGAGTATCGGAATGGTAAGTTCAAAATTAGAATTTACATCAGCTAATGTTTTCTTCTGTGTTACAACTTTTAGAATAGAATCTACTAGGAGTTCTGGACCAGAAATTGTGACTTCATTTGGCTCAATTTTTAAATTTCCAAATAAATTATAACCAGATTTATAATCTATTTCTAGATTGGTTTCAATAGGAACAGTTTTTGTTATCGCTTGTCCGATATTATAAAACAAAGTATCTGGTTTAATGGAATAAATTTCTACATCAGATACTAATTGACTTTGTATTTCAGTCAATAAGTTTGCAGAGGGTTGATAATATAGGCTTGAATTTTTTGGTTTTATTGATTGTAAGTCTACGGTTACTTTTCTTTTAAAGAGATGATATTTAACAAGATCAAAACCAAATGTTTTTAAGGTAAGCTGTACGGTTTTTTGAGGCTCTTTTTGAAGCATTTTACCTTTGGGTAGGTTTATGTATTCTACATTAACCGGCACCACATCTATGTATTCTTTTGATAGTTTAATCAATACCCAAAACAAAAAAGATAAAACTAAAAATCCCAAAATCATTTTGGTTTTTTTAGTGGCTTTAATTTTACTGTTTGATTTATATTTTTTGACCTTCATTATCTTTTAAAAGTAAACAAAAAAAGTGAGTTTTACCAGAATAAAACTCACTTCTAACTATTTTAAAATAAAATTATTTTTTAACCACAGGGCTTAAATATTTTTTACTTAATTCCATTGATATTGCAGAACGTTCAAATTTAATTTTACCGGCTCCAGTTTCAATCACAACAGCATCATCAGTTAAATCTACAATTTTACCATGAATACCACTTGTGGTTATCACTTTTGCACCTTTTTTTATTTCTGCTTGAAATTTTTTCTCATTTTTTGCTCTTTTCATTTGTGGTCTTATCATAAAAAGATAAATAACCAATAACATTGCAGGAATTAATATAAAATTCCCCATTCCGCCACCTCCGGCTTGTAATAAAATTGTTGAATACATAAATAATTTGTTTTAACTTGCTTTTTGTTTGGGTGTAACATTTGCTTTAATAACAACAGTTTCTTTACCACTTGCAGTATTTGTTGTTAATGTTACTACTTTGTTTTGTTGATTTGGTTTTCCCGTTGAATTAAATTTAACAGTGATAGATCCGGTGCCACCAACTGGTATAGGTTCTTTTGGGTATTCAGGAATTGTGCAACCACAAGTACTTCTTGCATTTGTAATAATTAATGCAGATTTCCCCGTATTTTTAAAGTCGAAAGTAGTTTCTACCTTATCACCTTCGTTAATTGTACCGAAATCATGTTCAGTTTTAGAAAAAGAAATGACAGAAGCACCTTCAGTCATCTTGTAATCACGTTCTTTTGCTATTTCTAAATTTTCTTTTTTAATTTTTGAAGTCGCATTATCTTTACATGAAAATAAAGTGAATACAACTAAAAATGCTAATAATTTTACTTGTAACTTCATAATATTTTGTTTTATAATTGTGTACATTACACTCGCTTTACTATATTTTACTAAACCCTAAACGAGGGTAAAATTAAGGAATTTTAAAGTAATCCTCTTCCTATTTTTTTGATCTTATCTTCAGTAGTATACTCTTTTAAAAGTTTATCTAAAACTCCATTTATAAAAAAGCTACTCTTATTCGTTGAATAATCTTTTGAAATTTCTATATATTCATTGATGGTTACTCGCGTTGGTATAGATGGGAAGTAAACCAATTCTACCATTGCCATTTTCATCAAAATAAAGTCTACCTCTGCAATTCTATCACTATCCCAGTTGGGTGTTTTTGCGTCAATGTCATCCATGAATTCATGGTGGTGTAATACCGTCTTTTTAAATAATTCCAGTCCGAATTCTTCATCTTCTTTATCCTTAAATAACAAGCTTTTGTCAAATCGTGTGTTGGGGTTTATTTTCTTTAAGTTTTTGAGAATCCAAGTATTCACAAAAGGAATATCGTCTACCCAAGTAATCAATTGACTTTCGTAATAATCAAATAACTTATCGTTAGGTGCAATTACATTTTTATAAAGTTCACTTATTAAGTTTAAATCTTCTTTGGGAGAAGGACTCTCAGTACTATTTATATAGTCAGCATAAATATCACTTTCACGAATGGCATCCCAAATTAATCGAACATACTCGCTATCTTCTTTCCAGTTCTTTAATTTTTGTGTTTTGATATAATCTTGCAGTGCAAGATTATTTTTCAAACCCAATAAAAAAGGGTGATCAATAAATTTTCTGCTCGGATTTTTATCTTCACTAGTGGCCAAATATTTCTTTTTGGCAATTTCTTGATGTTTTTCAGCTAAGTTTCTAACTTCCGCAAGCAAATTTAATTGCAACACATATAAGTCATAAATCTTGTTAATACTATAGGTTAAGAATTTTCTTTCCTTAACTATGTCATCACTGTTAGATTGCAATAGGGCATAAACAGATTGCATCACTTTTATTCTCAGGTGTCTCCTGTTTAGCATAAATTTGTCATTTTATAAGTCAAAGAACTTAGAATTTGTACTATCATTTTAAACTTGTATATTCGGCGGTATAAAAAAATCTTGGCAAAGGTAGAGTATTACTCATTGGTGTCAAAATTTTAATGCTTATCAATTTAAAATTATCTCGTGAAAGCTTTACGTTATCTAAATAAATTTTTTGTAAAATATAAAAAACGGCTAATTATAGGTACCATTTGTACTATTATTGCTAGAATTTTGTCGCTAATAGTGCCAATTCTTATTGGTGATTCTTTAGACGGAGTAGAAAAGTATATAAATGGTGAAACAACAGATTTACAAGCTGTAAAAGATCTGTTGTCAAAAAACATATTATTAATGCTCGGTGCCGTATTACTTGCGGCCATATTCACTTTTATAATGAGACAAGCCATAATTAATATGTCTCGTTATATAGAATTTGATCTTAAAAATGAAATTTATGAACATTATCAAAAGCTTTCGTTAAATTTCTATAAAAAAAATAGAACTGGCGATTTAATGAATAGAATTAGTGAAGATGTTAGTAAGGTTAGAATGTATTTTGGACCGGCGATTATGTATACTATAAATATGATAACATTGTTCGTTATTGTTATTTCATATATGCTGAAAAAAGATGTTACACTAACTCTTTATACATTGGTGCCTTTACCAATATTATCTATATCTATTTATTTTTTAAGTAGAGAGATCAATAAACGGAGTAGAATAAAGCAAGAAACTTTATCGAAATTAACATCTATTACACAAGAGTTCTTTTCAGGTATGAATGTTATTAAAGCTTATGGAATTGAAAAACCAACCTTTAAAGATTTTAATGAAGTTGCTGATGAAAGTAAAGAAAAGAATATTGCCTTATATAAATTGCAAGCATTGTTTTTTCCATTGATGATTTTATTAATCGGTATAAGTAACATTATGGTGGTTTATATTGGAGGTATACGTTATTTAAATGGATTGATTTCTTTTGGGCTCATTGCTGAGTTTATTATTTATGTGAATATGTTAACATGGCCGGTTGCGGTTGTAGGTTGGGTAACCTCAATAGTTCAAGAGGCAGAAGCCTCACAAAAAAGAATAAATGAGTTTTTAAATGTGGAACCAGAAATTCAAAATACAATAGAAGCACCCACCAAAATTGAAGGTAAAATTGAATTCAAAAATGTGACCTTTACTTATGATGATACCAATACAACAGCTTTAAGAGATGTTAGTTTCACTCTTGAAAAAGGGAAGATGTTGGCCATTTTGGGTAAAACAGGATCAGGGAAGTCTACCATAGCAGAACTAATTGCTAGATTGTATGATGTAGATAAAGGCGAAATCTTAATTGATGATAAGCCTATAGAGCAAATTAACTTAACCAGCTTACGAAAAAGCATCGGTTTTGTACCGCAAGAGGCCTTTTTATTTTCTGATACTATAGCCAATAATATAAAGTTTGGTAATGAAGATGCCGCTAAAGAGGTTATAGAAAATGCGGCAAAAAATGCTCATATTCATGATAATATTGAAGATTTCTCTAAATCATATGATACTTATGTAGGGGAAAGAGGAGTTACCTTATCAGGTGGTCAAAAACAACGAATTTCTATTGCAAGAGCAATTATTAAGGAACCTGAAATCTTGATTTTAGACGACTGTTTATCTGCCGTTGACACGGAAACAGAAGAGATTATATTAAACAATTTAAAAACCATTAGTAAAGACAAAACATCAATTATTATTGGACATAGAGTCTCATCTGCTAAAAATGCAGATTTAATTATTGTTTTAGATAAAGGTAAAATAGTGCAGAAAGGTACTCATGATGAATTATTTAATCAGAAGGGCTTTTATCAAGATATTTATAACCAACAACTTATGGAGCAAAGTGCTCACTAATTGAATTTAAATATTAAAAGAAATATAATAAAGTGTTGTTCAAATCATTTATTTTTTTAGATTTGTCATGTAATTTACTAAATTTTACCAATATTAAGTTAAGATTATTATGAGTGATAAAGAATACACAGAACAAGAAGAAATCTTTTCTCAGGTATTAAGAGCCGGTAGAAGAACCTATTTTTTTGACGTACGATCTACAAAAGCTGGAGACTACTATTTAACAGTTACTGAAAGTAAAAAATTTACGCATGACGATGGTTCATTCCATTACAAAAAGCACAAAATCTATTTGTATAAAGAAGATTTTACCGAGTTTAATGAAATGTTAGTAAAAGCAACTGACTATATTATTAATGAAAAAGGTGAAGAAGTAATTTCTGAACGTCACCAAAAAGACTATCAAAAGCCAACCGAAGACAGCGTTGAAGAACAAGAAATTAAATCTACTACTAGTTTTACTGATGTAGATTTTGACGATATTTAATAGTATTACTAACTCAAATTGAAATAAAGGCTACCCTAATCGGTAGTCTTTTTTTTGTGTAATAAAAAGAGTGATTTTAATATTTTTAAGTCCCAATGAATTGGATGATTTCTGCTGAAATTATTATTCAATTTGTTTTATCTAATAACAACTTTTTTAAATAAATGAAATTCAAGTATATTTACGAGAAATAAATACTATTATGGAAAAATTATTGAGAATAATTATAGCTTGGTTTGGTGCAAAAAAAATTGGAGGTGGTAGATGTGGCTGTATAGGTACCTTTTTTGTTTTTATAATTTTGTATTGGTTATTAGGATATGTTTTTAAAGTAATCTAATTATTTAAAGAAAGTCGTTAACCCATAACCTTCATCTCTTATTTACATTGCACTTCATGAAAAAAATAGTATTATTTCTGTGTTTTATTATTACTTCAATTATATATGCTCAAGAAAAAGTAGATCTTAATTATTATTTACCACAAAATGTAAGTTATAATGCTGATATTCCTACGCCAGAAAGTGTCATTGGATTTCAAGTAGGTGAGTGGCATGTTTCTCATGACAAGCTAGTATACTATATGAAAGCCTTGGCCAAGGCTTCAGATAGAATTAGTATAGAAGAAAGAGGAAAAACATATGAAGGCAGACCCCTCTTATTACTGACGATAACTTCTGTAACAAATCATAAAAATCTTGAAACTATAAGAACGGAACATTTAAAATTGTCTGATGCTACAAATTCAGCTGTAAATTTAAGTGAAATGCCTGTGGTGTTATATCAAGGATTCTCCATACATGGTAATGAACCTAGTGGTGCCAATGCTGGTTTATTAGCGGCATACTATTTGGCTGCGGCTGAGGGTAAAGAAATAGATGAAATGTTAGATAAAACAATAATTCTATTTGATCCTTCTTTTAATCCTGACGGATTAAATCGATTTGCCAGTTGGGTTAACATTCATAAAAATCAAAACATAACATCAGACAATAATGATAGAGAATATAATGAAGTTTGGCCTGGTGGTAGAACAAATCATTATTGGTTTGATATGAATAGAGACTGGTTGGTGACACAATTACCAGAATCTCAAGCTCGAATTAAAACGTTTCATAAATGGAAACCGAATATTTTAACGGATCATCATGAAATGGGAACGAATTCATCCTTCTTTTTTCAACCAGGTATTCCTTCAAGAACACATCCGTTAACTCCAAAATTAAATCAAAAATTAACGGCAAAAATAGGAGAGTATCACGCTAAAGCTTTTGATAAAATTGGTTCATTATATTTTACAGAAGAACGTTACGACGATTTTTATTACGGAAAAGGTTCCACTTTTCCTGATATTAATGGGGGATTGGTATTTTATTTGAACAAGCCAGTTCTAGAGGTCATGCTCAAGATAGTGAGAATGGTTTATTAACTTTTCCTTTTACCATCCGTAATCAGTTTACTGCGGCATTATCTACATTGGAAGCAGGTAGAAATATGCGTGAAGAATTGTTAAAATATCAGTACGATTTTTACCAAAACGCAAAACAGGAAGTACATAAAGACAAAAATAAAGCTATTGTTTTTGGAGATCGAAATGATAAGGGCAAAACCTATCAATTTGCTAAAATGTTAGAACGTCAGCATATTAAATTTCATAAATTAAGTTCAAGTGTTACTGCTGGCGGTACTAAATTTATGACAAATGATAGTTATATGATACCAGCCGATCAGCCTAATTATAGAATGATTAAGGCTATGTTTGAAACCAGAACTAGCTTTCAAGATAGTTTATTTTATGATGTTTCTGCTTGGACCTTGCCTATGGCTTTTGATTTAAATTATGGGTATACCAATAGTCTTACATCGATAGGAGAAGTAGTTCATTCGCTTGATTTTCCAGTAGGTAGGGTAAGTTTAAATAGTGATTATGCCTATGTTTTTGAATGGGATGAATATTACACACCAAAAGCTCTATACACTATTTTAAAAAATAACCTTAGAGCTAAAGTGGCCACAAAACCGTTTAGTATTGGTAATAAAAAGTATGATTATGGAACTATATTAATTCCGGTAGCCAATCAAGTAAAAACCAGTGAAGAGATTCACAGTATATTAAAAGAAATAGCAAAAGAAACAGGTGTTGATTTTGACGGAGCAACAACGGGTATTACAACGGGTATCGATTTAGGGAGTACTTATTTTAAATCTTTAGAACAACCAAAAATTGCTGTGTTGGTGGGTGATGGTATTACTTCTTCTGATGCTGGTGAAATTTGGCATTTATTAGATACGAGATACCAAATACCGATTACAAAATTGGACACTAAAAATTTAGGTAGAGCAGATTTAAGCAAATATACTACCATAATTATTTCAAATACCTTTGGGAGTTCATTAAACAACGCCACTGATGATTTAAAAACATTTGTTAAAAATGGAGGTGTTTTAATTGGGTATAGAAATGCATTACGATGGTTAGAGAGCAAAAACTTTATAAACTTAGATTTTAAAAAATCTAAAATAACAGGAAAAGATATTTCCTTCGCTGATCGTGCTGACTTTAGAGGTGCTCAAGTAATTGGAGGTGCTATTTTTGAGGCGGAGATAGATTTAACACACCCTATTGGTTATGGGTATAACAAGAATAAAATAGCGTTATTTCGAAATACAACACTCTTTATAAATCCTGATAGCACTAATTATAAAAAACCGTTACAGTACACTAAAAAAGCCTTATTAAGTGGTTATATTTCTAAAGAGAATTTAAAAGCAATAAAAGGAACCATTCCGTTTAAAACAGCAAGTTTGGGAAGAGGTGAGGTTATTGTTTTTACAGATAATACCAATTTTAGAGCCTTTTGGTACGGCACTAATAAGTTATTAATGAATGCAATTTTCTTTGGAAAAATGATGTAGACCAAGCACTAAATATTTTTCTCGTAGATTAATATTAGTATGGAGCTAGTTGTTATGTTGTAGACTATTTGTTAATAAACTGAATGGTAAACTTAGTTAACTCCTCTTCATCAATGGTGTTATTTGTATTCGTATCAATAAATAAAGCAATGTAGATTTTGGGTAGTTTATATGCCTCAAATGGAATGTATTCGCCATTGGTAAACAATTGGTTTATATGAAAAGCAACATTTGCAAAATCATCTTTTTCATAAATAAGTTCAACTGATTTATCTAATGAATTTTCATAATACAAGGCATGAAAACCATAATCAAGAATAAACAGAGCATCGTAGCCCGTAATAGGTCTTAGTGCTAAAGCATCACCAAGGGCAAAACATTCCGTTTGGCTAACATCTAAGCCAACCTTCAATGCATCTAAATCATTTTTGTTTGAAAATGCAGCTAATTTGGCAACAATGGGGCTTGTTTTAGTGTACTTGTTTATATTAAAATAAAATGAAAAAGGACTTTTTGTAATAGAAACAATCTGATCGTTCTTTTTAATTGATACTTTCTTTTTATTTTGATGAATTGCAATGTTTGCAGTTGATTTACAATTTGTAAGAAGTAATATACTACAAATAGCAATTAAAAAGGAAAGGTTACTTTTCATATTATTTATTCTAGGCATCAAGGCTTCTGTTTTAGAGTACTAAACGAAATTTAGTTATTAATATTAGTAATTTTCACAATTCATCCTAAAAGAATTACAATTCAGATAGTGTTTTTATGCTAAACCACTCGGTTATCTAATATTTGCATCATAAAATCAACAAGATGCAAGCTATAAAGACAATTTTTACCATACTATTTTTAACAATATTCACCCAACTCCACGCTCAAACAACGATTTCTGGTACTGTTAGAGACAAGAAAGGAGAACCAATACCAGGTGCCAATGTGTATTTAGAAAACACTTATGACGGTGCTACAACTGATTTAGACGGTAAATTTAGATTTACAACAACTGAAACAGGTGAGCAAACGCTGGTAGTTTCCAATTTGAATTTTCATACATTCAGACAATTTGATAACGTAAATGCCTTAGATGGACTTAAAATTGTATTAAAAGAGGCGATAAACACCTTAGATGCCGTTGTGCTCTCGGCAGGTTCATTTAAGGCGGGTGGTACTACGGCTGTTTCTGTAATGAGTCCATTAGATGTTGTAACTACAGCCGGTGTTGCGGGTGATTTTATTGGAGCCTTACAAACCTTACCGGGTACACAAATTGTAGGGGAGGACGGACGCCTATTTGTCCGCGGTGGAACCGCTGATGAAACGGGTGTTTATATTGACGGATTACAAGTGTTTAAACCTTATATCTCCACCACAAATAATACACCAACACGAGGCCGTTATTCTCCTTTTTTGTTTGATGGAATTACATTCAGTACCGGGGGCTACTCCGCCGAATACGGTAATGCTTTATCTAGTGTTTTGTTGTTAAACACCATTAAAGAGCCTAAACAGAATGAAACTAACATTTCATTGATGTCTTTAGGTTTAGGTATTGGTCATACCCAAAAATGGGAAAAAGATGCCTTAATTATAAATACCAGTTATATCAACTTGGCTCCGTATAACAAATTAGCTCCTGATAGGGATTCGTGGAATAAATTACCTGAATCTCTTTCTGGTGAAGCGGTTTATAGGCATACTACCAATAACGGTTTGTTTAAGTTTTACACTGCTTATAGTTTTTCTAAGTTTGATGTGGAGCAAGAGAATATCAATTATAAAGATTTAGTTCGCTTCAAATTAAAAGACAATAATTGGTATACAAATTTGTCTTTTGACGGGTTTATAGGTGATAATATAAAATTAACAACTGGTCTTAGTTATAGTAACAGTAATACAGACGTAGGTTTTGAAGAAACAGATGTAAATGATGTGGAAAATGCGTTACATTTTAAGACTAAATTAAAACATACTTTTAGTAACGCATTTAAGCTGGCTTATGGAGTAGAATTGACATCCATCAACTTTAATGAAAAAGGAAGTGTAAGCCAAAATGAAAACTTTCAATACGAATTTACCCATACCATGGGGTCTCTATTTGCGGAATCTGAAGTGTTTTTCTCTACCAATTTTGCAGGTAAATTTGGTATTCGTGGTGAATATAATGCTCTATTAAAAGACTACGCTTTTTCGCCAAGAGTATCGTTGGCGTATAAGTTAAACGGACAATCGCAATTGTCTTTTGCTTATGGAGACTTTTACCAAACACCTCAAAATAATGAATTGAAAATTGAGCAAAACCTAAGCTTTCAAAAGGCAACACATTATATTTTAAACTACCAATATAAAAAGAACAAGCAATTGTTTAGAGCAGAAGTTTATTATAAAGATTATGCCAGTTTATTGCAGTATGATACCGAAATTGATGTTCCAACGGCAAATTTTAATAATAACGGATTTGGCTTTGCGAAAGGTATAGACCTGTTTTGGAAAGACAGTAAAAATATTAAAAATTTACAGTATTGGGTTTCCTATTCCTATTTAGATACCGAAAGAAAGTATAGAGATTTTTCTGAGCAAGTAATGCCAAGTTTTGCCACAAAACACAATGCTTCTTTAGTAACGAAATATTGGATAAACGATTGGCGTAGCCAAGTAGGGGCAACCTATAGTTTTGCAAGTGGTAGACCTTATGACAATCCTAACACCAGCCAATTTATGAGTGGAAAAACCAAAACGTATAACAATTTAAGTATGAATTGGAGTTATTTAATTTCACAACAAAAAATACTATTTGTATCAGTTTCTAATATAATGGGACTTAAAAATACATATGGTTATACCTATGCCAATACTCCAGATGTAAACGGAATGTTTCAACGCCAAGCCATTGTGCCAAGTGCAGACCGATTCTTTTTTGTAGGCTTCTTTTGGACCATTAGCGACGATAAAAGCAAAAATCAGTTGGATAATTTGTAGGGATCGTTTTACGGTTTAATTGTGGTATGACTTTTCTATCAATAGCAAGCGATGTATTAAAGATTTCAATTTCTTACAGAAAATTTTGCCACAATAAATTTTAGCTTCTGCTGTTGCCGTTTTTATTTTTCTTTACATTGTTCAATTAATTCGAGTCTCTTTACAATTGAGTCCTTTTCTAATAATGTTCCAGGAGACAAAACTCCATTGGCACCAATTCTAGAATTATCTCCTACTAGAGCTCCGAATTTTTCCAATCCTGTATCAATTATTTTGTTGTGGAAACTTACATAAATCCTTTTGTCTGTTCTTTCATTGTAGTGATTTGCAGCGATTGAACCTGCTTCAAAATTTACATTGCTACCAATAATACTATTTCCGATATAGTTTAAATGAGCAATGGCAGTATTAGAAAATATCAAACTATTTTTTATTTCTGAGTTAGGTCCAATTTTTACCGAACTATCCAAAAAAACACCTTCTCTAAAATAGGCATGAGCACCAATTTGACAGTTGTCCATTATAATTATTGGACCTTTTAAGGTAATACCTTGTTCTAAAATTGCAGACTTATGAATAGCTATTCCATTTTCAACATTAAAATCCTCTCCAAGATTTGGTATAATTGCTTTAATTATTTCTTTTATGTCTTTGGTTATACTCCAAGGAGAAGTATATTTTTCTAGGAGAAGAAAGGATGGGATATTTGAGATAAAATCTTTGATGTCAATCATATATTTTTTATTTTTTGCCGATCGGTTAAATAGCTGTAATGCATGTGCATAGTCACTGTATTAATATTTTTCATTCCTCCAATTTTGATCATTCAATGTCAAATAATGTATTGCTATAACCAATTTAGTTTTTAGTTTGATAATTTTAAATAATTCATAGTTTTCAGTCATTTCAGCAAACATAGAAGGTGATAAGCATGCAGAGACATTGTAACTTTCAGCATATTTTTTAATTTCTATATTTTCTTTTCCATATTCATTTATAAAATTTCTATATTTTCCTTCGTAATTTAAATCAAGATATTTCAAAGTATCTTTTCTTTTATTAAGTGGTAAACTTTTTTCAAAAACCCATATTTCATTGAAAGTATTATTATCAATTTTACTATATAATTCTCGTTGTTTTTCAAAGTTTAGATTAGAATTGAAAGTGCCAGTTTTTTTAATTTGTGTATTAATTTCTAAACAATAATTAAGATAACATTTATTCATGTTCTCAAATTTTGAATTACAAATTTCATTATTAAAAAAGTTCAAAATATGCTGTAAATCTTTAATTTCTGATTTATTAAATGTTTCATTAATTAAATTATCAGAACTTAAAGTATTGTTACTTTCAGAAAAGCAACTTGTTAATAAAAAAGCACTTATTATGTAGATTATCTTTTTCATTTTGGAATTTAGTCACAACGTTTTTGTATAAAACCAATAGCAGCTTATAAAGGTCTGATTTTCGCATAACAATATACTTAATTAAATACAAAACGGTTTGAGTAGAGACTCAAACCGTTATTGTTTTTATGGCTTATTGCAGTAAATCAAAAACTACAAATTTTTTAATATAAATCTTAGGCTTGTTTTATGAATTGTGCATCAATTACTATTTTAACTTTGTCAGAAACGACTATATTTCCTGCCTCTGTAACGGCATTCCAAGTTAGATTATAATCCTTTCTATTAATGTTTCCACTTATTTCAAAACCTGCTTTTGTTTGTCCATAAGGGTCAACTGCAATACCATTAAAATCAACATCTAATTGAACTGTTTTCGTAACATCTTTTATAGTTAAATCACCAATTAATTGTTGTCCGTTAAAAGATTTGGAAATAAATTTCATTTCTGGAAATTTTTCCGAATTGAAAAAATCATCAGATTTAAGATGTGTATCTCTATCTTTATTTTTTGTGTTAATAGAATCTATTTTGGCATTAAATTCTACAGATGCGTTTTCGAAGCTTTCATCATTTGTATTAATAGTTGCGTCAAAATTTTCAAAATAACCTGTTACTGTTGAAATCATCATATGCTTTACTTTGAATGTAATTTCTGAATGCGTGTTATCTATTTTCCAATTCATTTTATTATATTTTATATGTTAATAATTTATTTAATACAAAATAACTTAGAAAAAAAAATCTGTGCATTGATGTATGATAAGAAATTACGCTTTAAAATGTTTTTAAACCAATTTTTTGCGTCATGACTAAGTATATCAAATGGACTTAATTATTTAATGGTTTATCCTTTTTGTTTTATTAATTTGCATCTATAATCTTAATTCATGTTTTATTACATAATTGTTGCTTTACAAATTTTTTGTATTTATCATTTACTTAAAAATAAAAACCAATACTATTGGATTTTTATTATTCTTTTTGTTCCTGTATTGGGCAGCATCGTTTACTTAATAACACAAGTATATAACAAACGTGATGCTGAGTTAATTACTGAAGGAATTACTGCAATAATCAACCCTACCAAAAAAGTAAAAGACTTACTAGCAAAACTGGAATTTTCTGATACTTTTCAAAACAAGATAGACTTGGCAGATGCCTATTTTGAAATAAATGACTTTGAAAATGCTATTAAACAGTATGATTCAGCGTTAGAAGGTAGATTTCAAAATGATTTTTATACGCAACAGCAATTGGTTAGAGCATATGATAAGGTAAACAATTATAAAAAAGTGATAATGTATGCAGAAAATATTGAAAGCCATGGTGAATTTAAAAAGTCGCATACACAATTTTTATATGGAAAGGCTTTGGTAAAAGTAGGTAGATTTAATGAAGCAGAATCACAATTAGAGCAAATTAATAGTAGTTTTACCAATTATGAAGAGCGGTTGGCCTATGCCAAATTATTACTAGATAATGGGAAACAAGCTAAAGGAATGGATATTTTAAACGAGTTGTCATCAGAGTCTAAACATATTGTAAAACAAAATTTACGGAAGTATAGGGCGACCTTTTCTGAAGTAGAAAAATTGCGTAACTAAGAGAAAATATTTTGACGCTCGGGTTTTATAGTTACATCCATTTTGAACTCTATTTTATGTATGCAATTTAATAAATGGTCGCGTTTTTCATTTGTTTTTGAACGATACCTACGCAAAAATTAACAGGATAAGTATTGTTGAAAATAGTAATTATTCCAATGCTACTTCTAAGGCCTTTTCCAAAACTTCATCTTGAGCCTTTTTTACACCTTCAATTGTCGGTAGAACATTGATGTCTGGAACGATTCCTATTCTTTGTGTTTCTTTACCATTCGGGTAAAAAACTCCAATTCCAGAAAATACGGTATATAAGTTGTCGATTATACGGACCATGCTTATATTTCCGTCTGCACCAGAGGTTTGACTACCAATTGTTATAGCATTTTCGGCCGTTTGCAGTCCCATTGCTGTAAATTCTGCGTGACTTTGGGTAGTTTCATTAACTAACAAAATAACTTTGCCCGAATATGAGTGAGGGTTCTCTCGCCCACAAGTATATGTTTCTGCCCAATTGAATTTACCAATATAGGATAAATCAGGTTTGGTAAATTTTGCAAACACTTTAGGTTTTTTATGTAGATATTCTAAAATTGGATACATGGTACCCTTCGGATAATTTCGAATATCAAAGATAATCGCTTTGGTGCCGGCTAAGGTGTCCATGACCAATTTGACATCATCCTTTTCAAGTTGCCCCATATTAACATAGCCAATATTATTCTTAAAAATTTTCCATGTATCATCTATTGATTTTTCGATTTTTAATGCATAATATGGATGACGTTTTATGTTTTTTTCTTGAATAATATTGTTTCTTTCAAAAGTAATTGTAACGGTTTCCTTTGAACCACTGAGTAGTTTCCCTTTTGCATTTCTCAACTTCACAGAAGTATTGGATCCACTAATGTATTTATCGCGTATGGTTAATAAGTCTTTTATCTTTTTTCCATCCACTTTAAGTATTACATCCCCAATTTGTAAATCATTTTCTTTGGCTATTTCTACTTCATAGAAGCCAGTTATAATAACTTTATTGTCTATGATTTTAAATTTGGCAGGAAGCCTATATTCACCAAAATGTTTAACTGTCAAGTCTGTCCAAAAATCACCATGGCTGTCGTTAATATTTACTATTAATTCAAGCAAAGCAACATGGTAGTCAGTTTCCGTTTTTGAATTGTAGAAATTTGGAATGGATTCCTTTAAAACCATATCCCAATCTTTATCTGTTTGGTACTTATACGGAAAAAAATATTCGATGTAGTTCCAATATCTAAATAAGGACAATAATCTTAAATTTTTGTTTTCCCAACTAAAATTTTTGTAATGTGGCTCATTCTCAATTATGACATTACCTGCTCTTCCTACAGAAACGTAATGATGCTCGCCTTGAAACCTATTTTTTTCGATAAACTTGAGTTTTGCAATTAATTCTTTAGAGAAAAGTGTGGTGTCCTTAATCCATGCTAGGTCAAAATTTTTGCCAAAATAATTTTTATTCTCTTTTGTAGTACATGTGTTGCACATGTCTACTTTCCCTAATGCATTAATCCATTCTAGATAGATTTTAGAAAGTTCCTGTTTGTTTTTAGCCGTTGAAACCTTAGGTAAAATTTCAAATAATTGCTTGTCCCAATTGAATTTACCTGTAGCTACTTCTGGATGATAGTATTTTAAAAAACCCCATATTTTTGCTGTTGTTGCAAGTTTTTCAGTTTCTATAGAATTGCTATGACCACAACTACTTAAAGTTATGGAAAATGTGAATAGTAGAAATAGTGTTCTTTTCAAATTGGATGTAATTGTTTTATATGAAGTCCTTTTAATACTGAGGTGACTTTAGTATCAATAAACGAACTTCATACTTTCAAATTCTACATCTAATTTAACAATTCATCCTTAAAAAAATACAATTGGGTCATTACTTTTTTTTAACACCTTTCTTTTTATGGACTTTTGAAGGGTAATTAATAACTAAAATCAAACAATCATGATCAGACTCGTAACAGTACTCGTAATTTTCTTAGTAAGTCAAGTGATAGCATCACAAACAAAATTTGAACAAGGCATGCAAAAAGCCTTTACATTAATGGCCCAAAATAAAAATGATGAAGCTGCCAATGCATTTGAACGCATTGCTCAAGTAGAAACCGATAATTGGTTGCCATACTACAATTTGGCGTTGCTTAAAGCAAGAACTACCTTTCAGATGGCAGATAAAAAAAAGGTAGCCGTAGAAATTAAAGCAGCAGAAGAATTTGCTGATAAGGCAGCCGCTATTTCACCAGACAATTCAGAAATTTATGTATTAAAAGCATTTATTAATGTGGCTAAAATAGTAATGGATCCGATGACTAATGGAGCTAGTTTATCTCCGGAAACAATAGCATTTTATCAAAAAGCTATAGCTTTAGATAAAAGTAACCCGAGAGCACATAGTGGTTTAGTAGAATTTGAAATGGGTGGAGCTCGTTATTTTAATCAAGACTTAAGTCCCTATTGTAAAAGACTAAAAGCAACCATCGCATTGTATGATAATTTTAAACCCGCTTCAAAATTTCACCCAAATTGGGGTAAAGAATGGGTAGTAGGCGTGTTAAAAGAGTGTGGAAGTGATGATGAAGCTGCCGAAGAAGTTGACCAAGAAGTTACAGAAAAAGTAGAAGGGATAATCCTTACTGTAAACGTGCCAAATGTTACTAGTGATAAAGGAGTCTTACGTTTTGCTTTATATGATAAAGCTACCTTTATGAAAACTCCTTTAGATGGTCAAGTAGCTAAAATAAAAGATGGTGCAGCCTCAATTGAGTTAAATAATGTAGCTCCTGGTGAATATGCTATTATTTGTTATCATGATGGTAATAATAACGATGCACTTGATTATGATGAAAACGGAATGCCAAAAGAAGATTGGGGTATGACTAACAATCCTGTTTTAATGGGACCTCCTACTTTTGATATTGCTAAATTTACAGTTGAAAATAAATCATTAGATTTAACTATTAAATTTTAAGAATGTGCCAAAGACGAACTATAATCTTATTAAAGAAACTTGGCTACAGTAAAAATAAGGATAGTTATTAGAATTAATTAGAAAGATAAGAGATGTCTGAATACAGAAAAGTAATATTTATAGGGTTTGTAATTGGTGTCCTGATAATGATTATTGATATGATCTTTAGAGTGTTGTCAGGGTATTCAATTACGTTTAATAATCAACTATTAATTGCCTTCGGATATTACCAAATGTATTCTTTGGTTTTGACTTTTGTAAATTCAACCTTTTTTGGTTATTTGAATAAGATTGAGTGGAAAAAATATGGCCGATATAGAATGCTTTTTGGTAGTCTAGGAGGTGTCGTGTTGACAATGATTGCTATTGTTTTGTTGAGGATGTTTCAAGAAATGGCTGTAAATGGAGAGGGGTTTACAGAATTTTATACGGAAGAGTTAAGTAATGGAAAGTTCTATTTTACTTGTGTAATCATTACTGTAGTAGCTAGCATTTTTTTTCATGCGGTTTATTTTTATCAAAAATCTCAAAAGGAAAAAGTTACCGAACAGAAAATTATTGCAGGTACCGCTTCAGCTCAATTTGATGCCTTAAAAAACCAATTAGATCCACATTTTTTATTCAATAGTTTAAATGTATTAACGAGTTTAATTGATGAAAACCCAGATGCGGCTCAAGACTTTACAACGGCATTGTCAAAAGTATATCGCTATGTGTTAGAGCAGAAAAATAAAGAGCTTATAAGTGTAGATGAAGAATTAAAATTTGCTAAAACCTATGTGAGTTTATTAAAAATGCGATTTGAAGATAGTATTGTTTTTAGCGTTCCGGAGAAGGCGAATAATTCTGAAGCTAAAGTGGTACCCTTAGCATTGCAATTGTTACTAGAAAATGCAGTAAAACACAATATTGTAAATTCTAAGAATCCGTTAACTATAAAAATTTACGAAGAAGGTGGGCAATTGGTAGTTGAAAATAATTTACAGATTAAAGAAGTATTAAAAAAGAGTAGTGGAGTAGGACTGTCCAACATTCAGCAACGCTATCAGTTGGTAACCGATCGTAAAGTGAGTATTAATAAAACAGAGGGTTCTTTTATTGTAAAGTTACCCATGTTAACCAAACAAATTTCAGTTATGCAAACACAAGAAAATTATATAGAAGATAAACGCTATTTAAAGGCAAAAGAAAGAGTAGAAAAAATAAAGGGGTTTTATAGTAATTTAATTTCTTACGTTATCATCATTCCTTGTTTAGCTTATCTTAATTATAAAACTACAAGTTTTCCTTGGATCGTTTTTCCTATGCTTGGTTGGGGGTTCGGAATTGTAATGCATGGTATGGAAGCTTATGGTTACAATCCGCTTTTAGGTAAAGATTGGGAAGACCGTAAAATTAGAGAATTTATGAACAAAGACTAAAACAGATTAATGAGATAAAAATTAACTAGTATGGAAAATTTAGACAACGAAAATAAATATATAAAAGCGAAAGAGCGAGTAGAAAAAATTAAAAAATTTTACAGTCATTTACTTTCCTATTTGATATTTATAGGTTTTTTAGCAGGGTTAAATTATTATACTGATGGATGGCGATACCCTTGGTTTTTATGGGCTGCCTTTGGTTGGGGTATTGGTTTATTCTTTCATGCCCTTAAAGCACTTGAATGGAACCCTTTTATGGGGAAAGATTGGGAAGAGCGAAAGATAAAAGAGTATATGGATAGGGATAATAAGGAGTACAAAAAGACCCAACATTGGGAGTAAATTTTATTAAGATGAAAAAAAACATGAATTCAACAAAACATGAAGATGCATTAGAGCATGTAATTAGGTTGAGAGAATTTTATCAGCAGGTTTTTGTTTACATTATTTTTGTTATAGTTTGGCTTAATTTTAAAAATAACATCATAGCGTTTGTGCGAACACATACCGATAATGTGGATAATAATTTTTTAAATTGGTTGAATATAAACATAATATTAGTGCCCGTATTATGGGGTATAATAATACTTATTTATGGACTGTACCTCAATAAATTCAAACTGTCATTTCTCAAAAAATGGGAAGAGAAAAAGTTAAAAAAAATTATGAATAAGTAATCAGCACATCATTTTCTTTAAAATAATATAATTATGGAATCAGAACACAGAAATAATAGAAAATATAGACAAGCAAAACAACGCGTTAAAGAATTGAAAGGATTTTATTGGCATTTTGCAATTTATATGTTGGTAAATTTATTTTTAACGGTGAATAAAGTGATTAGAAACTACTATAATGGAGAATCTTTAAATGAAGCTATTTGGAATTTTGACACATTCTCAGTATGGTTTTTTTGGGGAATAGGAATCTTTTTTCACGGAATGAATGTTTTTGGTTATCCTTTAATTTTAGGTAAAAATTGGGAAGAAGGGAAAATAAAAAAAATTATGGAAGAAGATGAAAGACAAATTCGAAAATATAAGTAAGAATGTAACTTAATAAAACTATAAAATCAACCAACAATTCCTTATTAAATTTTTATGAATGTAATTATAATAGAAGACGAGAAACCAGCCGCAAGAAGATTAGATAGAATGTTACAAAAAATTGGTGTCACAGCCATGGCTATGTTACATTCAGTAGAAGAATCGTTAACATGGTTTAATGAAAATGAACATCCTGATCTTATTTTCTTAGATATTCAATTGTCTGATGGTTTGTCGTTTGAAATATTTGAAAACATAGATATTAATAGTGCTATTATTTTTACCACTGCCTATGATGAATATGCATTGCAAGCTTTTAAATTGAATAGTATTGACTATTTGTTAAAGCCAATTGATACGGACGATTTGGAAAATGCCTACACAAAATTTAAAGAACGAATCCCCACAAAACAAAAAGTGGCTATTGACTTTGATGATATAAAAAAATTATTGGTTAACCCCTTAGAACGTGAATACAAAAAGCGTTTTACAATCAAGGTTGGACAACATTTAAAAATGGTTTCTATTGATACTATTGAATGTTTTTATAGCGAGAATAAAGGAACTTATATCCATACCACGGAAGGTAGAGATTATTTAATAGATTTAACCTTAGATCAATTAGAACAAGAGTTAGAACCGCAAACCTTTTTTAGAACCAGTCGTAAGTTCTATGTAAATGTAAATGCGATTAAAGATATAATATCGTACACTAATTCACGCCTTCAAATTAAATTGAACACATACCAGCATCAAGATATTATCGTAAGTAGAGAACGTGTCCGAGATTTTAAAGATTGGTTGGAATAAAAGATCAATTATTGATGATATCAACGCCGCTTAAATTCACTTTTGAA